>CAZJZC010000214.1:0-4231 GCA_964550365.1 uncultured Gemmatimonadales bacterium | reverse complement strand
ATGACCGCCCGCACGAACTCGCCGAGGATGATGCCGAGGATGATGACGATGATGGACGCGAACACGCTCGGCACGTAGCCCACGAGATTGGCGAACAGGTCGCCGATGTTCTCCAGGCCCAGCGCCGAGGCGGCCAGCAGGATGACGACCAGCATCACCAGCCAGAAGATGAGCTTGCCGACGATCTGCGTCGGCTTGCCCGCGCCGCTGCGTTCGGCCGCCTCGGCCACGCCCCAGCGCGCCGCCTCGCGGTCGAAGTGCAGCCGGTCGAGGGCGCCGTCCACCAGCTTCTCCAGCGTCCGTGCCACCAGCAGGCCGGCGCCCAGGATGACGAGACTCAGCAGCAGACCCGGCAGGATGCCGAGGATCTGCATCAGCGCCAGCCTGAGACGCTCGAACGACTCCGCCGCCCGGTTCACGACCCCTCCTTGAGGTGACGACGCCTCATGCGCCCGGCGTTCCGATGCGCAGGACGATCTTGCCGAACTGTCCGCCGGCCGCCATGCGCTCCAGCGCCGGCCGCACCTCGGCCAGCGGATACACCGAGTCCACGACCGGCGCCAGGTCGCCGCGGCCGAACAGCCCGACGATCTCCTCGAACTCGCGCCAGTTCCCCATCATCGATCCCAGCAGGCTGTGACCGTACCAGAACATGCGCCGGACGTCGGTGGTCACCATGGGGCCCGAGGTGCCGCCGCAGGTGACCAGCCGCCCGCCGCGGCCCAGCACCCGCGTGCTGGTCTCCCAGGTCTGCTCGCCCACGCTGTCGACCACCACGTCACAGCCCCGGCGCCCGGTCAGCCGCCGCACCTCCCGCGCCACGTCCGCCGTGCGGTAGTTGATGCCCTCGTCGGCGCCGAGCTCCCGGGCCCGGGCCAGCTTGTCGTCGCTCGAGCTGGTGACGATGACCCGGGCACCCAGCCGCCTGGCGATGTCCAGCGCCGCCAGCGCCACCCCGCCGCCGATGCCCCAGATGAGCACCGTCTCGCCCGGCCGCAGGTTCGCGCGGGTGGTCAGCATGCGCCAGGCCGTCAGCGTGACCAGCCCGAACGCCGCGCATGCCTCCCACGAGGCCGCGGCCGGCGCCGGGTGGACGTTGACCTCGGGCACCCGCACGGCCTCGGCGAAGGTCCCGGCCACGTGCTCCCCGAGCAGGCGGTAGGTCAGGCACAGGGAATGCTCGCCGGCCCGGCACGGCGGGCACTCGCCGCACGAAAGCCCCGGGTTGATCAGCACCCTGTCGCCCGGCTTCACGCGGGACACCGCCGAACCCACCGCCTCGACGACGCCGGCCCCGTCGCCGCCGATGATGTGCGGGAAGGCATGCGTGACGCCGGGGAGGCCCTTGAGGACGAACAGGTCCAGGTGGTTGAGCGCCGCGGCCCGGAGGGCCACCACGACGTCGTGGGGGCCCTCCACGACCGGGCGCGGCACGTCCTCCACGGACACGCCGGCCGGGCCCTGGTAGCCCCGGATGACTGCGGCGAGCATGGGGTAAGGTAGCGACTAGGGGCGCGCGGGAGCGGCCGGCGGCGGCGGACGCAGCACCGGGCTCGACAGCCGCACCTCCCGCGGCAGGCCGAGCGCGGTGACCTCGCCGCTGGCGAGCCGGAACAGCACCACCCGCGAGGTCGTCCCGCCGCCCTGGGCCGGCTCGAGCAGCGTCAGCGCCAGGCTCTGGCCGTCGGCGCTGATCGAGAACTGCTGGACGAACAGGCTCGGCGGCGTGACCGCCACGGCCGTGTCGGTCGCCGCGCCGCCGAGCGGCAGACGGAAGACCCGCTTCGACTGCTGGCCGCGGTTGTTCTCGGCCCGCAGGAAGTACAGTGATCGGCCGTCGGGGGCGTACAGCGGTTCGTCGATCAGGCCGCCGCCCGTCAGCATGCGCTCGTCCGTCCCCTCGAGGTTGGCGTGCAGGATGACGTAGCCGCGCCGGCCCGGCGACGACTCGCGCAGCGACACGTAGGCGATGCGGCTGCCATCGGGCGAGACGGCGGGCGCCGTGTTGGGCGCGCCCGGCGTGAGCGTCGTGACCTGGCGGTTGGTGCCGACCGCGCCGTCGGGACCGAACTCGTGCATCCAGATCTGCGGCCGGCCGGTGCGGTTCGACTCGTACACGATGCGCGACCCGTCCGGCGTCCAGCGCGGCCACTCGATCTGCGCCGAATCGTCGGTCAGACGCAGGCGGCCCGTGCCGTCGGCATTCATGACCCAGAGCGACGAGGTGGGCGTCCGGCTCGGCCCCGTGCCGGCCGCGGTGAAGGCGATGCGGCCGTAGTCGCGCGACCAGGCCGCCTGCGCCTCGATCAGGCTGTCGGCGGTGAGCGGCGCGAACCGCGACCCGTTCTCCCAGACCATCTGGAGGTCCCAGCGCCCGCCCTGCTGCGCCGCGACCACGAGGTCTCCCGCCACGGCCACGGCGATGGTCACCGTGCTGTCCCAGGGCGCGAGGCCCGTGAGCTGCGCCAGACCCGGTCGCACCGCGATGACCTGGTTGCCCTCGACCCGGGCCACGCTGTCGGCGCTGGTGCGCCACGCCAGCAGTTCGTTGGCCGAGCCCACCGGCTGCCGCCGCTCGTCCAGGATGGTGGCCTCGATCGGCACGCGCTGGCCCACGCTCATGCTCAGCCGCGGACGAGCCACGGCGAGACCGCCGGCCACCACCCGCACGCGGATGAACCGCGTGGTGGCCGAATCGCGGCCGGTGGGCGCCTGGACGCTGAGGATCACGCTGCCCGTGTGCCGGCCGCGCAGGGCGCCCGTGGCGCGGTCGTAGGAGACGACCGTGTCGGGCACGGTCCAGGTCACCGGCGCCTCGGCCACCGGAGCCCCGTCGACGCCGATCGCCCGGGCCCGCAGGGTGACCGTCCCGCCGATGGCGAGCGTCAGCTGGGAGTCGGCCGGCGTCAACTCGAGCCGGGCGACCCGGCGGTGCACATGGACCGTGACGCTGATGTCCGGATAGATCGAGCTTTGTGCCGTCACCCGGGCCGTCCCGGGCGCCACCGCTTCGACGATCGGCTGGACGGGGTTCACCTTCACGCGGGCCGTGTCCGAGGTGCCGAACTGGAACAGGCCCGACGGGTCGAGCGCCCGCGACTGCGCCGGCACGAAGACCGACAGCGTCTCCACCGTCCCCGGCGTCAGCGACAGGACCGTGCGGTTGAACCGCACCGAGTCGCCGCGGACCTCCACCCGTACCGTCTTGGGCTGGATGCGCTGGTTGGTCGGCACCACCGCCCGCACCGTCGCGGTCCCGGTGTCGCCGAGCGACGTGATGTGGCCCAGCGAATCCACCGCGACGATCCGCTCGCCGCCGGCGTCCACGGTGAAGACGATGGGCACCCGCGCGGCGTTGCCGCCGTCGGCCCGCACCGCGCGATAATCGAGGATGCGCGATTCGCCACGCACCAGCGTGAGCCTGAGCGGGTCCACGTACAGACCGCCGTCGGCCGGCCCGGTGCCCTCCGGCTGGCGGTCGAACGCGGCGTACCCCTGCCCGGTCGGTCGGTTCAGCACCCGGCTGAAGCCGGGGATGGTCACGGCCTGGCTGGTCACCGCACCGCTGGAGACGACGGTGATCGCGGAGCGGCCTCCGCGCGCGGCCGTGCCGACCCCGGTACGGGCGGTGATGGTCGCCGACCCTGGCGAGACACCCGTGGCGATGCCGTTGGCGTCGATCGTCACCACGCCCGGCGCGCTCGACTGCCAGGCGAACGTCACGTCGTCGCACGGAATGCCCGACCGGTCGTAGGCGGTGGCCACGAAGGGATAGGTCGCCCCGACCCGGATCTGGGCATCGGGGGGCGTCACGGCGACCTCGTTCGCCCGGCACCGGGCCTGGGCGTGCCCGGAGACAGGCCACGAGACCAGCGCCGCTGCGAGCGCGAAGCCGGCGGCGGCACGGGCGGGGGAACGGCCGGTGACCATCGTCACAAAAAAGGGCGCTCCGGTGATGCCTGTCAAGGAACTCCTTCAAGGCCGAAGTTGCCGTGACACGCGGACATAGCCGCCCCGGCCGCCCCCGGGGCACGGCGGTCGGCGTGGTGCCGCCCGCCTCGGGCGACGCCGACGGCAGGCCCTTTTGCAGCAGCAACCTCCGTGCCCGGAGCGTGCCGCCGGCCGTCGAGCCCCTCTCGCGAGGGGCGGGCGCCCCCCGGGGAGGACCGTGGGAACGGCCTCCGGGCGCCCTGGCCGCGCCCCACCAGGCCCGTCAAGGTCGCCTTGCGGA
>CAZJZC010000213.1:0-4266 GCA_964550365.1 uncultured Gemmatimonadales bacterium | reverse complement strand
GACGCCGGCTCGGCGCCCACCCGGAGCGTCGGCGAGTCGGGCGCCCGCAGGTCGGGATGGTCGGTCTCGAGTTGCTGGAGCTCGCGGAACAGCCGGTCGTACTCGGCGTCGGACATCTCCGGCGCGTCGAGCACGTGGTACTGGTGGATGGCGCGGTTGAGCGTGCGGCGCAGCTCGGCGGCGCGCCGCTCGGCTGCGGTCATCGCCCCTTGGCTTCCTCGGCCAGGACCGCCATCGCCACGCCGACCAGCCGGTCGAGCTCGGACGCCGAGCTGTCGCTGAGCAGCTGCTCGAGCGACGCGGTGTCCTGTGCCGCGTGGGCCGTCAGCAGGCGATGCAGGAACGACGTCAGCGCCAGCCGCTGCAGGTCGGCCCGGCGCATGTCCTCCGAGGCGTCGCGGGTGCGCTGGACCAGCTGTTCGTACTTGTGGGCGTTGCGCAGGGCCTTGGCCGTCAGCTCGGCCACGATCTGGCAGAACCGGACGTCGGCGTCGCTGAAACTCTGTCCCTCCTTGAACGTCCGGAGGAACATGCAGCCGATGGCGGCGCCCCGGTACTTGATGGGCACCACGGTGATGGACCGCACCTTGCGCCGGTCGAGCGCGCCCTTCACGTCGCGCAGGGTCGGGTCGCTCGCGGCATCGGCGATGAACACCGTCTCGCCGCTGGCCATGGCCTGCTTGATCTCGGGGTAGCGGGCCAGGTCGATCACCAGGTTCCGGATGGTCGGGTCCTCGTACGAGGCCACCAGCCGCGCGGTCCGCCCGCCGGTATCGGCCAGGATGATGCTGGCGCGGTCGAGCCCGAAGGTCTCGCCCATGCGGCGGGCGATGGTCTGGAGGATGTCGACGAAGTGCAGGGTGCCCGAGATCTCGTGGAGGATCTCGACGATCGCGAGCAGGCGCTCGCGCTCCCGCTCGAGCTCCTCGACCCGCAGGGCCAGGGCGGATGACGCTTCGATCGGCGGGGTGCTCGTCATAGACCTGTAGCATCGGGGCGGCCGGGTCCGGCGTCAAGCGCCGGCGCGCGGTTTGTGACGCGCATCACCAGGTGCACGGCCTTACCGCCGGCTGCGCGCCCGGCTAGGTTCCACGTCCACCTCCGCGAGGACGCCCATGCCCCGTCGTTCGCCCCTGATCCTGCTCGCCGCCGTCGCCCTGGGCTGGACGCCGCTCGGGGCCCAGCAGCCGTATGTCGATGCCCTGCCCGGCATGGGCCGGCCGATCGACGTCGCGGCCACCGGCGCGCGGCGCCAGCGGCTCATGGACCTGCTCGGCGACGCCGTGATCCTGGTCCCGGCGAACCACGAACGCAGCGCCGAACCGAACGGCGACCATCCGCAGGACAACGACTTCCGCCAGCACAACACCTTCTTCTACTTCACCATGCTGGAGTCGTCCGACGCCTGGCTGCTGATGCGGGCCCGTTCGCAGGGCCCCGACGAGACGGTGCTGCTGCTGCCGCCCCGCAATCCCCAGCGCGAACGCTGGACCGGCGTGCGGCTGGGGCCCGACAGCAGCGCCGCGCGGCTGACGGGCATCCCCACGGTGCTGAGCACGCGGTCGCTCGACAGCCTCCTGGCCGAGGTGCGCGCCGCGGGCGTGCCGGTCTACCTGCCGATCGACCGGACCACGCGGTACGAGCCGGTGATCGCGGCACTGCGGGCCGACACGGCGCGCGGCCTGGTGGTCCGCAACGTGCGGCCCGCGGCCGACTCGCTGCGGCTGGTGAAGGACGCCGTCGAGGTCGCCGCCCTGCGCCAGGCCGCCCGGATCAGCGCCGAGGCGCACGTGGACCTGATGCGCGCGGCCCGGCCCGGCATGTTCGAGTACGAGCTGGAGGCGGTCATCGAGTCCGGGTTCCGCCGCCGGGGCGCCGATCGCGTGGGCTATCCGAGCATCGTGGGCAGCGGGATCAACGGCACCACGCTCCACTACGACGTGAACCGCCGGCAGACCCAGGCCGGCGACCTGGTGGTGGTGGACGCGGCCGCCGAGTACGCCCAGTACACCGCCGACGTGACCCGCACGGTGCCGGTGAGCGGCACCTTCACGCCCCGCCAGCGCGCCATCTACGACCTGGTGCTGGCGACCCAGCAGGCGGCGATGGACTCGGTGCGGCCCGGCATCACCATCGGGCGGCTGTCGCAGATCGCCGCCACGTACATGCGGGAGCACTCGGGCACGCTGTGCGGCGCCCAGCCCTGCAACCGCTACTACATCCACGGACTGGCGCACTGGATCGGCATGGACGTGCACGACGTGGGGCCCTACAACGTCCCGCTGGCGCCGGGGATGGTCTTCACGATCGAGCCCGGCATCTACATCCCCGAGGAGGGCTTCGGGGTGCGCATCGAGGACGATATCCTGGTCACCGAGACCGGCTACGAGAACCTGTCCATCGCGGCGCCGCGCACCGCGGACGAGGTGGAGCGGGTGATGCGCGCGGGCCGGACGGCCGCGCGGGGGAGGAACTGATGCTCAACGACGACGACCGCGGCGGGCGCACCTTCGCCGTCGGTATCCTGCTCGGCGCCCTGATCGGGGCGGGCGTGGCCCTGCTGGTGGCGCCGCAGAGCGGCGAGGAGACCCGGCGGATCATCCGGCGCCGGGCGCGGTCGCTCGCCGCCGACGCCCAGGACAAGGTGCTCGACGTGAAGCTCGAGGCGCGGCGGCTGCAGCGGAAGGCGAAGGAGGCTATTGCCGACTGATGCGGCGCAGCAGGGCGGCCGCTTCCTGCTTGTAGGCGGCGTCCATCGGCTCGCAGCCCAGCGGCAGCTGTCCGACGAGCTCCAGGTGCGCCACGGCGCGCCCCGGGCTGTCGGAGTCCACCAGGGCCTCGGCCAGGTCGAGGTGGTGGTACAGGTTGTTCGGGTCGATCCCGATCGCCTGGTCGAAGTACATCTCGGCGTTGGCCCATGAGGCCTGGTTGAAGATGGACGCGCCGAGGAAGGCCTTGGCGAACATCTTGGTGATGCCCGGCAGCCGCATGATCTCCGCGTTCCAGCGTCCCAGCACGTGCATCGCGCCGTCATGGCGCGGGTTCAGTTCCAGCGCCCGCAGGGCCTCCTCGCGCACCACCCCGGCGTAGCGCACGCGGTCGCGGGCGCCCTTGGTCAGGGCCACGCGGCCGGTCGCCACGGCGACCATGAAGTGCCCGTCGGCGCCGCGGCTGTTCACCCGGACGGCGCGCTGGGCCAGGGCCAGCCCCTGCTCGAACAGGCTGTCGCGGCGGGCGCGCTGGCTGTTGGGCAGCTGCTTGCCGATGTCGACCAGCGCCTGCGACGCCTTCCAGTTGGCCTCGTAGTGGAGGGAGTCCAGCGCCAAAGCCGCGCGATAGTGCGTCAGCGCCTCGTCGGCGTTGCGGCGGCAGCGTGCCGCGTCGCCCAGCGCGATGTGCGCCGCGACGTCCTGCGCCGCCAGCGGGCCGGCGAGGAACAACGACGTGGCGAGGGCGCACACCAGGCGCATGGACGGCTCTCCGGGGTGGGACGGACGCCTAATGTTCGTGCCCGGACTCGTCCAACGCAAGCGCGGCGGCGCCGCGCAACCGGCGGCGGCGCGCCGATGTCAGACCGGCGGCGCCCGGCGCGTTCTCCTGTCCGGAGGGCGCGACGATGATCAGGCGATGGGCGGCCCTGGGGGCCGCGATGCTGGCCGCCTGTGGCGGCGGACCCGACCGGATCGCGGGGCACGTCGCCGGGGGCGAGGTGTGGCTGGCGGTCGGGCAGGAGCACGCCGTCGCGGGCACGGTCCTGACGCTGGGCTTCACCGACGTGCCGGCCGACTCGCGCTGTCCGTCGCGGGTCCAGTGCGTGTGGGCGGGCGAGGCCACGGTCACGCTGGGCCTGCGGGCCGGCGACCGGGGGCCGGAGCATCCGGTGACGCTGCACACCCCGGCCGGGTCCGGGCCCGCGGTCGATACCGTGCTGGGCGTGCGGCTGGAACTGCTCGACCTCACGCCGTATCCGGAGGACCCGGGGCCGATCCCGCGCGACCGGTACCGCGCGCGGGTGGGCCTGCGCGTCCTGCCGTAGCCGCGGTCCGGGAACGCCGGGCCTTCCGGCCGCCGTCGCGCGCGTGATACGTTACGCGCCCACGGAGGCCACACACGCGATGTTCGTCCCCGGTCTCATCGAACGCAAACGCGAGGGCGGCGCCCTCGAACCCGGCGAATGGCGGGACCTCCTGGCCGCCTACGCGGCGGGCACGGTGCCCGACTACCAGCTCGCCGCCCTGCTCATGGCGGTCTTCTTCCGCGGCATGC
>CAZJZC010000212.1:0-4301 GCA_964550365.1 uncultured Gemmatimonadales bacterium | reverse complement strand
AACGGCGTCATCCAGATCACCACGCGCAGCGGCCGGCGCGCGGCGGACGGCATGACCTTCAACGTCCGCGGCGAGTACGGCAGCAGCGACATCGAGAACTCCTTCCCGCTCGCCCGCCAGACGGCGCTGATGATGGATGCCCAGAACCAGCGCATGTGCGTGAACCTCGCCGGTTCGCCGCTCTGCTCGCGGTCCGTCAACTGGGTCACGGAGGTGGGGCGCATCAACAACGAGCCGGGCGACTTCGCCCTCTCGCCGCCGTCGCTGCCGCTCGACCTCGGCGCCGGCGCCGCCGGCGCCCCGCTGCGCAACGCCTACCAGGCCCAGCTGTGGCCCGGCCGGACGTACAACGCGGTGGACCAGGTCGTGGATCCGCAGGTGTTCGGGCAGGTCACGGTGGACGGCACCGGCCGGTTCGGGCAGACGCAGGTCTACAGCAGCTTCAGCCTGCTCGACCAGGCCGGCTCGATCCGGTTCCTCAACGGCTTCGAGCGCTACAGCGGCCGGCTGAACGTCGACCAGCGCATCGCCGACAAGTGGTCGCTGGCGCTGCGCACCTACTACTCGCACAGCACCGCCGACGGTTTCGACCAGGAAGGCGGCGGCGCCGCGTTCTTCCGGCTGACCCGTCAGCCGGCGGCGGCCAACATCCTGGCGCGCGACACGCTGGGCCGGCTGCACATCCGGACCAACCTCCAGGGCCAGGGCTCGCAGAACGAGAACCCGCTGAATTCGCTGGCGTACCAGAAGGACATCGCGGTGACCGACCGCTTCATCGGCGGCGGCACGGTGCGCTACACGGCGGCCTCGTGGCTGGACTTCGAGGCGGTCGGCAGCTTCGACCTCCAGAACTACAGCCAGGATTTCTTCCGCGACAAGGGCTTCCGGACCACGGCATCGGTCCCGGCCACCAACAACGGCTTCATCCGCCAGTACAGCTCGCGGGACCAGTCCTACAACGGCAGCCTGAACGCCACGGTCCGGCGCCGGATCAACCGGAGCATCCTGTCGCGCTGGAACTTCCGCGCGCTGTATGAGCGGCAGGACTTCGCGGACCGCCAGGGCTCGGGCAACACGCTCGGCGCCGTGGGCGTCCCGACGCTGAACAACGCCACCGCCGGCCAGGCGATCAGCTCCAGCACCAACTCGGTGCGGCAGGTCGGCCTGTTCGCGGGCGTGAACTTCGACCTCATGGACGGCCGGTACATCGTCGAGGGCCTGGTGCGCCGCGACGGTACCTCGCTGTTCGGTTCTTCCAACCGGTGGGCGACCTTCGGCCGCTTCAGCCTGGCCTGGCGTCCCTCGCAGGAATCGTGGTGGTTCGGCGGCGCGGCGGTCAACGACCTGAAGCTGCGCTATTCGCGCGGCTCGGCCGGCGGCCGTCCGTCGTTCTCGGCCCAGTACGAGACCTTCGGCGTCACCACGTCCGGCCCGACCCTCGGCAACCAGGGCAACAAGCTCCTGCGCCCCGAGATCACGGTGGACAACGAGTTCGGCGCCGACTTCGAGATGTTCCGCCGCCTCGGCGTGCAGATCACCCGCGCCGTGGGCGAGACCCGCGACCAGATCCTCCAGGTGCCGCTCCCGGCCGAGAAGGGTTTCGGCACGCAGTGGCAGAACGCGGGCACGCTCGAGAACAAGACCTGGGAGCTGGCGGTCAACCTGCCGCTGGTCACCCGGCGCAACGTGAACTGGTCGTGGCGCTTCACCTACGACCAGACCCGCACCGTCGTCACCAGCCTCGCGGTGCCGCCCTTCAACATCGGCACCGGCCTCCAGGCCACCGGCGGCATGTTCCTGGTCCGCGAGGGTGAGCGCTACGGCACCTTCTACGGCCGCGAGTTCGCCCGCAGCTGCGCGCACCTGCCGGCGGCGTTCCAGAGCGACTGCGGCAGTTCCACCTCGTCCTTCCAGTTCAACGACGAGGGCTACCTCGTCTGGACCGGCGGGCAGGACTACCGCGACGGCATCCGCCGCAACCTGTGGCAGACCGCGCTCCCGGCCAGCGGCACGGCCGGCACGACGCCCTGGGGCATCGGCTTCAACTGGGGCATCCCGATCATCATCCGCGACACCGCGTGCGTCACGACGCCCAGCGCCACGTGCGCGGCGGCGCAGCGCCCGCTCGGCAACGGGCTTCCCGACTGGCAGTTCGCGGTCTCGTCCAACCTGCAGATCGGCCGCATCCAGATCTTCGGCCTGCTCCAGGGCGTGATGGGCCGCGAGGTCTGGAACCAGGGCCGTCACTGGTCGCACCTCGACTTCATCACCAACGCGACCGACCAGCGGAACCGGTCGATCGACGTGGCCAAGCCGGTCGGCTACTACTGGCGTACCAGCCCCACGGACGGGTTCTCCGGCCTGGGCGGCTTCTACGACATCCTGGCGCCGAACAGCCACTTCGTGGAGGACGCGTCGTACGCGAAGCTCCGCGAGCTGTCGGTGGGCTACAACGTCGGCCCGGTCGGCGGCGTGGGGAACTGGACGGTCAACATCATCGGCCGGAACCTGTTCACCATCACGAACTACAACGGGTTCGATCCCGAAGTCGGGATCAGCGGCGGGACGGCCTCGGCCGCGGCGATCAACGCCGTGGACGCGTTCACGTTCCCGAACACCCGGACGTTCACGGTAGCCCTGTCCACCAGCTTCTAGGAATCGGACGGCGGGCCCCCGCCGGCGCGCTCAGCGCGCCGGCGGCCGGGCCGGCCTAACGGAGGATAGACGATGCACAAGCTGAACCGACTTCTGCTGGTGGGCATGGCGGGTTTGTCCCTGGGGGCGTGCACGGACGTGCTGAACGTCACGAACACGAACAGCGCCGACCAGACGCGGGCCCTCAACCGCCCCACCGACGTGGAGGCGCTCATCTCGGGCTCCTTCAACACCATGCACCGCGCCACGCTGGGCAGCACCAACCTGGCGGCGCCGATGTCGGCGCTGGGCATGGAGAACTACTCCAACCTGGCGAACTTCGGCATGGGCACCCGGTCGGCCATTCCGCGGCCGCCGATCGACAACAGCCGCAACAACGCCACGGCTGGCGAGAACTATGCCCCGTTCCTCGGGCTGCACCGGGCCGCGCGGGCCGCAGCGCTGGGACTCAACCGGGTGAACCGGGCCGACTTCACGTTCTTCCCGGCCAGCGCGTCGCAGACGGCGCGCGCCCAGGCCTTCGCCCACTTCTCCATCGGCGTGGCGCTGGGCAACGCGGCCATGTCGTATGACTCGGGCTCGACGGTCAACGAGAACGACGACCTGACCAGCAACACGCCGCTGCCCCTGGTGGACTACGCCGCGCTGGCGACCTACGCGCTGGCGAAGCTCGACTCGGCCATCGCCAAGGCGGGCGCCATGGGCACGCAGACCATCCCGGCCACGTGGACCAGTGCCGGCGGCACCAACCTCACGGCCGCGCAGTTCATCGCGGTGGCCCGTGCCTGGAAGGCGCGCATCCGCGCGGGCGTCGCCCGTACGCCGGCGGAGCGAGCCGCGGTGGACTGGACCCAGGTCATCGCCGATGCCGGCGCGTTCCTGACCGCGTTCCCCACCGGCTACAACTACCTCCTCACGCCGTCGCTCGGCTGGGACAACGCCTGGCTCAACCAGATGTACCAGTCCAGTTCGGTGAACTGGCATCAGGTCTGGGGCTACATGGCGGGCATGTCGGCCTCGCAGGTGGACTATGAAGCGTGGCTCGGGACGGCACCGGCCAACCGGGTGCCGTTCACCGTGGTCACGCCCGACACCCGCTGGCCTCAGGGCGCCACCCGCGCGGCCCAGCAGGCCGACGCCGGCGCGCGCTACGTGCAGAACCGGGCGACGGGCAACGACTGGTTCGGCGACCCGCTGGGCAACTCGCAGTACCGGTGGATCCGCTACTTCGCGCTGTTCAGCGCGGCCCGGATCGGCAACTTCCCCATGTTCGCCCCGGCCGAGATGCGTCTGCTCCAGGCCGAAGGCCAGTTCCGCGCCGGCAACTTCGCGGCCGCCGCGGCCCTGATCGACGTGTCGCGCACCGCGGCCGGCCTGCCCGGCCTGGTGGCCAACGGCGTCACCGACGCCACCACGCTGGTGCCGGGCGGCGGCACGTGCGTGCCCCGCATCCCGGTGGGTCCGTCGTTCACCACCACCGCATGCGGCAACATGTTCGAGGCCCTGAAGTACGAGATGCGCATGGAGACCGGCTTCTCATACTGGGGCTCGTGGTACTTCAACGCCCGTGGCTGGGGCGACCTGCCGCAGGGGACGGCGCCGCACTGGCCGACCCCGTACCAGGAGCAGGACACGCGCCGCAACGC
>CAZJZC010000211.1:0-4313 GCA_964550365.1 uncultured Gemmatimonadales bacterium | reverse complement strand
TCGCCAAGGAACTCGAGCACACGTACTCGAAGGACCGCATCCTCGAGCTGTACCTCAACCAGATCAACCTGGGCAGCGGCTCCTACGGCGTCGAGTCGGCCAGCCAGCGCTACTTCGGCAAGTCGGCCCGCGACCTGAACCTCCCCGAGGCGGCCCTGCTCGCCGCCCTGCCGCGGCGGCCCGAGTCCTACAACCCGCGGCGCTACCCCGCGCGCGCGGTACGGCGGCGCAACCTGGTCATCGAGATGATGCGGACCCAGGGGTACGTCTCGGACCAGGACGCCGAGGTGGCCAAGGCCGCGCCGCTCGGCCTCTCGCCCCGCCGGGACTACGGCGAACTCGCCCCCTATTTCGTCGAGTGGCTGCGCCAGACCCTCGACGCCCGCTTCGGCCGGGACCTCTATGAGAAGGGCCTGCGCGTCTTCACCACCCTCGACATCGACATGCAGCAGGCCGCCGAACGGGCGCTCGAGGCCCAGCTCTCGGCCATCGAGGCCGGCGCGTTCGGTCGCTACCCGCACCGCTCGTTCGCCCAGTACCTGGCCTCGCGGCAGGACGGCGCCGAGCGGCGCGGCGCCGCGCCCTATCTCCAGGGCGCCCTGATCGCGATGGACGCGACCACCGGCGAGATCCGGGCCATGGTCGGGGGCCGCGACTTCGACGACTCGAAGTTCAACCGCGCGACCCAGGCGCTGCGCCAGCCGGGCTCGACCTTCAAGCTGTTCGTGTACTCGGCCGCCATCCGCGCCGGGCACGGTCCCAACGAACTGCTCGAGGACGCCCCGATCTCCCTGCCGATGCCCGACGGCACCGTCTGGGAGCCGTCGAACTTCGAGGAGAACCAGTTCCGCGGCGCGATGACGCTGCGGCAGGCGTTCGCGGCATCGGTGAACCTGGTGGCCATCCGCCTCGGCCTCCAGATCGGCGTCGAGGCGGTCGTCGAGGAGGCGCGCCGCTACGGCATCACCACGCCGCTGCCGGCGGTCCCGTCCATCTTCATCGGGTCGGCCGAGGTCCTGCCGCTCCAGCTGGTCTCGGCCTACACCGCGCCCGCGGCGCTCGGCGTGCGCTCCGTGCCGATCGGCATCCGGCGCGTGGAGGATGCCGACGGGACGGTGCTGTGGCAGCCGCAGCAGCGGCGCGAGCGGGTGATGAGCGCCGACCAGGCGTACGTGCTCAACGACATGCTCCAGAGCGTGGTCCGCGGCGGCACGGCCACGAGCGCGGTGCGCACCGCGGGATTCACCGTGCCGTCGGGCGGCAAGAGCGGCACCACCAACGACTACACCGACGTCTGGTTCGTCGGCTTCACGCGGGAGCTGGTGGCGGGCGTCTGGATCGGCTTCGACCAGCCGCAGACCATCAAGTCGGGCGCGCAGGGCGGCCGGCTCGCGGCGCCGCCATGGGCGGCCTTCATGCGCGAGGTCTACGAGCGCCGGCCGAGCCCGGGGCCGTGGATCATGCCGGGCGGGGCCCAGCGCCTGCTCGACGCCCAGTCGGGCGTGGTGCCGGCGCCCGAGCCCCGGACGCCCGCGCCGACCCTCCGACGCGGGACGCTCTGAGGAGCGCGGGGCCGTGAAGCCGCTGCGGCTCACGGCCCGATGGGTCCTGCCCGTCGCCGCGGCGCCGGTCCCGGGCGGCGCCGTGCTCCTCGGCGCCGACGGGCGCATCGCCGCGGTCGGCCCCGACCACGCCGTGCCGCGCCCCGACGGCGTCACGGCGCGCGATCTGGGCGAGGTCATCCTCCTGCCGGGCCTCGTCAATACCCACGCGCATCTCGAGCTGACCGCCCTGCGGGGCCTGGTGACCGACCGGCCGTTCCCGCGCTGGGTCGGCCGCGTCCGGCGGCTCAAGGACGCCCTGGGACCCCACGACCTCCGGGCCGGAGCGCGCTGGGGGGTGCTGGAGGGCTTCGCGGCCGGCATCACCTCGACCGGTGACACCGGCTCCTCGGGCGAACCGGCGCGGGCCATGGCGGCGCTGGGCGCGCGCGGCGTGGCGTTCCACGAGGTGTTCGGCCCCGACCCGGCGACGGCCGCCGCCTCGCTCGCCGGCCTCGAGTCGGCGCTCGAAACGCTGGCGCCCTGTGCCTCGCCGGCTCTGGCGATCGGCGTCTCGCCGCACGCACCCTACACGGTCTCCACGCCGCTGCTCGCGGCGGTGGCGAGGCTGGCCGCCGACCGGCGCCGGCCCCTGGCGATGCACCTGGCCGAATCGCCCGAGGAGTCGGACCTGGTGGTGCGCGGCGAGGGCGCCTTCGCCGACCACCTGCGCGGACGGGGGATCGCGGTGGCGCCCCGGGGCCGCTCACCGGCCGCATGGGCGCTCGAGAACGGCCTGGAGGCCGTGCGCCCGCTCCTCATCCATTGCGTCCACGTCGACGACGCCGACCGGGCCGCGATGGCCCGCGCCGGCGCGGCCGTGGCCCACTGCCCCTGGTCCAACGCGGTCCTCGGCGTCGGCCGCGCCGAGCCGGACCGGTTCCGCGACCTGGGGATCCCCGTCGGACTCGGGACCGACTCCGTCGCCGCGGGCCGCGGCCTGGACCTGTTCGCCGAAGCGCGCCACGCGGCCGCGGCGACCGCGGCGCCGGCCGCGCGCCTGCTCGAGGGCATCACGCGCGAGGCGGCCCGGGCCCTCGGCATCGAGGGCGCCGGCGTCCTGGCGGCCGGCGCCTGGGGCGATCTGTGCGCGGTCTCGACGGCGGCCCTGCCGCCCGGACTGGCGGCACGCGAGCCCGTCGAGGCCGTCATCCGGCACGCCACGGCCGCCGACGTGACGGCCACCTGGGTGGCCGGTCGCCTGGTCTGGGACGGCGCGGGGTGGCCCGGCGTGGACGCCGCGGCCGCCCGTGCCGAGGCCGACCGGGCGGCGGCGGCCGCGCGGGCCGCCGCCCGGGGCTGACCCTGTTCACCGCGACCGCGGCGCGGGCTATATTCACCTCTCGTGGACAAGACCCGCCGGCACGCCGTCATCCTCCGCCTCGTCCGCGACCATCGCGTGCCGAGCCAGCGGCGCCTGCGGGACCTGCTGCGCCATGAGTCGTTCGACGTCACCCAGGCCACGCTCTCGCGCGACATCCACGACCTGGGCCTGATGAAGGTGCCGGGCGAGGGCGGTGTCTCGCACTATGCCGCCCCCTCCGAGGAACTGCTGCCGCCCCCGCCGCTCACGGCCCTGGTCCCCTCGCTGCTCCTCAAGATGGACGGGGTCGGCCCCCTGCTGGTCCTGACGACGCCCACCGGCAGCGCCAGCGCCCTGGCCGCCGCGCTCGACCACGAGGACTGGCGCGAGGTCCTCGGCTCGATCGCCGGCGACGACACCCTGCTGATGATCACCCGGACCGTGAAGGACCGCCGGAAGCTCGAGCGCCGGCTCCGCGCCATCGCGCCCGAGCGGCATTGATGCGGCGCGACCGCCGGTGTATGTTTATGCGCTCTTGTGCATAAACTCTCAGCGAGGCGGACGATGGCGGACAAGGTGGTGCTGGCGTACTCGGGCGGGCTCGACACCTCGGCCATCGTGCCGTGGCTGCGCGAGCATTACGGCGTGTCGGTGGTGTGCGTCGCGGTGGACGTCGGGCAGGGCGCCGGCGAGCTCGACGGCATCGAGGCGAAGGCGATCCGGTCGGGCGCCGAGAGTTGCGTGGTCGAGGACGTGCGCGAGCGCTTCGTGCGCGAGTTCGTGTGGCCGACACTGAAGGCGGGCGCCATCTACGCCCGCACCTACCTGCTGGGCACCTCGATGGCGCGCCCGCTGATCGCCGAGCGGCAGGTCGCGGCGGCGCGGCGCGTGGGCGCCGGCGCCCTGGCCCACGGCTGCACCGGCAAGGGCAACGACCAGGTGCGTTTCGAGCTGACCTACGCCGCCTTCGCGCCCGACCTCGCGGTCATCGCGCCGTGGCGCGATCCGCGCTGGGCGTTCCAGGGTCGCGAGGACCTCATCGCCTACCTCGCCGAACAGCGCATCCCCACGACGGCGACGGCCACCAAGCCCTACAGCCGCGACCGGAACCTGTGGCACATCTCCCACGAGGGCGGCGTGCTCGAGGATCCGTGGCACGAGGCGCCGGCCGACCTGTTCATGCTGACGCGGGACCCGTCCGAGGCGCCCAACAAGCCGCTGATCATCACGATCGGGTTCGAGCAGGGCGAGCCGGTCGCGCTCGACGGCCAGCCGATGGGCCCGGTCGCGCTGCTCGAGACGCTGAACGCCCTGGCGGGCGAGCACGGCGTCGGCCGCGCCGACATCGTCGAGGACCGGCTGGTCGGCATGAAGAGCCGCGGCGTCTACGAGACGCCCGGCGGCACGGT
>CAZJZC010000210.1:0-4383 GCA_964550365.1 uncultured Gemmatimonadales bacterium | reverse complement strand
CGCCGAGATCAACCAGTTCGAGCTGTCGCTGGCGAACTACGGCACCATCATCGCCAAGTTCTGGCTCCACATCTCGAAGGACGAACAGCTCAAGCGCTTCAAGGAACGGGAAGGCCTCGACTACAAGCGCTACAAGATCACCGACGAGGACTGGCGCACCCGCGAGAAGTGGGACCGGTACAAGACGGCGGTGGGCGACATGATCGTCAACTGCTCGACGACCTACGCGCCGTGGACCATCATCGAGGCCAACGACAAGCTGTGGGCGCGGATCAAGACGATGCGGACCATCGCCGAGGCGATCGAGAAGGGCCTGGACGGCTAGCGGGCACGGCCGGCGGGCGCCGGCGAGCGCCGCCGCCGTCCGTCCGCCGGCGGGACGCGGCCGGGGGCCCGTTCCCTCACGGCGCGGACCTCGGCAGCAGCGCCGCCTCCGTCTCGCGCCGCGCCTCGATGGCCAGGTCGATCTCCTGCTGGAGGCGGCGGGCGTCCGACAGGTGGTCGGTCAGGTCGTCGAGCGACCCGGCGCCGGCCTTGAGCCGCAGGAGGTCGAGCCGCAGGTTCTCGAGCGCCGCGACCGACGCCGACATCCGGCGCTGGGCCGCCTCCTTCCGGGCGACGACGTCCTCGCGCAGTCTCGCCTGCTGGTCCGCCACCACCGCGCCCGCCTCTCCGCGCAATGATGCCGCCGTTTCGCCGGGCGCGCGGCCGGCGAGCCCTCCGAGCACCGACGCCAGTTCGTCCACCCGCGCCCGCTGGGCCTGGGCGTCGGCCTCGAGCAGGCGGATGACCGACGGCAGGTCCTTCAGCTCCTTCCGCGCCTCCTTCGGCAGGGCCTCGAACAGCGCCTCGGCCGCCATGCCGATGGCCACCTCGGTGGGCCGATGGGCGAGCGCGCCGGGCACGGCGGTCGGCTTCACGCCGATGCCCGCCAGCCGGAACAGGAACCGCCCGAGGCGGCTGTCGAGCAGCTTGGCACGGTATTCGAGCATCGAGTCGCGCGCCTTCAGGCGCTTGCCGGGCACCATGCGCCCGATGATGGCGCCACCGCCGGCCACGGCCGACGAGATGCCCATCAGGTAGGCGGTGAGCAGCGGGTCGGGGGTCGGCGTGAGCCACACGTAGCCGACGGTGGCGGCCATGGCGCCGAGCGCGGTGAACGACAGCCTGCGGACCACCCGCGCCCACAGCGGCGGCTCGCGGTCGTACTCGAAGGCCAGCTCTTCCCGCCGGCTCTCGATATGCTGTCGGAGCGCCTGCCGGAGGTCCTCGTAGCCGTAGCCGGCGGCGATGACCCGCTGGCCCTGGATGAGACGGTACAGCAGGAACACGGTCCACGGCACGCCGAACATCCAGAAGACCTCGGTGTCGTACCGGCCGGTCCGCAGGATCATCTCGAACAGTTCGCCGACGGCGACGAGCGACGTCAGGCCGGTCCAGGCGTAGAGCGCGAACCGCGCCCCGTCGCCCTTGGTCAGCCAGACGCGGATGGGCGCCGGGATCTCCCGCACCGCCGCCGTGCTCTCGCTCAGCGTCTCGGCGAACTGCTCGCCCGTCTGGAAGCGGGCGCCGGGTTCCTTGAGCAGACAGCGGTCGATGGCCTGCGCCAGCTTCTGCTGCACGCCGGGCACGGCCGAGGCGAGGGGCGGCGGGGGCCTGGTGATGTGCTGGGCCAGCAGGGCGGGGATGTCCGGGGCGTCGAACGGCAGCTGTCCGGACAGCGCGAAGAACCCCACCACGCCGAGCGAGTACAGGTCGCTGCGGCCGTCCACCTTCTCGCCGCAGGCCTGCTCGGGGCTCATGTAGTGCGCCGTGCCCAGGATCTCGCCCACGCTGGTGCCGCCCGACGTCTCGGTCGCGCGCGCGATGCCGAAGTCGTTCACCAGGGCGCGGCCGGTCCCGGCCTCGAGCATGATGTTGTCGGGTTTGATGTCGCGGTGCACGATGCCGCGCAGGTGGGCATAGGCCAGCGCCCAGGCCACCTCCTGGAGCACGCGCGTGGCCACGGCCGGCGTGAGCGGGCCGCGGGCGCGCACCCGCTGGCCCAGCGTCTCGCCCTCGACGTAGGCCATGACGAAGAACACCAGGTCACCCTGCTGCTCGACCAGGTAGATGGGCACGATGTTGGGATGCGACAGCCGGGCCGACATCTGCGCCTCGCGCAGGAACCGCTCCCGGGTGTCGGCCTGGTGGGCCAGGTGGGGCGGCAGCAGCTTGATCGCCACCTGGCGCTCGAGCGCCACGTCGCGGGCCAGGAACACGATGCCCATGCCGCCCCGGCCCAGCTCGCGCTCGAGCGAGTACCGGCCGATGAGCGCCTGCTGGAGCGCGATCAGTTCGGGCGAGACGGCGTCAGACATGCGGCTGGGCGCCGGAGACACGCAGGTCGCCGGTCACCGCGCGGGCGCCCGAGAGCAGCAGGTCGACCTCCTCGCGCGCGGCGGCGGCCAGCGCCAGTTCGGCGTCGGCCTGCCGGGCGGCCGTGAGGTCGGCGGTGAGCTCCTCGACGCTGCCGCTGCCGGCCTTGAGACGCAGCAGGTTGAGGCGGATGCTCTCGAGCGCCGTCATCGCGGCGCCGAGGCGCTGGGCCGCCTGGTCGCGCCTGGCCAGCAGGTCGGCGCGCAGCTTCGCGCGCGCGTCGCCGAGCTGGGCGACGGCCTCGCCGCCGGCGTCGCGCAGGGCCGAGGAGCGCGCGGCGGCGCCGGCCTCGCCGAGGCCGGCCACGGCGCCGTTCAGATCGTCCACGGTGCGACGGAGCAGGCGGGCATCGCGCTGGAGCCGCTCGATGAGATGCGGCAGGTCCTTCAGTTCCCGGCGCTGGTCCTTCGGCAGGGACTCGAACAGCGCGTCCGCCGCCAGCCCGATGGCCAGCTCGGTGGGCCGGTAGGTCAGCTCGGCCGGCGTGGCCGTGCGGCGCAGGCCGATCCGCGCGACCTTCTCGAACCAGCGCGCGGCCCGGCCGGTCCAGAAGCGCAGCCGCCACTCGGCGGCGCGGTCGGAGGTGATGCGCCGGCCCGGCCGGATGGTCTGGAGCACCGCGCTCCCGATCACCGTGACGGCCGAACCGAAGGCCAGGTATCCCAGCCACGATTCGGGCGTCCGCGGCAGGAAGAGCGCGATCCCGACCGAGGCCAGGAGCAGGGCGCCGGAGCCGATCATCACCCCGCGCACGACCTTGGCCCACAGGGGCGGCTCGGCGCCGTACTCGTACGACAGTTCCTCGCGGCGCCGCTCGGCGTGCTCGCGGACGGCCAGCCGCGCGTCCTCGATCGTGTAGCCCGCGGCCAGCAGGCGGCGCAGGCGCCAGAGCCGGTTGACCAGGTGCAGCACCATCGGCGTCAGCACGTACGACTTGATGCCCGCGATCACCCCGGCGGTGGGCCCGAGGACCGAGCCGGTGAGCCCGCCGACCATGACCCCGAACATGCCGCCGACGCCGGCATACCAGACCATGTAGGCGACCTTGCTCTCCTGCCCCTTGGTGAGCCACAACCGGACCGGCACCGGCAGTTCCCGGCGGCGCTCGACGGCCTCGCCCACGGCCTCGGCGAGCGCCTCGCCGTCGGGGAAGCGGTCGGCGGGCGCCTTCGCCAGGCAGCGGTCCACCGACTGCGCCAGCCGTCGCGGCAGGCCGGGCGCCCGCGACGCGACCGGCGGCGCGGGGACCGTGAGGTGGCGGGCGATGAGCCCGGCCGCATCATCGGCCTCGAACGGCAGCCGCCCGGTGAGCGCCAGGTGGCCGACCACGCCGAGCGAGTACAGGTCGCTGCGGCCGTCCACCGGCTCGCCGCCGGCCTGCTCGGGGCTGATGTACTGGGCTGTGCCGAGCACCTCGCCGCCGCCGCCGTCGGCGGCCAGTGCGGCGATGCCGAAGTCCATCACCACCGCCCGGCCGGTGCCGCGTTCGAGCATGATGTTGTCGGGCTTCACGTCGCGGTGGATCACGCCGCGGCCGTGGGCGTAGCCCAGAGCCCAGGCCACCTCCTGGAGCATCCGCGCCGCCTCGTTCGGCGTCAGCGGCCCCCGCGTCCGGAGCCGTTCGCCGAGCGTCTCGCCCTCGACGTACGCCATGGCGAACCAGACCAGGTCGCCGGTCTCCTCGACGGCGTGGATCGGGACGATGTTGGGCTGGGACAGCTTGGCCGCCGTCCGGGCCTCGCGGATGAAGCGCTCGCGCAGGCCGGGCTTCGCCGCCAGCGCCGGCGGCAGCAGCTTGAGGGCCACGGGCCGGTCGAGCGCCACGTCCCGCGCCAGGAACACGATGCCCATGCCGCCCCGGCCGAGCTCGCGCTCGATCGAGTAGCGGCCGAGCAGCGCCTGCTGCAGGGCGAGGAACTCCGGGCCGACCGGTGCGGTCATCGCGCCTATCCTACCACAGATGGA
>CAZJZC010000209.1:0-4386 GCA_964550365.1 uncultured Gemmatimonadales bacterium | reverse complement strand
CGAACGCGTCGAGCGCCAGCAGCAGCGGCAGGTAGGTGTCGAGCGCGGCTTCGCAGAGCCAGTCACTGCCGTGCGGCCAGCGTCCGTGGTTCAGCACGTACGGCAGGTGGCTGTGCAGTGCGAGGACGAAGTCCATCAGCGCTCGGCGAGGGCGCGGCGGTAGGCGGCCGCGTACTGCGCCAGCGGCTCGTCCCAGGAGAAGTCGCGGCGCATGGCGGCGAGGGTGAAGGCCCGCCGCCGCGCGGGGTCGGCGTACACGTCGAGGGCCCGGCGCACCGCGCGGTCGAAGCCCTCGCTGGTGTACTCGTCGAACAGGAAGCCGGTCTCGTCGTCGGTGATGGTGTCGGCCAGGCCGCCGACCCGGCGGGCCAGCGGCAGGGCGCCGTAGCGCTGGGCCCGCATCTGGGTCAGCCCGCAGGGCTCGTAGAGCGAGGGCATGAGCAGGAAGTCGGCGCCGCCGAGCAGGCGGTGCTCGAGCCGGTCGGTGAAGGCGGTGTTGACGGCGATGCGCTCGGGGTACCGGCGCGCCAGGTCGTGCAGGGCCGTCTCGTAGCGCGCCTCGCCGGCGCCGAGGAACACGAACTGGGCGTCGGCATGCCGCAGGCTGTCGGACGGCACGATGAGGTCGAGCCCCTTCTGCGAGACCAGCCGCGCGCTCATGCCGAAGACCGGGAGGTCGGCGCGCCCGGGCAGGTGCCACGAGCGCTGGAGGGCGGCCTTGCACGCCGGCTTGCCGGCCAGGTCGTCGGGCCGGAACGGCGCCGGCAGTTCGGGATCGGTGGCCGGGTCCCACAGCACCGTGTCGATGCCGTTGCGGATGCCCACCAGCCGGTCGCCGAGCCCGAGGAAC
Source organism: uncultured Gemmatimonadales bacterium (assembly GCA_964550365.1). Lineage (GTDB taxonomy): Bacteria > Gemmatimonadota > Gemmatimonadetes > Gemmatimonadales > JACORV01 > DASXPG01. The sequence continues at coordinate 3,536 of CAZJZC010000209.1, read as the reverse complement.
ACGTCGTGCAGGCCGAAGCCGCCGACCTCGGTCCGGATCTCGGCCGCGTGCGTGGGGCTCACCGTGGTGACCATGTCGGCGAACTTCAGGCCGCCCTTGAGATAGTTGAGCCGTCCGTACCACTCCATGAAGTCGAGCGACCAGAGCGAATCGGGCAGGCCGATGGCGCCCAGCGTCTCGCGGCCGAAGTGCCCCTGGAACCCGCCGTTGTGGACGCTCAGCACGCTGGGCACGCGCGCGAGCGCCGCGTGGCCCGCGTACGTGACCCGGAGGTAGACGGTGGCCAGCGCCGTATGCCAGTCGTGGGCGTGCAGGACCGTGGCGCCGGCGCCGAGCCGCGCGACGACCTCGAGCGCGGCCAGGCTGAAGAGCGCGAACCGGCGGTCGTTGTCGGGGTAGTCGGCGCCGCCCTCGCCGTAGATGCCGGCGCGGTCGAACGAGGCCGGGTGGTCCACGAACAGGACCCGCGGCCCCGCCGGCGCGCCGGCGAGCTGCCAGCAGTGGACCTGCTCGGGCGCGGGACCGAGCTGGACGGTGAACGGCTCGCAGGCCGCGACCAGGTCGCCGGCATGCTCGCGCGCGGTGCGGTAGAGGGGCATCAGGATGCTCACGGCGCGTCCGGCGCGCGCCTGGCTGGCGGCCAGGTCGGCCACCGCCTGCCCCAGCCCGCCGGTGCGCGCGTACGGCCACAGCTCGGCGGTGCAGTGGAAGACGTTCAGGTCGGCGCGCGGGTTCACGTCAGGCGTCCGGCGGGTCGTCGTCGGGCAGGTGGGCCGACGCGGCCGGGAGATAGTAGTCGCGGACGTAGTCGCCCAGCATGCGGCGCGCCGTGAAGCGTTCCAGGCCGCCGGCCAGGGCGTGCTTCATGGTCTGGATCCAGGCGCGCGGCAGGCCGTCGGCGCCCCGGTCGTAGAAGCGCGGCACCACCTGCTCCTCGAGCAGGCTGAACAGGTGCTCCAGGTCGGACGCGTCGGGGTCCTCGTCGGGCGGCGGCAGCGGGATGGCCCAGCCGTTGAGCCCGGTGTAGCCCTCGGCCCACCAGCCGTCGAGCGTGCTGAGCTGGGGCACGCCGTTCAGCGCCGCCTTCATGCCGCTGGTGCCGCAGGCCTCCATGGGGACGCGCGGCACGTTGAGCCACAGGTCCACCCCCTGGACCAGCCGGTGCGCCAGGTGCAGTTCGTAGTCCTCGAGGAAGGCGATGCGGCCCTCGAAGCTCGGGTCCTGGGCGGCCTTGTAGACCTGCTGGAGCACCGACTTGCCCGGCTCGTCGGCCGGATGCGCCTTGCCGGCGAAGATGATCTGCACCGGGCGGCGGGCGCTGACCAGCAGGCGGTGCAGGCGCTCGAGGCTCCGCAGGATGAGGTCGGCGCGCTTGTAGGTCGCGAACCGGCGCGCGAACCCGATGGTCAGCGCCGTCGGGCCCAGCAGGGTGCCGGCCACCGCCAGCTTGGCCGGGTCCTTCCAGTGCTCCCGCCACCGGTGGCGGGCCTCCTCGCGGATGAACCCGTGCAGGACCTCGCGCATGCGGGTGTGGGCGCGCCACAGCCCCGCGTCGTCGAGGTCCAGCACCCGCTCCCGCAGGCCGGGCTCGTCCTGGCGCTCCTCCCAGTCGTCCCCGAGGTGCGCCGCGAGCAGGGAGCGCACCGGCTGGGCCATCCAGGTGCCGAGGTGGACGCCGTTGGTCACGTGCGCGATGGGCACCTGGGTGGCGTCGCGGCCCTTCCAGATGTCGCGCCAGATGCGCCGCGACTCGCGTTCGTGGCGCGCGGCGACGCCGTTCACCCGGCCCGCCAGCCGCAGGGCGGTGACGGTCATGTGGTACCGCCCGTGGTCCCGCACCGGGTGGTATCCGAGCGCGGCGAAGGCCTCGCGCGCGATGCCCATCTCGTCCCAGAAGGGGCCGGCGACCCGCTCGACGTCCTCGATGGCGAACTGGTCGTGGCCGGCCGCGACCGGGGTGTGCGTGGTGAAGATGCTGGTCGCCCGGATGCGGCGCACCGCGTCGTCGACCGGCGTGCCGGCGCTGGTCAGCTCGCGCAGGCGCTCGACGAACATGAACGCCGCGTGGCCCTCGTTGGCGTGCCAGGCGCACGGATCGATGCCGAGCGCGCGCAGGACCCGCACGCCGCCCACGCCCAGGATCCACTCCTGCTTGAGCCGCAGGCCGGGCGCGCCGGTGTAGAGCTTGTGCGAGAGTTCGCGGTCGGCCGGGTCGTTGCGCTCGAGGTCGGTGTCGAGCAGGTAGACCGGCACGCGGCCGACCATCAGGCGCCAGGCGCCGATGTGCACGTCGCGCCCCTCGGTGCGCAGGCACACCAGGGCGACCTCGCCGCCGGGACCGAGCACCGGCGTGAGCGGCGTGAGCGCGGTGCTGATGAGCTCGTCGGAGTCGTCCTGCCAGCCGTCGGCCCGCAGGCGCTGGTCGAAGTAGCCCTTCACGTAGAACAGGCCGACGCCGACGAGCGGCACGCCGAGGTCGCTGGCGGCCTTGCAGTGGTCGCCGGCCAGCACGCCGAGACCGCCCGAGTAGACCGGGATCGAGTTGTGGAGCGCGAACTCGGCGCAGAAGTAGGCCACCGGGCGCTCCAGCGCGCCGGGGTGACGCCGGGCGAACCAGGTGCGGTCGTTCCGGCCGAGGGCGCCGAACTCGGCCGTCACGGCGTCGTAGAGGGCCAGGAACGTCTCGTCGGCGGCACAGGCCTGGAGCCGGGCCGGCTCGACGCGCTGGAGCAGTTCGAGCGGGTTGTGGCGCGTGTGGTGCCACAGGCTGGAATCGACGGCGCGGAACAGGTCGCGCGCGCCCGTCTGCCAGCTCCACCAGAGGTTCGAGGCCAGGTCGGCGAGGCCGCGGATGCGCTCGGGCAGGTAGGGGATGAAATCGGAGGGCGAAGTCATGGGCTGGGCGTAAAGATACACGCGGAACGGTGACGCACGAACGGCGCGCCCCCCTCGGGAGGCGCGCCGCCGGGAGGGACCCGGCCCGGTCAGTGCGTCATGGCGTAGTAGTCTTCCATGCAGTCGTACAGGGCCAGCCACGACCGGACGAACGCGCCCACCGCGGCCGACAGCGTGGCGCCGGTGCCGAAGGTCGGGCGCATCCGAAAGGCGCGGTACGCGATCGCGACGGCCACGGCGGCGGCGGCGTACGCGGCCCATTCGTCGATGCACGGGATGAGCGCCATGGCCCGCTCGGGCGGCCGCTGGCGCGGCCGCGCATCGGCGCGCTCCTCGCTGTGCCGGGCGCCGGCCGGCGCGCCGAGCGAGACCAGCTGCTCGTAGCCGGCCTGGCCGTTGGTGAGCAGGGTGACCAGGACGTTGGACGTCTTGGCGTCACCGGCCGTGGTCGCGAAGGGCACGCCGTCGATCGAGTGCTGGACCGAGGCGATGTCACCCGCGGCGTCGACCGCGAACGTCACCTCGAAGAGCCGGCCGCTGGCGTCGAGGTAGCTGATCGGGGCGCGGGCCAGGTCCCACCCGATGATCCCGCCGGTGGCGGGCGCCGCGGCCGGGGCCGGGGCCGGAAGCGGCGCCGGGAC
>CAZJZC010000208.1:0-4392 GCA_964550365.1 uncultured Gemmatimonadales bacterium | reverse complement strand
ACGACGACTTCATCGAGAGCGTGACGCCGGCGTCGGTCGCCGGCATCGTCGCGCGCTACAGGTAGACCATGGGCTTCCCGCACAAGAGCCACCCCCGCGAGACCGTCGTGCTGTCGCAGTACTTCGGCGACGCCGAGGCCCGCAGCTACGACGGCTGGGTCAGGCGCGGCGGCTACCAGGCGCTGGAGCGGGCGCTGGGCATGAGCCGCGACGCGATCATCGAGACGGTCAAGGCGTCCGGCCTGCGCGGCCGCGGCGGCGCCGGGTTCCCGACCGGCCTCAAGTGGAGCTTCATGCCCAAGACGGTGACGAAGCCCCACTACCTCTGCTGCAACGCCGACGAGTCCGAACCGGGTACCTTCAAGGACCGCGAGATCATGCGATGGACGCCGCACGCCCTCCTCGAGGGCTGCGCCATCGCCAGCTACGCCATCGGCGCCGAGGTCTGCTACATCTACATCCGGGGCGAGTTCACCGAGCCCTGGGCCATCATGGAGAAGGCGCTCGCCGAGGCCTACGCCAAGGGCGTGCTGGGCGCCAACGCGATGGGCACGGGCACGCGGATCGACATGTACCTGCATCGGGGCGCCGGCGCCTACATCTGCGGCGAAGAGACGGCCCTGATGAACTCCATCGAGGGCAAGCGCGGCAACCCGCGCATCAAGCCGCCGTTCCCGGCCGCCGCCGGCCTGTTCGGCTGCCCGACCACGATCAACAACGTCGAGACGCTGGCCGCGGTGCCGCACATCCTGACCCGGGGCGCCGAGTGGTACACGGGCATGTGCCTCGGCAACCCCAAGAGCGTGGGCACCAAGCTCTTCTCGGTCTGCGGCCACGTCCAGCGGCCCGGCAACTACGAGATCGCCCTGGGCTTCCCGCTGAAGGACCTGCTGCACGACATGTGCGGCGGGCCGCCGCCCGGCCGGCGGTTCAAGGCGGTCATCCCCGGCGGTTCGTCGGTGCCGATCCTCACGGCCGAGGAGGCCGAGGCGACGGTGCTCGACTACGAGGGCTGCATCGCCGCGGGCACCATGCTGGGCTCGGCCGGGATGATCGTCATGGACGACTCGACCGACATGGTCTACCAGATCATGCGGCTGGCCGCCTTCTACGCCCACGAGTCGTGCGCCCAGTGCACCCAGTGCCGCGAGGGCACCGCCTGGACCGTGAAGATCCTCCAGCGCATCCTGGCGGGCGACGGCGAGATGAAGGACCTCGACCTGCTGCTCGACCTGGCCGACCAGATGACCGGCAAGACCATCTGCGTGCTGTCGGACTCGTGCGCCGCGCCGGTGGTGTCGGGCATCCGGAAGTTCCGGGGCGAGTTCGAGCGCTACATCCAGGGACCCCGCCGGGCGGCCAGCGCATGAGCGAGATGGTCACGCTGACGATCGAGGGCCGGGAGGTGCGGGTCCCGGCGGGCACCTCGGTGCTCGAGGCGGCCAAGCTGGCCGGCGTCCTGGTGCCCCACTACTGCTACCACCCGTCGCTGCCGGTGGCCGGCGTCTGCCGGATGTGCCTCGTCGAGATCGAGAAGCAGCCCAAGCTGGCTGCCTCGTGCGCCACGCCCTGCGCCAACGGCATGGTGGTGCACGTGGGCAGTGAACAGGCCCGGGCCGCCCGTCAGTCGGTGCTCGAGTTCCTGCTCATCAACCACCCGCTCGACTGCCCGATCTGCGACCAGGCCGGCGAGTGCGAACTGCAGGACTACGTCTACCAGGAAGGCCGCTCCGGGACGCGCTACGGCGAGTACGCCAAGCGGTTCAGCCCGGTCGAGGAGTTCGGCCCCGACGTGCTGTACGTGCCGAACCGCTGCATCCTCTGCACCCGCTGCGTGCGCTTCATGGACGACGTGGCCGCCGAGCCGGTGCTGAACGTGTCCGAGCGGGGCGATCGGGCGTACATCGGCATCGTCGACAGCCAGCGACTCGACCACGCCTGGGCCGGCAACGTGGTGGACCTGTGCCCCGTCGGGGCGCTGATCTCGAAGGACTTCCTGCACAAGGCGCGTGCCTGGGATCTCGACAAGACGCCCAGCATCTGCCCCGGCTGCACCCAGGGCTGCAGCATCACCCTGCAGACGCGCGACAACCAGGTGGTCCGGGTGGTGCCGCGGCCCAACGCCGCGGTCAATCAGTACTTCATCTGCGACGAGGGGCGGCTGGGCTACCGCTGGCTCAACCGCGGCGACCGTATCGAGGCGCCGCTGGTCCGCGAGGGCGGCAAGCTGGTCCCCGCCGACTGGGACCGTGCCGTGACGCTCGCGGCCGAGCTGCTGCGGGCCGGCGGCACCCGCGTGGGCCTGGTCTCGCCGGGCGCCTCGTGCGAGGCGCTCGATGCCGCCGCGGCCCTCCTGGCGGGCGGCGGGCCGAAGGCCTTCCGGGTGGCGGAGGGCGACGAGCGGCCGCTGGCCAACGTGCCCGGCCTGGCGCTGCGCAAGGAACGGGCGGCCAACGTGCACGGCGCGCTGGCCGCCGGCTTCAGCCGGGACTGGGCGGCGGCCGCGGCGCGCGCCAGGGACGCCGCCGTGGTGCTGGCCCTCGATGAGCCGCTCGACGGCGTGGCCCTGGGCGCGGCACCGCTGGTGTTCATCGGGACCGTCCTGAGCGACGCCGCCCGCGCCCACGCGCGCGTGGTGCTGCCGAGCACGACGATGGCGGAGGAGGACGGCACGTTCCGCAACGTGAACGGTCTGGTGCAGGGCTACCAGCAGGCCAGGGCGGCCCCGGGGATGGCCCGGCCGGCCGCCTGGATCCTCGGCGCGCTCGCGGGCGCCGCCGGCGTCGGGGCGGGGGCCCTCTGATGCCGCAGACGCCGATCGCCGGGACGGCGTTCCTGATCGCCTCGGCGGTGAAGATCGTGGTCATCTTCACCATGGTGCTGGTGCTGGTCGCCGTCTGGACCCTGGTCGAGCGCAAGGTCTGCGCCTGGATGCAGAACCGGCTCGGGCCGAACCGCGTGGGCCCCTGGGGCCTGCTGCAGCCCGCCGCCGACGGCCTCAAGAACATCCTGAAGGAAGAGACCCTGCCGCCGTTCGTGGACAAGGGCCTGTTCATCCTGGCGCCGATGCTGGCCTTCACGCCGGCGCTGATGACGTTCGCCGTGATCCCCATGGCCGCGCCGGTCCCGACGCCCTGGGGCGTCGTGTCGACCGCCATCGCCGACATCCCCGTGGGCTTCCTGTTCATCCTGGCGATCAGCTCGCTGGGCGTCTACGGCCTGGCGCTGGCCGGCTGGTCGTCGAACAGCAAGTACTCCCTGCTGGGCGGCCTGCGCGCCTCGGCCCAGCTGATCAGCTACGAGATCGCGATGGGCCTGTCGGCGATCGCGGTCCTGCTGCTGGCCGGCAACATCACCCCGGCCGAGATCATCGCGCGGCAGCAGCAGGCGCACGTCTGGTACGTCTTCCCGCTGTTCGTGGCGTTCCTGGTGTTCCTCGTGGCCGCCTTCGCCGAGACCAACCGGGTGCCCTTCGACATGCCGGAGGCCGAGTCGGAACTGGTGGCCGGCTACCACACCGAGTACAGCGCGATGAAGTTCTCGATGTTCTTCATCGCCGAGTACGCCAACATGCTGACGGCGGCCGCGCTGGTGGTCACGCTGTTCTTCGGCGGCTGGGACATCCCGGTGGTGCAGTGGGACAACGCCGCGCCGTGGACGCTGGCCAAGAGCGGCGCGACCTTCCTGGCCTTCTGGAGCAAGACGCTGTTCTTCTACTTCCTGTACATCTGGGTCCGCTGGACGGTGCCGCGGTTCCGTTTCGACCAGCTGATGGACCTCGGCTGGAAGGTGATGCTGCCGCTGGCGCTGGCCAACGTCATGGTCATCGCGGTCGCGATCGCGGTGCTCGAGGCGCGCGGCATCGGCTACGGTGCGCGGCAGGTCCTCGCGCTGTCGCTCGTCAGCCTGGTGATGGGCGCCCTGGTGCTCTGGGTCCTCGACCGCGGCCGCATCGTGGGCGGCGCGGCCACCCGCGCGCGCGCGACGTGGCGCGCCGAGACCGCGACCCACCTGGGAGGGCGCTGACATGGCCGTGACCGTCAAGACCGTGCGGCGGCCCGCGCCGGAGAGCACCTCGTACCTGCGGGCGACGCTCAAGGGCATGCGGCTCACGTTCAAGCACCTGTTCCAGACGCCCTGGACGATCCAGTACCCGGAGCAGACCTCCAACGAGGAATGGCGCATCTCCGGCCGCTGGCGCGGCACGCACCGCATGGCCGTGGACGAGCACGGCAAGGCCAAGTGCGTCGCCTGCGGCCTGTGCCCCCAGGTCTGCCCGGCCAACTGCATCAAGCTGGTGCCCGGCGAGGACGAGCAGGGCAACCGCTACCCGCTGGTCTACGAGATCGACGAGTTCCGCTGCGTCTTCTGCGGCTACTGCCAGGAGGTCTG
>CAZJZC010000207.1:0-4422 GCA_964550365.1 uncultured Gemmatimonadales bacterium | reverse complement strand
CATGGTGCTGGCCGCGTTCCTGTTCATGAAGCGCATGGCCGAAGTGACCAACGTGAGCGCCGTCACGGACGAGATGCGGGAGGACGGCGACACCTACGACACCGACCCCAACGGTGTCCGGCGTCGCAGCGTTCCCGCCGGCGTCCAGGTCTACGAGATCAACGGCCCCTTCTTCTTCGGCGCCGCCGAGACCTTCCGCAACGCCGTCGGCGTCGTGGCGGCCAGGCCCAGGGTCATGATCATCCGGATGCGGCACGTGCCGGCCATCGATTCGACCGCGATGCACGCCCTGAAGGACCTGACCCGGCGCTTCCGCGCCCAGGGCACGCTGCTGCTGCTGAGCGACGTCCACTCCCAGCCGCTCCTGGCCCTCGGACGCAGCTACCTGCTCGACGAGATCGGCGAGGAGAACATCTTCGGCCATCTCGACGACGCGCTCAACCGCGCGCGGCACCATCTCGGCATGGAGAGCCGCGACCCGCCCGCGGGCGCCGTGCCGACCGTGGCCCGGGAGTCGCGCGGGGGCGCCTGACCCGGCGCCGCGCGGCTACCGCGCGGGCCGGCCGCGGCCACGGCCCCGGCCTGGCCGGTCGTCGTCGCCGTCCGCCGGCCGCGCAGGCGCGCGCCGCGAGCGCAGGGCGACCGACGCCCCGACGTGATAGATGGCCAGGTTCGCCTCGCTGGTGATCGGGTTCACCAGCAGGGTGTTCCCGCTCACCGTGACGCCGTCGCGGGTCACGTACGTCACGCTGCCGTTGACCAGGTAGCGGCCGCCGATGTCGAGCGCGACGGCGTCGCTGAGCCGGACCAGCAGGCCGGCGCCGACCTCCCCGGCGAGGGTGATGTCGTCGAAGTTCGTCGAGCTGGCGAACGGGTTGTTGCCCGAGTTCGACCCCTCCACCGACGACGTCGTGGCGAAGTAGGAGAACCCGCCGGCACCGAACCCGTACAGCCTGAGCGCACGGTTGCCGACGGTGAGCTGGGGTCCCACCGTGAGCCCGCCGACGTTGTTGCTGGTGGTGACGTCCACGCTGATGCCCGGCACCAGCGGGTAGCGGCGGGTCTGGGTGCCATAGATGAGGAACTGCCCGGCCACCCGCAGTCCGACCGGCGACCCGTGCCCGCCCATCCGGACCAGCATGTAGCCGGTCAGGCCGCCGCCGTCGCGCACATAGGACGCGAACTCGCCGGTCGCCCGGGCGTACTGCAGGGCGCCGCCGATGCGGACCTTCGGCTCGCCCGGCGGGAACGGATCGTCCTGCCACAGCTGGGCCCGCGCCGGGACCGGTGCCAGCGCCAGCAATCCCAGGACCGCCCACTTCGAGGTCATCGCACCCCCATGCGACGCCGCGCGTCGCGCACCAGTCCGAACGGATTCGTGGATACCAGGACGCCCTCCGTGCCGCAGGCGCTGCCCGGCACCTTGAAGGCGAAATGCAGGTGCCGCCCCCGACCCGGCCACGACGCGTTGCCCGAGTGGCCCACGCGGCCGAGCGGCGTGCCGGCCCGGACCACGTCACCGGCGCGCACCAGGACGCCCGGCTGGAAGTGGATCAGGTAGTGGTACGCCCCGGCGAACGGATCGAACAGCAGGACGCCGTTGCCCGCGCGCCGGGACAGTCCGCCGCCCTCGTAGTAGAAACCGCGCGCACGGGTGTACCCGCCCTGCCACCCGTCACCCGCCGCCACCACGACGCCCGCCACCGGCGCCCGCACCGTCACCCCTTCGCGGGTCACGAAGATGTCCAGCGCGCCGTGCGGGCCGCCCACGCGCGGGTTGGTGAAGTTGTCGAGCAGTCTGCCGCGCACCGTGAGCGGCCACACCCATTCCGCCGGCGGCGTCGGACGGATGCTGTCGCCGGCCCGCTCCCTGAACCAGGCGCGCCATCGGGCTTCGAGCGCCTGCCGCGTGCGGATCCCCTCGGCGATCTCCGCCGCGGTCTTGGGCACGAAGGTCTCTTCCGTGCCCCATGGCCAGCGGTCCTCGTCGCAGTCGGTGTACAGCCTGATGAGCGTCGGCGCCTCGGGGAACAAGGCGGTGTCCGCGCCGGGCGCGGCCAGCTGGGCGGCGGCCGGCACGGGGGCGAACGCGGACAGCGCGAGCAGGACGAACGGGAGCGTCGCTTTCATGGCGTGCCCGAATCCTACACACGAGCGCGCAGGCATTGAAGAGGCCTCCGTGGTCTTGCCGTGCCCCGGACGCGACTGGTAGCGTTCGGCCATGCCCGACCTCTCCGCGCGCCTGCGGGTCGTGCTCGCCGCCGTATGCGACACCTTCCAGCCCCCCGGCGCGGCCGGCGACGGTACCGGCGAACCGCTCCTGCGGCGGGTCGAATCGCTCATCGCGCTCCTGCATGCCGATGACCGTGCGCGCCTGCGGCTGCTGCTGGCCGCGCTCGGCTCGCCGCTCGTCAGCCTGGCGCTCTCCGGGCGCCGGGCCGCCTTCGACACGCTCGACCTCGAGGCGCGGGTCAGCGTGCTCCGGGGCTGGGCGGAGAGCGCCATCCAGTCGCGGCGCGCCGGCTTCCAGGCGCTCAAGCGCCTGGTCAACGTCTCCTACTACGCCTGGCCGGCCAGCGGGGATTCGCACCCGGCCTGGTCGGCCGTCGGCTATCCCGGACCGCTGCCGCCGCCGCCCGATCCGGCGCCGCGGCTGGCGGCGCTCGAGATCACCGGGGACACGACGCTCGAGTGCGACGTGGTCGTGATCGGCTCGGGCGCCGGCGGCGGCGTCGCCGCCGGCCTGCTGGCCGAAGCGGGGCGCGCTGTCGTGGTGCTCGAGAAGGGCCCCAACCTCGGCCCCGCCGACTTCACGCAGGTCGAAGGCGACATGCTGGCCGCCGGCTATCTCGACCACGGCCTGCTGATGACGCAGAGCGGGTCCCTTCCCATCCTCGCCGGCAGCTGCCTGGGCGGCGGCACCGTCATCAACTGGACCACCAGCCTGGCGCCCGGCGCGGCGACCCGGGCCGAGTGGGACCGGCGCAGCGGCCTGCGCCTGTTCGAGAGCGCGCGGTTCACCGAGTCGCTGGCACGCGTCACGCGCCGCGCGGGCGTCAATCGCGACAACTCGGTGCCCGGCGTGCGCGACCGGCTGCTCGAGAAGGGGCTGAGGGCCACCGGCTGGCACGTCGACGTCATCCCGCGCAACGTGAGCGGGTGCATCCACGGCCTCGAATGCGGCTACTGCGGCTACGGCTGCCGCCACAACGCCAAGAACTCCGCCACCAAGACCTACCTCGCCGACGCGGCGCGGGCCGGAGCACGGATCGTGGTGCGCTGCGACGTCGAACGGGTGCTGCTCGCGCGGGGGCGGGCCGCGGGCGCGGTCGGCACCGTGCGCACCGCCGACGGCCGCACGGTCCGGCTCACGGTGCGCGCCGGGGCCGTGGTCGCGGCGGCCGGCGCGATCGGCACGCCCGCGCTGCTGCTGCGTTCGGGCCTCGCCAACCGCCTGATCGGCCGCAACCTGCACCTGCACCCGGTCTCGGCCCTGACCGGCACGTTCGACGAGCGCGTCGAGCCCTGGAGCGGCGACCTGCAGACCCGGCATTCCGACCAGTTCGCCGACCTGGACGCGGGCTACGGCGCCAAGTTCGAGACCGGTCCGGTCCACTGGGCCCTGCCGGCCAGCGCCTACGGCTGGGAGGATCCCGTCCGGCACCGGGCCGACGTCGCCGCGCTGGCGCACACGAGCGTCTGCGGCATCCTCCTGCGCGACCGCCATGCGGGGCGCGTGCGCGTCGCGCGCGACGGTCATGCCCGGGTGCACTACGAACTCTCGGCCTACGACGCCCGCCACCTGCGGACCGCCCTGATCGGTGCGGCCCGGGTCCTGGCGGCCGCCGGCGCGAGGGAGATCAGCACGCTCCAGCAGCCGCCGGTCCGCGTCCGGCCCGGCGCGGCCGGCTGGCTCGACGACTTCGGGCGTCGCCTGGACGCCGCCGGCCTCGACCGCTGCCGCATGGCGCTCATCTCGTTCCACCAGATGGCGACCTGCCCCATGGGCGCCGACCCGTCGCTCGGCGTGGTGAACGGACGCGGCGAAGCGTTCGACCTGCCCGGGCTGTTCGTCGCCGACGCCAGCGCCTTCGTGACGTCGAGCGGCGTGAATCCCATGATCACCATCATGGCCATCGCCGACCACGTGGCCCGTTCGATGATCGACGGCCCGGCATGAGGCGGCCGATCGCCGGTTTCACGGGGCGGCCGCCGCGGTGTCATAGTCGTACGTGACGGCCAACGAGCGCGTAGCCCGGCTGCTGGCCCAGTATGGCCTGGAGATCGCCCGGCACCTCAGGCGCCTGGTGCGCGACGACGATGACGCCCAGGACCTGCTCCAGGACACGCTGCTGCGCGCCCACCGCGCGCTCACGCGGCTCGGGCCCGGCGCCAACGAGCGCGCCTGGCTCTACCGCATCG
>CAZJZC010000206.1:0-4455 GCA_964550365.1 uncultured Gemmatimonadales bacterium | reverse complement strand
AGGATGGGCTCTGAAAGGAAGGCGGCCGCCCCTCCCCTATCACCCATCACCCATCACCTCTCCCTACCCCCACCCCTCTCACCCACCCCCACCCCCATCACCGGGCCGTTATCCTGTCAACCTGAATCCGATACAGCCCGACATCCCGCGACGAGAGCCCGTTGGCCCGGATGTAGACACGGCCGTCGGCGTCGGCGGTGAAGTCGACCTGGGCATCGGTGCCGCCGCCGCTGTCGTCGTCCCTCGCCAGTTCCACGAACGCGCCGCCCACCTTGCGGCCGACGTAGAGGAACGCGTCGAACTCGCCCGAGCGCATCACCACGCGGTAGCGCTCGCCCCGCACGGCCGTGAACACCCACGTGTCGTAGTGACTGCCGTCGTCCCGGGTCGCATCGGTGCGTTCCACGGCCTCGCGCGACTCGACGCCGAGCTGGAGCAGCATGGCGGCGGGCGCGGCGGCGGCCGGCACGGGCGCCGCCGTGGAGGTATCGGTCTCGACCAGCAGGGTGTACCGGCCGGTCTCGCCGCCCTCCAGCGAGTTGGCCCGGATGATGACCGGCCCGTCCTCGGTCACCGTCATGGTGAAGCGGCTGTCGGTCGAGCCGCTGCCGGGCGCGTCGTCATTGGAACCCACCACGGTCCGTTGGCCCGGCGGTCCGGTCAGCACGGTCAGGTAGGCGTCGAAGTCGGTCGAACGCAGGGTGATGGCGATGCGCTGGCCGCGCCGCCCGTCGAAGGCGTACAGATCGTAGTAACTGCCGTCGCCGAGCACCGAATCGGTGGCCGCCAGGGTCCCCGTCACCGGCGTGCCGAGCACGACCGGCAGGGGGTTCTGGGCGGCGGCGGCGGCGGCGGCCGGCAGGGCGGCGAACGCGAGGCAGACGGACAGCGTGAACGCATGCTTCATGGCCGGCTCCTTCGTGGGACGACTCAACGGACCACCAGCTGGACCACCTCGCCGGTCTGGTAGCCCGGCAGGCCCGCACGATGGCGGATGGCGCAGAAGAGAAAATAGCTGCCGGCCTCGAGTCGCACATGGGCCCAGGCCCGCTGGCCCGGCGGCTGCTGCGCGATGCCGCCGACCGGCACGACGCCGGCCGCCAGGTGCCGGCCGTCGGCCCACTCGCGCATGGCCTGCGGCGTCTCGGCGCGCAGGACGACGAGTTCGTGCGTGAGGCGGCCGGCGTTCTCCACCCGGTAGATGCGCTCGCCGGGCCGGGTCGGCAGGGTGGACAGGCGCGGGTCGAGCACCTGTTCGCGCCCGCCGCGCACCATGATCCTCAGCATGCGGAAGCCGGCGTCGGTGACCGAGACGATGCCGTCGGTGGCGAGCACCGCGTCGCGCCGCGGCGTGCCCGTCAGCGTCACCACGGCCAGCAGGCCGCGGCGGTGGCGCGGCAGGCCGTCGGCGCCGGGCAGTGTCCCGGCCAGCAGGTAGGTGCCGGCCGGGAGCAGCAGCGAGACCGACGCGGTGAGGCCCGGGGCCAGCGGACCGACGCCGCCCGCGAGGGCCAGCCAGTCGGGCACCACGCCGGCGCGCATGGCGGCCACGGCCTCCTCGGCCGAGCGGCCGCCGGCCACCGCCACCAGCTGCATGTTCTGCACGTCGCGCGAGCGATTGGTGAACCGGAAACGCACCAGGCCGGCCGGGGCCTCGCGCGTGGCCTGGAGCGTGGAGTCGTTGAACGCGACGATGGTCACCGTGGCGTCCTGCGCGGCGAGCGGTCCTGCCAGCGCGGCGGCCAGCACCGCCGCCAGGGCGCCGCGCGCCGCGCGGCCGCGCCCCGGGCCGGCCGGCCGGGTCACACCAGCCAGGGCGCCAGGACCAGGCTCACCACGCTCATCAGCTTGATGAGGATGTTCATCGAGGGGCCGCTGGTGTCCTTGAACGGGTCGCCGACCGTGTCGCCGACCACCGCCGCCTTGTGCGGTTCGCCGCCCTTGCCGCCGTGGGCGCCGCCTTCGATGTACTTCTTGGCGTTGTCCCAGGCCCCGCCGGCATTGGCCATGAACAGCGCCATCAGCACGCCGGTCACCGTGGCGCCGGCCAGCAGGCCGCCCAGCGCCTCGATGCCGAGCAGCTTGCCGACCACGACCGGGGCCAGCAGGGCCGTCACGCCGGGCAGGATCATCTCGCGCAGGGCGGCCCGGGTGGAGATGTCCACGCAGCGCGCCTCGTCGGGCTTGGCGGTGCCTTCCATGAGGCCGGGGATCTCGCGGAACTGCCGCCGCACCTCTTCCACCATGCCCTGCGCCGCCCGGCCCACGGCCGTCATCGTCTGCGAGCCGATGAGGAACGGCAGGGCGCCGCCCAGGAGCAGGCCGATGACCACCCGGTGGTCGATCAGGTTCAGGGTGGTGAGCCCGACCGCCGTGGCATAGGCGCTGAACAGCGCCAGCGCCGTGAGCGCCGCCGAGCCGATGGCGAAGCCCTTGCCGATGGCCGCGGTGGTGTTGCCGAGCGCGTCGAGCGAGTCGGTGATCTTCCGGACGTCGGGGCCCAGGCCGCTCATCTCGCTGATGCCGCCGGCGTTGTCGGCGATGGGGCCGTAGGCGTCGACCGTCATGGTGACGCCGACGGTGGCCAGCATGCCGACCGCCGCGATGGCGATGCCGTAGAGGCCCGCGCTCCAGTGCGCCACCCAGATGCCGACGCAGATGACCAGGATGGGCGCCACGGTGCTCATCAGGCCGACCGACAGGCCGGCGATGATGTTGGTCGCCGGGCCGGTCTCGGACGCCTTGGCGATGCGCCGCACCGGTCCCCAGGCCGTGTAGTACTCGGTGATGGCGCCGATGCCGATGCCGCCGAACGTGCCGGCCAGCACCGCGAAGAACGGGCCCAGCGGCGGGTAGCCCGCGCCCGCCGCCGACAGGCCGGTGGGGAAAGTGCGGGTGGCCCAGTAGGCGCCGGCCAGGAACAGGCCGGCGGCCACGAAGGTGGTCATGCGCATGGCGCCTTCCGGCTTCGCCGGGTCGAAGAACCGGAGCGAGGCGATGCCGGCCAGCGAGGCGAGCAGGCCGAACATCACGAAGGCCAGCGGCAGGACCACGGCGTTCAGCCGGTCGGCGATGCCGGGCATGGTGGCGGCCAGGGCGATCGTCGCGATGACGGCGCCCACGTAGGACTCGAAGATGTCGGCGCCCATGCCGGCCACGTCGCCCACGTTGTCGCCCACGTTGTCGGCGATGGTCGCCGGGTTGCGGGGATCGTCCTCGGGGATGCCGGCTTCGACCTTGCCCACCAGGTCGGCGCCGACGTCGGCCGCCTTGGTGTAGATGCCGCCGCCGACGCGCGCGAACAGCGCGATGGAACTGGCGCCCATGGCGAAGCCGGTGATGGTCTCGCTGAACAGCTTCCAGTCGCCGTCCAGGGCCGGCACGCCGGCGCGCCACAGGACCAGCGTCACCGCGCCGATGCCGAGCAGGCCCAGGCTGGCCACGCTGAGGCCCATGACCGACCCGCCGAAGTACGCGACCCGCAGGGCCGCGCCCTGGCCCTGGCCGCGGGCCGCCTCGCTGGTGCGGACGTTGGCGCGCGTCGCCGCCGTCATGCCGGCCAGGCCGGCCAGCACCGAGCAGACGCCGCCCGTCAGGTAGGCCAGGGCCGCCGCCCCGGAGATGACCAGCGACAGCAGGATCGCCACCACCGCGATGAACGGCGCGAGGGTCAGGTACTCGCGCTTCAGGAAGGCGCCGGCCCCGGTCTGGATGAGTTCGGCGATGCTGCGCATGCGCTCGGTGCCCGCCGGCTGGCGGGTGATCCAGCGGTAGACGAGCCAGGCGATCAGCAGGCCGGCGGCCCCGAGCGGGACGGCCAGGTTCGCGGTGAAGGTAGCGGTCATTCGTCCTCGGTCCTCGGCTTCTGATTGAATCGGGTCATGGCGCGCTCGATGCCCTCGGCCACCCAGCACTCCACGGCGTCGCACATCGTCGGCAGCAGCGCCTCGACGGCCTCACGCTCGTCGCGCGGCAGGGCGTCGAGCACGAAATCGGCCTGGTCCACGCCCGCCGGCTTGGGCCCCACGCCGATGCGCAGGCGCGGGTAGTGCCGCGTGCCCAGCACGGCCTCGACGCTGCGCAGGCCGTTGTGCCCG
This sequence comes from uncultured Gemmatimonadales bacterium, assembly GCA_964550365.1. Taxonomy (GTDB): domain Bacteria; phylum Gemmatimonadota; class Gemmatimonadetes; order Gemmatimonadales; family JACORV01; genus DASXPG01. The sequence continues at coordinate 358 of CAZJZC010000206.1, read as the reverse complement.
CCGGCCGAGCCCGAGCGGCGCAGGCGGAAGGTGCCGGCGTCGATCGCGAAGTCGTCCACCAGCACCAGGAGGTCGGGGAGCGGGTCGTCCGGCGTGGCCGCGCGCAGGCCGCGCAGCGCCGCGCCCGAGTGGTTCATGTAGGTCTGCGGCTTGAGCAGCTGGACCGGCCCCGCGGCGACGCGCCCGCCCGTGGCCCTGGCGTTGCCCTGGCGCGTCCAGCGGGGCAGGCGCCAGCGCGACGCGAGGGCATCCGCCAGCCAGAATCCCACGTTGTGGCGGGTGCCCTCGTACTCGGCGCCCGGGTTGCCGAGGCCGACGATGAGTCGCGTGGCCGCGGCCTACTCCTCCTCGGCCTCTT
>CAZJZC010000205.1:0-4481 GCA_964550365.1 uncultured Gemmatimonadales bacterium | reverse complement strand
CTTGCGCCCGGCGGTTTTCAAGACCGCTGCCTTGCCAATTAGGTCTATCCCTCCCAGCCACACTAAACTAGGGGACGGGGGGCGGCTCCCGCCACTCGCAGAGGCTCCCGGCGGCGCCGAGGCGCCGCCAGGCACGCCTGCCGCATCGTCTCACGCACCAGGGCCGACCGGGGTCATAGATGGCATGAAGACCACTGCGAAGCCGATCGCGACCGGTCCCATCACCGCCGTCCGCACCACGGGCATCTTCTGCCGGCCCGGCTGCCCGGCCCGGCCCAGGCCCGCGAACACCGAACGATTCCGCTGGCGCGCCCAGGCGCTGCTGGCCGGCTACCGGGCCTGCCGCCGCTGCCATCCGCTCGGCGCCGACGAGGCTGCCGGGTTCGACGCTTCCTTCCAGGAGTATGCGGCCGCGACGACTCCCTCCGCGCCGGCGCCGGCCGTTCACGTGTCGCGCATCGACACTCCGCTCGGCGTCATGATCGCGGCCGCGACCCGGGAGCACGTCGTGTTGCTCGAGTTCGCCGGCCGCCGCATGATGCGCACCCAGTTCCGGCGCATCCGCAAGGCGCTCGGTTGCCGGTTCGCTCCCGGCGAGTCGCCGGTGCTCGTGCACCTGCGGCGGGAGCTGTCGGAGTACTTCGAAGGACGCCGCCGGCAGTTCGGCGTGCCGCTCCACGTGCCCGGCACCGGGTTCCAGGCACAGGTCTGGGCGGAACTCCGGCGCATCCCATCCGGCGCGACCCGCTCGTACGGCCGGATGGCCGCCGAGATCGGCCGGCCGGCGGCGGTGCGCGCGGTGGCGAAGGCCAATGGCGACAATCGCGTGGCCATCCTCATCCCGTGCCACCGCGTCATCGGCGCCGATGGCAGGATGGTCGGCTATGGCGGCGGCGTCTGGCGGAAGCGGGCGCTGCTGGCGTTGGAGGCCGACGGCCACCTGCCGGTAGGTCAGGCCACGGGCAGGAGTTCGGGACGCTTGGCGCGTCGCCCGTCGCCGGACGAGCGGCCACGCAGGCGGCGCATGACCCAGGGCAGGAGATAGGTCCGGCACCAGCGCAGTTCGAACGCGATGCGCTCGGGGAGCGCGAGCGGCTCCCGTGGCGGCAGCGGCCGGGTCCAGCCGTCGTCGGCCCCTGGAAGACCAAGGGCGTGGGAGAGCGCGGCGGCGATGCGTTGATGGCCGGCGGCGTTCGCGTGCAGGCGGTCGGTGCTCCACATCTGCGGATCGCCGGCCACCTCGTGGGCGCCGAGGTCCACGAGCACCGCGCCGGTGGACGCGGCCACACTGCGCAGGACGGCGTTGAACGCCCGGATCCGCGGCGTGAGGCGTCCGCCGAACGGGATGATGCGCGCCAGGTCGGGCAGGGTGAGCGTGAGCACCACGGCGCCCGATCGGACCAGCGTCCGCTGGATGTGTTCCACGTCGCGCCCGACGGCGTCGGCGTCGAAACCCGGCCGGATGAGATCGTTCATCCCCGAGAAGGCGGTGGCCACGTCGGGTCTCAGCGCGAGCGCCGCGTCGAGCTGCTCCTCGCGCACGCGCCTGGTCTTGTGGCCGCGCACCGCGAGGTTGGCGTACAGCAGGGACCCCTGCGCCGCGGCGATGCGCTCGGCGAACCGGTCGGCCCAGCCGCGGTAGCCGCCGCGGCCGTCGGGATCGTCGAGTCCCTCCGTCGAGCTGTCGCCGATGGCGACGTAACGCTCGAACCTCCGCGTCATGTCGCGGCGCCGTCGGCCAGCATGCGGCCGGCCACTTCCTTCACCAGCTTCGCGGCCACCAGCGCCGTCAGCCCGGCCACGTCCTGGCGCGGGTTGTATTCGACGATGTCGGCGCCGACGATATGTCCGCCCAGGCCCTGGATGATGCCGACCACCTCGCGCACCGTGAGGCCGCCGGGCTCGCGGTGCGACACGCCGGGCGCGTACGCCGGGTCGAGGCCGTCGAGGTCGAGCGAGAGGTAGACGGGCCCGGTCACCGCCGGCCTCCGGCCTTCCGCCCAGGCCATCATGTCGATGACCTCCACGCCGAACCGCCGCGCCTGGTCGCGCTGATGTCCGTTCATGGCGCGGATGCCGACCTGCACCAGCCGGCCGGCGAGGTGCTCCTCCATGATGCGGGCGAAGGGGCAGGCATGGGAGGACCGGTCGCCCGCGAATTCGTCGTACAGGTCCGGGTGCGCGTCCACGTGGACGATGGTCGGCCGCGGATGCACGCGGTTCAGCGCGCGCAGCACCGGCCAGGTCACGGCGTGGTCGCCGCCAAGCGCGATGGGCCGGGCGTCTGCCAGCAGGGATGTGACGCCGGCCTCGATCGCATCGCGGGCCAGGGCTCCATCGGCGATGTCGGCAAGGGCGAGGTCGCCGGCGTCCCCGAGCGCGCCGGCCGCGCCAAGGTCGCGCAGGTGCTCGGTCCAGTCGTTCCCGGCCGGCGACCGCAGCGCGGACCGGATGAGCGGCGGCGCCTCGGCGGCGCCGCGCAGGAACGAGGAGCCGGCGTCCCACGGCAGGCCGATGAGGCGGGGTGGTCGAGTGTCGGGTCGCGGTGGTGTGCCCAAAGGGATTCTCGTCGCATCGGGATCGGGTGCGGGGAAGGCGGTGCGGCAACGATAGCGGGCCGCGGGGCCCCGCGCCAAGGGCGGCGGCGGTGGGGGGGGCCGTCGGCCCGCCGTCGGCGTTCCGGCGGGGCGTCGCCCGGTGACGGCAGCGCGAACGAGCCGTAGACTTGGCTCATGCCTGGCACCTCCGTGGGACGCTTCGTCGTCGTCGCGCTGGCGCTGCCGGCGGCCGCCATGGCGCAGACGCCGGGCGCGGCCGCCATGGTGCGCGGCGTGGTGGTGGGCTCCGAGGACGGGGCTCGGGTGGCCTACGCGGTCGTGATGCTCGAGCCGGCCTTCGGCCGCCGCTTCGCCGACGGCAACGGCGCGTTCTTCTTCGCCGGCGCCGCGCCGGGGTCCTACCGTCTGTCGGTGCGGCAGGTCGGGTTCTCCCCGTTCGACTCCACGATCACCGTCACGCCGGGGACGCCGGCGCTGCGCATCGAACTGCGGCGCATCGCCGTGAGCCTCACCGCGGTGACCGTCACGGCGAGCGGTCCGTGCACGGCGCCCGGCATCCCCGACCGCGACCGCGACCCGCAACTCGCCGAGGTCTTCGGCCAGCTGCGGCAGAACGCCGAGCGCTTCCGCCTGCTGGCCGACCAGTATCCGTTCCGCTACCGCATGGTCCGGCGCTTCGGCATCGAGGAGGCCTCGGGCTCGCAACGGGGCTCGACCGACACCCTGGTGCTGCTGAGCAGCGCGCGCTGGCCGTACGCGCCGGGCCGCGTGGTCACGCCCGACCCCGACATCTTCGACAGCCGCATCGTGCACCTGCCGGTGCTGGCCGACCTGGCCGACAGCGCGTTCCACGCCAACCACTGCTTCCGGCTGGCCGGCCTCGAGCTCTACGGCGACGACGGCCCGCTGCTGGTGCGGCTCGACTTCCGCGCCGCACAGGCCCTTCGCGAGCCCGACGTGGACGGTTCGGCCTGGCTCGATCCGGAGACCTATCAGCTCCGGCACGTGCGTGTCAGCCTGACGCGGCTCGAGCGGGCCGCGCGCGGGGTCCGGGAGTGGACCGCCACCACTTCGTTCCGCGAGATCGTCGCCAGCGTCGCGGTGCCCGTCAGCATCAGCGCGGTGACGGCGTTCGATACCCGTCGTTACGTGGGCCGCGGGCGCGCCGACGTCGGCCGCACGGAGGACCAGCGGCTTCTCGGCGTCGAGTTCCTGCGTGCCCCGCCGGCCGCGGCGCGGGATTCGTCGCCATGACATCGCGCGCTCCCGGACGCGCCGCCCTCGTCGCTCTCGGCCGTCACGGTCCGCGGGGCACCGGCGCGACCCTCCGGCGCCCGCCCGGCTCGCGGTTCGCGCCGGTGGTGATGGCGGCGCTCATCACCGCCGCGGCGTGCGGCGGCTCGGAGGCGTCCAGCGAGTCTGCCGACGCCGGTGCGCCGGCCGTCGCGGATTCTGCCGCGCTGGGGCCGACGTGGCGCGGCGTGTACAGCCGCGACCGCGACCTGCACGGTTTTCGGCCGTGCGGTGCCCGGGAGATCCTGCCCGTCGCGACCACGGCGGAGCTGCTGGCCCGGCTCGACGCCAAGGTGGACTTCCACGCGCCGCGCCCGACCACCACGGTGTTCGTCCAGATGCGCGGCGATACCAGCCGCCCGTCGGGCGCGCCGAGGACCGTCTTCCGCGTGATGGCGGTCGACTCCTCTCGGGAACTCGACCCGGGCGAGTGCGCCGCGGCCCGGCCACCCGCGCCGCCCAGACCGCCTCCGGGCGAGATCGCCTCCGCGATCGCCGCGGCCCTGGGACCGGACTCGGCCCTCGGGCGTTCGGCGCGCGCCGAGCCGGTGTGGCTCAACGGCGACGAGCTGGGAGACCTGCTGGTGCTCCTCACGGCCCCGGCCGCGTGCAACAACAACGGGTGCACCC
>CAZJZC010000204.1:0-4493 GCA_964550365.1 uncultured Gemmatimonadales bacterium | reverse complement strand
AACTGCGCGGGGCCGGCAACCTTCGCCGGCCCCTGTGCAGCTTCCGCCTTACTTCTTCTTCTTGGCGGACTTCTTGGCCGTCTTCTTCGCGGCCTTCTTCTTCTTGGCAGCCATTGAGGCCTCCTTGAAGTGTGGGACGATGCCGCCGGGCCGGAGTGCCCGGACGGGTGCTACACAGCGTCGCTGATGGACTGGAAGTTGAAGTCCCGCGTCTTGAGCGGCGGCACCACGACCGACTGCCCGATGTCGCCCGATTCGCTGGCCGAGACGCGGACCGCCCGGCCCATCATGTCGATGTTGTTGAGCATGGTGACCGGGCTCTCGTTGAAGCGCATGTTCTTCACGGGGCGGGCGATGCGGCCGTTCTCGATGAGGAACGTGCCGTCGCGGGTCAGGCCCGTGTAGAGGATGGTGCGCGGGTCGAGGCCACGGATGTACCAGAACCGGGTGACGAGGATGCCCCGCTCGGTCGAGCGGATGAGGTCGTCGAGCGATGCCTCGCCGCCCATCATCTTGAGGCCCGCCGCGGAGCCCGTGGGCTCGACGCCCTGGCGCTGGGCCCAGTAGCGGTCGTAGTTGAGGTTCCGCACCACGCCGCCTTCGATCCACACCGTGCGCCGGTTGGGCAGGCCGTCGCCGCCGAACGGGGCGGCCAGCAGGTCCGGGTCCCAGGGGTCGGACACGATGGTGACGCGGGTATCGACCACCTGCTCGCCGATCTTGTTGCCGCCGCCCCGCTTGGAGAAGAACGAGCGGCCTTCGTCGGCGGCCCGGGCGTTCATGGAGAAGACCATGAGGCCGAGCAGGTTCGCGACGGCCGTGGGCTCGAGGACCACGGTGTAGCGGCCGGGCTCGACGGCCACGGCGTTGACCGACTCGCGGGCCTTGCGGGCCGCGGTCTCGGCCATCTCGGCCGGCCGGGCGCGGGCCCAGTCGTTGCCCGACAGGCCGGCCCAGCCGGAGCCGGTGCCGTCGGCGGTCCGGACCGTGTTGGTCATGGCGAACGCGGTGGACCGGTGGTAGGCGAACAGGCCGCGGTGGTTGGCGACGGCGCCGCTGCCGGCGCGGAGCGAGAGGAAGCCGGCCGCGGTCAGGCCGCCGCGGCGGGCCGTCTCGATGCAGGTGTGCGCGGCCTCGGCCCGGCGTGCCGGGTCGAGGGTGGCGGTGGCGTCGAAGAAGGCCGGCACCTCGCGGTAGGTCTGCGGCTCCAGCTCCGGCATGGCCTCGCGGTCCTCGGGCGAGAGCCTGGCGAGCCGCTCGCTCATGTCGACCGTGCGCCGCAGGCCCTCGTCGGTCAGCACGTTGGTCGACGAGGCGCCGACGCGCCGGCCGAAGGCGGACCGCACGCTGACGGTGGCGTCGGTGGCGTCGCCGCTGGTGGAGATGCCGTTGTCGGCGAAGCGGGTGTTGGCCTCGAGCCCCGACTGGACCGAGACGCGGCACTCGTCCGCGCGGCTCATGGCGAGCACCCGGCTGGTGAGGGCGCGGGCCTGCTCGCGCGAGAAGGTGCTCACGTCTGCCGGCCGGTGTTGATGACCGCGACGTTGCGGAACCGGGCCGCCGGACAGCCGTGGCTGACCGCGTTCGACTGGCTGGGCTGGCCCTTGCCGTCGTTGAAGGAGCCGCCCAGGAAGTAGGACCGCGGTCCGCCGATCATGTCCATCGAGTTCCAGAACTCGGGCGTGCGGGCCTGGTAGGTCACGTCCCTGAGCATGCCGCCGAGCCGGCCGTTCCGGATCTCCCAGAACACCTGCCCGCCGAACTGGAAGTTGTAGCGCTGCTGGTCGATGCTGTAGGCGCCGCGCCCCTTGATGTAGATGCCGCGCTCCACCGAGGCGATGAGGTCGTCGACGGTGGTGTCGGCCTCGCCCGGCATCAGCGAGACGTTGGGCATGCGCTGGAACTGCACGTCGGCCCAGGTCTGGGCGTAGGAGCAGCCGTGGGAACGCTGGACGCCGGTCAGGTCGCTGATCCAGGCCGCCTGTTCCCGGGTGGTCTGGTAGTCCTTGAACAGGCCGCGCTCGACGATCATCCACTGGTCGGCCGGCACGCCCTCGTCGTCCCAGCCGATGGAGGCCAGGGCGCCCTCCTGCCGGCGGTCGGCCTGGACGTTCATGATGTCCTGGCCGTAGCGGAACCGTCCGATGACGTCGCGCGGCGGCGCCAGGAAGCTGGTGCCGGCGTAGTTGGCCTCGTAGCCCATGGCCCGGTCGAGCTCGGTCGGGTGGGCGATGGACTCGTGGATGGTCAGCCACAGGTGCGTCGGGTCGAGCACCAGGTCGTAGCGGCCGGGGTCCACCGACCGGGCGGTGAGCTTCTGGACCGCCTGCTCGGCCCACATGGGCGCCTTGCCCACCAGGTCGGCCTCGGTCACGTGCTCCCAGCCGCGCGACATGGCCTGGACCTCGTCGGAGGCCCGGCTCTGGAAGTCGCCGCTGCCGACGGCGGTGACGTTCATGGACGGCAGGGTCCGCACGATGGTCTGCACGGTGAAGGTGCCGTCGGTGTTGGCGTAGGTCCGCTCGTCCTTGAGGAAGAACAGCGACGAGTTGACGAACCGGGCGCCGCTGACGCGCATGGCCTCGGCGTTGGCCCGGAGCAGCAGGGCGACCTTGTCCTCGACCGCGATGGTGAACGGGTCGATGCGCGCCGGGCTGGCCCAGCGGCCGTCGCTGACGGGGGTCGAGGGGGCCAGGACCACGGGCCGCTGCATGGCGCGCCGGTTGGCCCGCGCCTGCTGCACCGCCGTCCGGGCCACCCGCTGGACCTCGGCGCGGCTGAGCTCGCGGCTCGCCGCGAAGCCCCAGGCGCCGTTCACCAGCACCCGCACGCCGAAGCCCATGGTGTCGCTGTCCGACAGGTTGGTCACCCGGTCCTCGCGCGTGCCGACCGACTGCGTCTGGGCGCGGCTCACCCGCACGTCGGCGTACGACGCGCCCGCGCCCCGCGCGGAGTCGAGCGCCAGCATGGCGAACTCACGGATCGAGGCGTCGGCTTGCGGGAGAGGGATTGCGCGGGAGGGGACGACCGATTCGCCGCGAGCAGGGACGACCGCAACGGTCGCCAACGCGGCAGAACTGCGCTTGAGAAAATCGCGACGAGATACTGCCAACCAGTGTCTCTCCGTGGAGGCACGTAACGTCTTGTGTGCGAATATATAAGCCGCCTTCATACCGTCAATACTTTTTCACCCGCGAGTTTTGCGCTCCGACCCGGCTCGACGTAGGTTCACCAGCGTCACATGCCGACCCTCTCGATCGACGGACGCACCGTCACCGTGCCCGATGGCGCGACGATCCTCGACGCCGCGCGCGCGCTCGCCATCGACGTGCCGACGCTCTGCTGGTATCCCAAACTGCCGAGCGTGGCGTCGTGCCGCATCTGCCTGGTGAGCGTGGCGGGCTCCCCGAAACTCCAGGCGGCATGCGCGGTTCCGGCCACCGACGGCATGGACGTGACCACCGAGTCCGCCGACGCGGTCGCCAACCGGACCAGCGTCCTGACGCTGCTGCTCGAGCGGTATCCGGTCGAGCAGATGGCCGCCGCGCTCGCCGCCGCCGAGGGCAACGGGCATCGGCTGAACGAGTTCGAGCGCTACGTGCGGCGCTACCAGGTCCCGCTCCGCCGGTCCGCCCCCCGGCTGCTCGGCCTGCGCGCCGGCGACAGCCGGCCCGGCGACCCGATGATCGGCCACGACATGACCACCTGCATCCTGTGCACCCGCTGCGTGCGGGCCTGCCAGGACATCCAGCAGGTCGGCGTGCTCGACGTCGCCGAGCGCGGCGAGCACACCATGATCGTCGTCGGCGGCGACGGCGACCCGGATCACGCGGCCTGCACCTGGTGCGGCGAGTGCGTGCGTGTCTGCCCCACCGGCGCGATCCACGAGGTCCTGCCGCTGGAGCGGTTCACCGCCGCCCAGGTCGCCGCGCCCCAGAAGGTGGTGCGGTCGGTGTGCCCGTACTGCGGCGTGGGCTGCCAGGTGGACCTGCACGTCAGAGACAACGAGGTGGTGCGGGTCACCAGCCCCTGGATCGAGGAGGACACCCCGAACCAGGGCTCGACCTGCGTGAAGGGCCGCTTCGGCTACGACTTCACCCAGCACCGCGACCGGCTCGGCGTCCCGCTCATAAGGAAGGGCTGGGTGCGGGAGGACGGGCGGTGGGTCTACCGTGGCCCCGGGGGGGCCGACCGGCGGGGCGGGCCGTGGCGGACCATGACCGAGGAGGGGGCGCAGGACAAGCCGCCGGCCCCGGCGCGGGCCGTGGGCAAGAAGCTGCGCGACCTGCCGGTCGTCGAGCGCATCACCCAGGACGTGCGCGACCGGGTCGCCACGCCGGCCGACTGGTACCAGCCGTTCCGCGAGGCGACCTGGGACGAGGCGCTCAGCCTCGCCGCCCAGGAGCTGACGCGGATCCACGGGGCCCACGGCGCCGAGGCCATGGCGGTGTTCCAGAGCGCCAAGTGCACCAACGAGGAGAACTACCTCCTCC
>CAZJZC010000203.1:0-4541 GCA_964550365.1 uncultured Gemmatimonadales bacterium | reverse complement strand
CAGCCGGCCGCCCCGCAGAGCGGCGAAGATGCCCTCGCCGGTGTAGGGGTCGAAGAAGTCCGCGGCGTCGCCGACCAGCAGGGCGCCATCGGCGACGCAGGAGGCCGCGCGGCGGGCGAACGGGCCGGTCACCAGGGCCGGCCGCGCGATGCGCGCGCCGGCCAGCCGCGCGCGCAGTTCGGGGAACACCGCCAGCCGGTCCAGCAGGAACCGGTCGGCATCGCTGGCCAGCGCGGCGGCCTCGGACGCCGGCACCACCATGGCGACGTTGACCAGCCCGCTCCCGATCGGCGCCAGGCCGACGTACCAGCCACGCGCCGCGAACATCTCGCCCACGTCGGTGAAGCCGGTCATGCCCGCCAGGTGCGCCACCAGCGCCAGGCGCTCGGGCCGGCCCCGTCGGGCCAGGCCCAGCTGGCGTGCCACCCGCGAGTTCAGGCCGTCGGCCCCGACCACGGCCCGCGCGGCGACGCGCTCGGTCCCGGCCGGCCCGCGCACCAGCGCGCCGCGCACCACGCCATCGTCGATGAGCAGGCGCTCGAGCATCACGCCTTCGCGCACCTCGGCGCCGGCGCGCCGGGCGCCGTCCAGCACGATGGCGTCCAGCGTCGCGCGCGGCAGGGCGTAGCCGAACGGACGGTACGGCGTGTAGGGCGCGGCGTTGGCGAAACGCCCGAAGACGTCGGCGCCGTCGTCGGAGACCAGCCGGAACCCGGACAGCTTCTCGGGGCCGGCCGCCTCGACGTCGGCCAGCACGCCCAGCGCCTCGAGGTCGCGGGCCGCCTCGGGGCTGAGGTACTCAGCGCAGGGCTTCTCGCGCGGGAAGCGCGAGCGGTCCACGACCAGGGTGCGGAGCCCGGCCCGCGCGGCGACGGTGGCCGTCGCCGCGCCGGCGGGGCCTCCGCCGACGACGAGCAGGTCGAGCATTCCGGGGGTCTCTCGCACGATCGCCTTCCTCAAGGTAGAGGATGGCCGGGGCCCGTGGCAGTGAGCAGGGCCAGCAGGGCGCCGGCGAGGGTGGCCGCCAGGTTGACCGCGTCATTTGAAAGGAAAGGGAGGCCGCGCACGAGGCGCCCGCGCCGGCCGCAGGCGTCGACCCGGGACTCGCCTTCCCGCTCGCACGCGGGGCACGCCCAGCGGGCCTGCAGGGTGGCGCCGAGGAGCGAGTCCAGCAGCCCGGCCGCCGCGCCCGCGGCCAGCACCAGGGCCGCGTCCCGGCCCGTCAGGAGGCCGGTCAGCCGGGCGGTCAGCGCGATGGCGGCCGCTCCGAGCGCGCCGCCCAGCGAACCCAGCAGCGTGATGGCGCCCGAGGTCCCGGGCGGGACGGGCTGCCAGGTGGTGATGAGCCGCGGCGCCCTGGCGCTGCGCCCGCCGATCTCGGTGGACCAGGTATCGGCGGCGGCCGCGGCGAGCGCGCCGGCGAAGGCGGCCGTGAACGACGGGTGCCACAGCGAGAGCAGGGCGGCGAGCGCGGCGACGCCGCCGTTGGCCCAGACCTGCGCCGGGCGCCGGCGGCCGCCGCCCGGTGTGAGCGACGACGAGGTCACGAAGAAGACCGCCAGCAGGACGAAACCGCGCCAGCCGGCGCCGGCCGCCACGGCCAGGCCGACGGCGGCGGCCGCGAGGGTGCCGGCGGGGGAGAGCCAGGTCTGCACCCGCGGAGATTGCGGCCCGCGTCGTGGCGGCGCAACGCCGGCGCCGCTATGTTCCGCGCCGCTCCGTGACCATGCACGATCCTTCCGACGCCCACAGCATCCTGCCTCTCGCCGTGCTCGAGGCGATGCGGAACCTCGACTCGCCCAGCGACGAGGAGGTCGCCGAGTACGTGGACGAGCTGCTGAAGAAGCGGCTCGGCCTCTCGAGCACCGTCGCGGCCCAGATCGCCCGATACGAGACGGCGGCCCGCCAGGGCGATTTCGTGCGCGCCGCCGAGTTCGAGCAGATCCTCCGGCTCGCGGGCCGCCGTACCGATGCGGCCCTGGTGTTCGCCGACGGCGGCCGGCGCGCGGCGCGGCGGGGCCTGGCGGACCTGTCGGCGTTGACGCGGTGGGCGGCGCGGCACCTGCCGCGGCCGATCCGCCGGGCGATCGGGTTCCGCGCCGCGCGCGGCATCGCCGACCGTGTCCTCGGCGTGCGGCTGAGCCGCGGGGGCGGCGGGGCGTCGGCGACGGTGGCGCACGATGTCGCGGTGCGGGCCACGCCGGACGGCGCGGCCTGCGGGTTCTTCGCCGCGGCCGCGGCCGAACTGCTCCGGCAGCTGCTGGACTTCGAGGGCGGCCTGGCGCACCCGATCTGTCGCTCGCGCGGCGAACGGACCTGCGAGTGGCGCACCAGCCAGAGCCTGGAGGGCAACCGATGAATGTCGCCGACCACCTGACGCCCGAGCGTCTCGAGCGGATCCGCAGCGTGCTCGCGGCCATGGGCTGCGACGGCTGGCTGCTGTTCGACTTCCACGGCCTGAACCCGGTCGCGACGCGGGTCCTTGGCCTGGGAGGGCTGGCGACCCGCCGGCTGTTCGTCCTGGTGCCCGCATCGGGCGAGCCGGTGGCGCTGGCGCACCGGATCGAGGCGCACCGCGTCGCGGGGTTCCCCGGCGAGGTGCGTCAGTTCGCCGCCTGGCGCGAACTCGACGACGGCCTCCGGCGGCTGGTCGCCGGCAAGCGCGTGGCCATGGAGTATGCGCCCAAGGACGCCGTCCCCTACCTGGACCGCGTGCCCGCCGGCGTCCTGGAGCTGGTCCGCGCCGCCGGCGCCGAGGTCGTCTCGTCCTCCGACCTGGTCACGGCCGTGGCGGCCCGCTGGTCGCCGCGCGAGCTCGATGACCACCGGCACGCGGCGGGCCTGCTGCGCGAGATCGCCCTGGGCGCGTTCGCCGAGGCGGGCCGGCGCATGGGAGCCGGCGGCATCACCGAGCAGCAGCTGCAGGCCTGGGTACTGGAGCAGTTCGACCGGCACGGGCTTGTCACCAACGATCCGCCCATCGTGGGCGTCGATGCCCACGCCGCCAATCCGCATTACGAGACCGCGCAGGGCCCGCCGACGCCGATCGTGCCGGGCCAGGTGCTGCTGCTCGACCTGTGGGCCGGCCGGTCGCTGGAGACGGTGTTCGCCGACCAGACCTGGATGGCCTGGACCGGCGGGCCGGTGCCGGAGGAGGTGGCGCGGGTGTTCGGCACGGTGGTGGCGGCGCGCGAGCGGGCCGTGGCGGTGCTCCGGGAGCGCTGGTCCGCCGGCCAGCCGGTGACCGGGGCCGACCTGGACGACGCGGCGCGCGGCGTGATCGCCGCCGCCGGGCTGGGCGAGCACTTCGTCCACCGCACCGGGCACTCGATCGACCGCGACCTGCACGGCTCGGGGCCGCACCTCGACAACTACGAGACCAACGACGTGCGCCGGCTGGTGGCCGGGATCGGCTTCTCGGTGGAGCCGGGTGTGTACCTGACCGGCCGGTTCGGCGTGCGCAGCGAGATCAACGTGGTCCTTCACGAGGCGGGGCCCGAAGTGACGCCCGCCGCGCCCCAGCAGGACCTCGTGGTGCTGGGCCGGTGAGCGCGCTCTGGCGGCGGTCCCGGTCGCGGGATAACATACGGGCCACTTTCCTGCCTCGGGAGTCGCCGGCGTGACCGGACCGCAGTCCAATCCCTCGGAAATCGACACCGTCCGCCGCGTGCTGTTCGGCGCCGCGCTCGAGCGGATCGAGCAGACGCTCGATGCCGACCGCCTGAGCGCCCGGGAGCGCACCACCGAGGCGGCGCAGAAGGGCGAGCGGGCGCTCCAGGAACTGGAACTGCGGCTCGATCGCAAGCTGGACGAGCTGTCACAGCGCGTGACGGCGCGGCTCGATGAACTGGCCCGGCTGCAGCAGTCGCACGCCGAGCGGGTGACCCAGCTGCTGGACGAGGTGATGACGGAATTGACGCGCCGAGGCGAGAGCCTGACGGCGGAGACCCGGGCCGGGCTGGAGGAACTGCGGGCCCGGACGGCCGATCTGGAGCGCCGCAAGCTGAACGCGGCGGATTTCGGTTCGAGTCTGGCGGTGCTGGGTCAGCGCCTGGCGTCGGCCGGCGATGCGGCGGCTCGGGAATGAGTGTCCTCTCGGGAGGACGACGCACGCGATGCGTTGCAACCCGTTGCTTGACATGACTTGAAGGCGCCGGGCATATTCCGTCGTTGGGTGGTCAACTTCGTGTTGTCCACTCCGGGTGTCGGCGGTGCTTGACGTCGGCGCCCGCTGAAACGCAGGTCTTGCAGGATCGTGAAGACAGGTGTCGATTGGTGTCGGGGGGGAGACCTCCCTGCGGAAGGAGGTGGCGTGTCGCTGCTGCCTGGTTCGCGTTTCGTGTTCTCGCGTGTTCACGCATTTGGAGGCTGTCCATGAATCGACCGCGTCGTTGGGGCATCACACGCCTCGCGGCTGCCATCGGCATCGTGGCGCTGTTCGGGGCCGGCTCGCTGGCCGCCCAGGGCACCACGGGCAAGATCGAAGGCACCGTCCGGGACCAGTCCGGCGCACCCATCTCGGGCGCGCAGGTGCTCATCGT
>CAZJZC010000202.1:0-4545 GCA_964550365.1 uncultured Gemmatimonadales bacterium | reverse complement strand
GCCTTCGGCGGCAACCTGTGGGGCGACCGGTACGCGAACATCCGCAACGCCAACATCCTCCTGGCCGCCACCGGCATCGTCACCGGCGTGACCACGGCCGAGAAGGAGGGCATCCGCGGGTTCGCCAAGACCATCAAGGCGCTCGACCTGCTGTACGTCATCGGGACGCGCGATTCCATCGGCGCGCCGATCGCGGTGGACATCTCGCCCACGGCGTCACCGGCGCCGTTCGCGACACGGGCCGAGGTCTACGCCTACATCACGGCGCTGCTCGACTCGGCCCAGACGCACCTGGGACTCGCGGGCAGCAGCTTCTCCTTCGCGCTGAGCAGCGGGTTCGCCGGGTTCGACACGCCGGCCACCTTCCTCACGTTCAACCGGGCCCTGCGGGCCCGGGTGGCGGCCTACCTGGCCGACTGGAACGGCGTGCTCACGGCGCTCGGCGGTTCGTTCATCAGCACCACCGCCCCGCTGAGCACCGGCGCGTACCACGCCTTCGGCAGCGGCTCGGGCGACGCGCTCAACGCGCTGTTCGATCCGCAGGCACGCGCGATCCTGGCGCACCCCTCGCTCACCACCGACGCCCAGCTCCGGGTCGGCGGCGCGCGGGACCTGCGCTACACCTCGAAGGTCGCCACGCTCGCGGCGCCGAAGACGGCGCAGGGCCACAGCTCGAGCGTCATGTTCACGATCTACAACAGCAGCACGGCCCCGATCCCGATCATCCGGAACGAGGAACTCATCCTGCTGCGCGCCGAGGCGAACATCCAGCTGAACAACCTCGGTACGGCCGTGACGGACATCGACCTCATCCGGACGTCGTCCGGCGGGCTGGCAGCCTACAGCGGCGCGGTGACCCAGGCCGCGCTGACCGACGAGCTGCTGTACAACCGGCGCTACTCGCTGATGTTCGAGGGTCACCGCTGGCTGGACATGCGGCGCTACAACCGGCTGACCCAGCTGCCGCTGGACCTGCCGACTGACAAGCGGTTCAACCGCATGCCGATCCCGGTGGGTGAGTGCGATCCGCGCAGTCCGCAGCCGGCCGGCTGCGGGACCATCGCCGGCTTCTGACGGCGGCGGCGGGATGAACGCGGAAGGGCCGGGGCGATGCTCCGGCCCTTCAGCGTTGGGGCCGCGGCCTCGGCGGCAGGAGGGCCGCCAGCCAGATCCATCCGAGGAGCGCCGCGACATGCGGTACGCTGGCCGTCCGGATGGCGGTCACCAGGCCCAGGGGCACGGCCAGCAGGGCCCCGGCGCGGCCGGCCGGCAGCCAGCGCCGCAGGACCACGACCCGCACGGGGCCGGCGGCGCGGTCGCGGAAGCGGCCGATGAGCGCCCAGGTCAGGGCGGCATCGTCCATCTGCCGCCAGCCGGGCAGCGCGGTGACGTTCCAGACGCTGGCGGTGTGGCCGATCCCGTGCATGTCGGTGGCGCCGAACAGGCCGAGCCGCTCGAGGCGGGCCCGGGCGACGACCTCGCGGCGGAGCGTGTCCGGGATCTCCATCGCCTTGGGCGACGTGGTCCAGACCTCGAATCCCTCGATGCCCGCCGCGACCATGCGACCGATGTCGGCGCCCCAGTGGTGACGCCAGTACTCGGGCAATGACGCGATGAGATAGGGCCGGCGGCCCGCCGGCCCGGCGTCGCGCAGGCGCTCGAGCAGCAGCAGGGTGGAGTCCCAGGTGTCGTTGTACGGCTCGTTGGCGATGCGCTCGGCGTTGCCCAGCACGATGACGTGCAGGCCACGCAGGGAGAGTTCCTCACCCTCGAGCAGGCGGGGGCGGCGGTCGGGATCGGCGGCACCCCACGGCCGCGCCCCGCTCGCGACGTTGTGGTCGGTGATGAAGGCGGCATCGAAGCCGGCCCGCCCGTGCCATTCCGCCGAGGCCGCAAGGTCGAAGCCCCGGCGGCCGTCGCGGGAGGCCGCGGTGTGGGAATGGATGTCGAAGACGATGTCCTCGGGCCCGCCGGCCACCAGGCGCGGAATGGCCCGGGGCACGTAGACGACCCAGGCGACGAAGGCCAGGAGTCCCAGCAGGAAGGCGATGCCGTAGACTGTCTCCCGCACCAGGCGCGGACGGGCCGAGGGGGCCGGCCGGGCCGCCACCCGCATGACCGCGAAGATCCCCAGCGCCCAGGCGACGAACCCGACCAGGTCGGCCCGACTGCCCGCGTTGAGCCAGTCGGCGCTCAGCGACACGGGGGCGAACAGGATGTGCACCAGCGGATAGGCGAGCCGGACGCCGTCCGGCGTGGCGCCCGTGGTGACGTCGAGGAGCGGCGGGGTACCGAAGAGCGCGAGGGCCAGAACGCCGACGCTGACCGCCAGGCTCGCGCGCCAGCGCATGTCGGCCCTAGCGGGCGGCTTCGTCGGCCGTGTCGGCGAGCACCCGGCCGACGGCCCGGGCGACCTTGTCCCGTACGGTGGGGCTGCGCGCGGCCGGGTGATCGGCCCGGACGGCGACCTCCAGGCCCTCGCCGATGCCGATCCGGTACCAGGTACCGGTGTCGGGGGGCGGCGCCGGGCCCGTCGGCGATGCCGCCGCCGGTGCCGTCGTCCGGTGCGCGAAGACCCGCGCCGCGCGCCCGCGCGGGGCGCCGCGCATCTCGATATCGAGCTCGCCCGGCAGTGGCACGGAGCCCAGGGCCGAGGCCACCCGCTTCTCCAGCACGTCGCCGGGCGCCTCCGTCAGCTCCTTCTCGATGGACGAGAGCGTACTGCCCTCCATCTGGCGGAGCTTGATGGCCAGCAGCTGGAGCAGGTGGCGGTAGCCGTAGGTCGCCGCCGTCCCGCGGCCGTCGGGGGCGCTCATCAGGTGCCGGGTGACGTAGAAGCGTATGGTCCTGTCGGAGGGTCGGCTCTGGGCCGCCGCGTTGATGGGCGTGACGCCCGACGCATCCAGGATGCCGCCCGCGATCCCGGCGAGGTCGCGGATGTTCCACGGGGCGAGCTTGGCGTAGTCGCGCAGGGCGAGAAGCGGGTCGGCCATGAGGCGTGATAACGTATCGGTGCGGCGACAGTGTCGCAAACGACAGTTCCCGGGCGCCCCCTTGCGGATTCCCAACGGGCTGTTCCGTCGGCGCGTAGACAGGGATCGGACGCGGCTTGACGCGTCCGGCCGCCGGCGGGATAATCGCTGGTTCCCTGTCCTCAACGCCTCCACACTCGTCGGGAGTGGTTCATGCGTCGTCCAGGCATCGGGCGCACGGTCGCGGTCCTGTCGCTGGTCACCGGGGGCCTTGGGCGCCCGGCGGCGGCCCAGGAAGCGACCTGGGCGCTGACCAACGCGCGGATCGAGACGGTCGGCCGCGGCGTGATCGAGCGGGGCACGATCGTCATCCGCAACGGACTCATCGCGGCGGTCGGCGCCGACGTGACGGCGCCGCCGGATGCGCGGGTGCTCGACCTGACGGGTCGTACCGTGTATCCGGGGCTGATCGACCTGACCAGCACGCTGGGACTGCCGGCAGCGACCGCGCCTGCCGGCGGCGGGCCCGGGGGCGGCGGCGGAGCGGCGGGGGCGGCGTCCGCCGCTGCCCAGCGCCCGGCCTTCGTCGGGATGGAGCCCGAGCGGCTGGTGGCCGACGAGCTGCGGGCCCAGCCGAACGATGTCCGCGCCGCCCGCGAGGCGGGCGTGACGACGGTGCTGACGGCCCCGGCGCGCGGCGCGTTCCGCGGGCAGTCGGCCCTGGTGCCGCTGAGGGACAGCGTGACCAGCGAGCACCTGGTGCGCTCGCCGGTCGCCCTGCACATGGGCTTCGAAGGGGTGGGCGGCGGGTTCGGCGGCGGCCGCTATCCGGCCACGTTGCTGGGTGTCATGGCCTACGAGCGGCAGAAGCTCCACGACGCGCGGCGGCAGGCGCTGCTGCAGGAGCGGTACCGGGTCAGTCCGCGCGGCATGCAGCGGCCGGCCAACGACCCGTCCCTGGCCGCGCTGGTCCCGGCGGTGCAGGGCCAGATGCCGGTGTTCTTCGCGGCCGGCAACGAGAACGAGATCCGCCGGGCACTGGGCCTGGCGCGCGAGTTCAACCTCCAGGTGACCATCGTGGGCGCGGTCGAGGGGTTCCGCGCGCTGGACGCGCTCGCGGCGGCCCGGCGGCCGGTGGTCGTGTCGCTGGACTTCCCCCGCTCGACCGACGTCACCGGCTGGGCCTACCGTGCCGCCCAGCGCGGGGCGCCCGACAGCGCCGCGGCCGACACGGCCGCGCGGCGGGTGATCGAAGGGAATGCCGCGGCGCTCCATCGCGCCGGTGTCCGTTTCGCTCTCGCCTCCGGCGGCCGGCCCGCGGACTTCCTTGCCAACGCCAGGAAGGCCGTCGCGGCCGGACTGCCGCGCGACACCGCGCTGGCGGCGATGACCATCCGCGCGGCCGAGATCGCCGGCGTGGGAGAACAGCTCGGCACGATCGAGGCGGGCAAGATCGCCAACCTCGTCGTCAGCGAGGGCGACCTGCTCGGCGACAGCGCCCGCATCCGCATGCTGTTCGTCGACGGCGTGCGCTACACGGTGACGCCGCCGGCGGCCGCGCGGGGCGGCGGCG
>CAZJZC010000201.1:0-4549 GCA_964550365.1 uncultured Gemmatimonadales bacterium | reverse complement strand
CACCGCCTACGTGCGCATCGGGCGGCGCCTGCTGGCCGCCGCCGGCCTCGACTCCACCGCGCTCGACATGGACGCGGTGACGACCCGCTCGCTGGCCGCCTACCGGGCCTACCTGGCCGGCGTCGGCCACCTGCGCCGCAGCGAGGTGCGCCGCGCCCGCGACGCCCTGCTCGAAGCGGTGCGGCTCGACTCGACCTTCGCCGACGCCTACGTGCGACTCGCCGAAGCGTCGTTCGCGATACGGCCGGCCGACATCCTCGACCTCACCAGCCCGGGCATCCGTGCCGTGGACCGCGCCGCCGCGCTGGCCGACCAGCTGCCGCCGCGCCGCCGGGACCTGGTACGCGCCATGTCCGACGTGGTCCACGGGCGCCTGGGCGCGGCCCGCGCCACGCTCACCCGGCTGGTGGCGGCCGACTCGAACGACCTGGACGCGCTGGAGTGGATGGGCACCCTCGAAGCGTCGGATCCCATCCTCGTGCCCACGCCCGGCGGCGGCGAACGGCCGCGCGGCTCGATGAACACCGCCCTGCGTCTCACGCGCCGCGCCCTCGAGCTCGACCCGGCCCGCCACCAGCTGTACTCGAGCCTGGTCGTCTACTACGCCCAGGCCGGCGGCTACGGCGGCGGCACCCGGCCCGGGCACCGCCGCGAACTGCCCTCGCTGGCCGCGATGATGATGATGGTCCCGGCCCGGACCTTCCACTACATCATGCGCGACACGCTCGAACTGATGCCCGCCGACTCGTTCAACCGGCTGAGCGAGGACTCGGTGCGCGCCTCGCGCGAACGCGCCTCGGCCATCGCGCTGGCCTGGGCCCACCGCTGGCGCCAGCAGGCGCCGACCGAGGCCGAGGCCCATCTGTGGCTCTCGCGCATGTACGAGCTGTCCGGCTTCACCGACTCGTCCCTCGCGGCCCTCGGCGTGGCCGACTCGCTGGGCGTCGAGACCGGGCTCGAGGTGGTCAGCGTCCGGCGCATGACCCTGCTGGCGCGGCTGGGCCGCTTCGAGCCGGCGGCGCGCATCGCCGACTCCCTGTGGGCCGCGGGCGACTTCGCCCGCGTCGTGCCGACCAGCCGGCTGGACGCCGCCCTGCTGGCCCAGCGCGTCTTCGTCGCCCGCGGCGCCTGGGACCGCGCCGACCACATCGCCACCGCCCTGACCGACTTCTTCACCTCCCAGGTGGGCCGCGCCCTGGGCGAGCTGAGCGTCCTCGGCCTGCTCGCCGCCGGCGACGTGGGCACCATGTCGGCGCGCGAGGCCAATCCGCCGTTCGTCGAGGCCGCCCTGGCCGCGGTGGTACGGGATCCGCCCCGCGGCCGCGCCGCGCGCTGGATACCGCCCCAGCTGGGCGTCGCCGCCAGCCTGGCCCGCGACGACGCCAGGCTGCGCCCGCGATACGCCGCCGCGGTGGGCGCCCTGCTCCAGCGGAGCGATACCGCGTTCGCCTGGTCCATGGCGCAGGCCTTGGACAGCACCGGCCGCGCCGGGTTCGAGGCCGACCCGTGGTACGCCGCGCGCCGCACGGCCATGCGCGAGGTACTGGGCGCCACGGCGGCCCGGTTCAGGCCGGCCGGGGCCACGCTGGCCGGCGACTCCCTGGTGTTCACGTGGACGGTCGCGGGCGGCGACACGGTGACGTGGGACCGCGACGTGATCCTGCCGCCGCGCGACGAGTACCAGTGGCGCGTCACCGCGGCCGGCCACGGCGCGACGCTGGTCTATGGCGCGAGCTTCGCCGGCAGGGAGACCCGCGGCACGCTGGAGCGGCTGGTGGCGCTCGCTTCGCCGGTCGTCGCCGACACGGCATCCGAGGGGTCGGTCCAGGCCCAGCTCGCTTCGCGCGGCCGGATGCGGGTCGAGGCCACGCCCGGTTCCTTGCGGATGGTGGTCCGATGGGCACCGTTCATCGAAGCCCTGCGCCGGGAACGCCCGGCCGAGGCGCACTTCCGCTTCGTGCCCTGCGGCGCGGAGACCCGGAGCGGCTGTCCCACGGTCGCCGTGCCGATCTCCTACTAGCATCGCCACGCGCATGACCGCCCGGCTCCGCCGACGCGTCGTCGCGCTGCTGCTGGCGCTGACCGCCGGCGGGCTGGCCGGCACGCCCCTGACGGCCCAATGCCCCGACGGCGCGCCGCCGCCCTGTGCCGGCGCCCGGCGCGCCGCCGCCCGGACCCGCCCGCCCGCGCCCGCGGCCCGCGCCCGCACCTTCCTGCTGCTGCCGTTCCGCAACGTGACCCGCGCCGAGCCGCAGGCGTGGCTGGAGACCGGCGCGCCGCTGATGCTGGCCGACGCCTTCGGCCAGCTGCGCGAACTGACCGTGGTCTCCGACGCCCAGCTCACCGCCGCGCGCCGACGCCTCGGCCTGGCGCCGGCCGACGCGCCCGACGCCACCCAGCTGCGCCGCCTCGCCGAGGAGACCGGCGGCTGGACCGCGGTGAGCGGCAACGTGCTCGCCACCGGCGGCCGCGTGCGCCTCACGGCCCAGGCGGTGGACGCGCTCGACGGCCGGGTCCTCGCGCGCGCCGAGGCCGAGGTCACCGAGGACGTGGACGTCCGCGAGGCGTTCGACCGGCTCGGCGCCCAGCTGCTCGCCGCCAGCGGCCTGCCGCCGGCGACCACCGACCTGGCCGCCATGACCACCCGCTCCCTCGACGCCTACCGCGCCTACGTCCGCGGGCTGGCGCTCCTCCAGACCTCGGCCTACCGCCGCGCCAACGACAGCTTCCGCGAGGCCGTGCGACTCGACTCGACGTTCGCGCTGGCGTGGGCACGGCTGGCCTTCACGGCGGGCGCCTGGAGCATCCAGGCGATGTTCGACGCGAGAAGTGAGGCCTACACCGCGGCCGAGCGCGCCGTGGCGCTGGCCGACCGCCTGCCGCCGCGCCAGGCGCAGCTGCTGCGGGCCATGCACGGCTGGTTCCGCGGCCGCTTCGTGCGCTCGCGCGTCATCATCGATTCGCTGATCGCCACCGACCGCGACGACCTCGACGCCCGGGAACTCGGCTCCATGTTCGAACTGCTGGACCCGAGCATGGACACCACCGGCGCCGCGCCGCGCCTCAACGGCTCGGTGAACCGCTCCGTGGCGCTGGCGCGCGAGGTGCTCGAGCGCGACCCCGGCCGCCGCCACGTGTACGCGGTCCTGGGGTATGCCTATGGCATGAGCGGCGGCCTGTGGTTCGGCAGGCTGTCGGGGACGCGCCGGGAGCTGCCGTCGTATGCCGCCATCGCCTTCGCCCAGGCCGAGAACTTCGTCCCGGTCCTGCGCGAGCAGTTCGACGCCATGCCGGCCGCCGCCTTCCAGGCCCTGCCGGCCGCGGAACAGGCGCGCCTGCGCCGACGGGCCGCCGACGCCGGCGCCGCCTGGATCCAGCGCTGGCTCGTCGCCGGG
Source organism: uncultured Gemmatimonadales bacterium (assembly GCA_964550365.1). Taxonomy (GTDB): domain Bacteria; phylum Gemmatimonadota; class Gemmatimonadetes; order Gemmatimonadales; family JACORV01; genus DASXPG01. The sequence continues at coordinate 1,154 of CAZJZC010000201.1, read as the reverse complement.
CCCGGCGACGCGGACGCCCACCTGTGGGCCTCGCGCTTCGCGGAACTCCAGGACAGCCTGCCGCTCGCCCTGCGTGAAGCCACCATCGCCGACTCGCTCGGCGTGGAGTCGGGTCTCGAGAGCATCACCGGACGGCGCGTCATGCTGATGATGCGCCTCGGCCGGTTCGCCGAGGCCGGGCGTATCGCCGACTCGCTGGCCGCCGCCGGCGCGCTCACCGCCCGTCCCTTCGCGTCGGCCATCGACAACAGCCGCAACTTCGCCCTGGCCGCCCTGCTCGCCACCGGCCGCCTCGGCCGCGCGTCGGCGGTGGCCTCCGCCGCCGCCCGCGCCCTGCGCTGGGCGCCCTCGTGCCGCGCGCTGCTGGACCTGCCGGTCTACGGCACCCGCGGCGCACTGCCGCCCGACGTGGTGGCGGCCATCGCCGACTCGCTGGCCGGCCACGCCGCCGCCGTGGCCGCCGACTCGGTGCTCACCATGTGCGTCGAGTCGTTCCAGATGTTCGCCGATGCCACTCGCCGCCCGCGGGCGGGCGCGCGCCTCCTGGCCGTGGCCGAGTCGCTCGCGGCCGCCGGCCGCACCGACGCCGCGGTGCTCACCGCGCGGGCCGCCTGGCGGGCCGACTCGGCCCTCGCGCCGCGGCTCGCCGCACTGCCCTGGCTGGCCGCGCGGCATGCCGAGATCGCCCCGGCGCGCCGGCTCAGGCCCCTGCCCGTCATCGTGGAGGCCGACTCGGTGACGTTCCGCTACGAGCTGGAGGGCGCGGGCCCCCTGCGGTGGGACTTCCCCGACCTGCCCCTCGGCTACGGGTTCGGCATGGAGATCGCGACCGGACCCGGCGACTCGGCCCAGACCTACTTCCTCGACGTCAGCCACGCGTGGCGCCAGCGGGCGGCGCCGGCCGAGGGCGGCGTGCCAGAACTGCTCGAGGGCACCGAGCGCATGTTCAGCGCGCGCTTCCGCACGCCGGCCATCGAAGGCCTGCGGGGCAGCCGCGGCGTGAGCGCCACCGGCCTCCATCTCGCGGCCCATAACGTGGCCGACGAGTTCCGCCGGCTCCGGCCCGCCACGGCGCAGGCCTGGTGGTACCCCTGCCCGCCCTGGGAGATGGCCGGCAACCGCTGCCGGACCGCTCCCGTCCCGATCGAGTACCG
>CAZJZC010000200.1:0-4561 GCA_964550365.1 uncultured Gemmatimonadales bacterium | reverse complement strand
ACCTGCCGCATGGGCAACGATCCGCGCTCGTCGGTGGTGGACCGGTTCCACCGCACGCACGACGTGCGCAACCTGTTCATCTGCGACGGCAGTTCCATGGTGACCAGCGGACGCGGCCAGCCGACGGCCACCATCCAGGCGCTGGCCTACCGGGCCGGCGAGCACATCGCGCGCTTCGCGCGGCGCGGCGAGATCTGACGGGCCGCCCTTCGGCGCGGCTTCCGCTTCAGCCCGCCTTCATCTACATCTTCTGGCATGACCCCGCGTTTCGGTACCGACGACGGCGATGCCCGCCTCCGCCGCCGGTCCGCGAGGCGCCCCTCGTGACCGCCCTGGCGCGGCTCGAGCGCCTGGTGGACAAGTGGGAGGCTGTCGTCGCCCAGGTGGTGCGCGGCTACGACCAGGACTTCGACGACTGGCTCACCGACATGGACCTGCGTGACCGGCTTCAGGGCGAACTGCTCGGCGCCGGCGCCAATCCGGAGGGGGCCCTGATCGGCCGCCTGCGCGCCGCCGACGAGACCTTCCGCGGCGCCACGGCGCAGACGGGCCCCATCTGGGGCGCCGACGTGGCGGCCGACGAGGAGCACGACCCCGAGCTGACGTGGTGGTACTTCCGCGTGCCCCGCGCCCCCGGCCCGCAGCTGGCTGAGGACCTCGCCTTGGAGGGACTGCGCTGATGTCGCTCGCCCGCGACCTGCTGCTGCGCGCCTCGCGCAGCCGCTGGCTGGCCGACCAGATGGCCCGCCGCGCGTTCGCGCGCCGGGCGGTGCGCCGGTTCATGCCCGGCGAGAACGCCGCCGACGCGCTCGACGCCGCGCAGCGGCTCGCCGCGCAGAACCTCGGCACCGTCCTCACCCAGCTCGGCGAGAACCTCACGTCGCTCGACGACGCGCGCGCGGTGCGCGAGCACTACCTCGGCCTGATCGACGACATCGGCGCGCGCGGGGTGCCGAGCCAGCCCAGCCTCAAGCCCACCCAGCTGGGCCTCGACCTGTCGCCGGCCGCCTGCTTCGAGCATGCCGAGGCCATCGTGGCGCGGGCCGAGGCGGCGGGTTCGTTCACCTGGATCGACATGGAGGACTCGAGCTACGTGGACCGCACGCTCGAGCTGTTCCGCAGGCTCCGGGAACGGCACCAGAAGGTGGGCGTGTGCCTCCAGTCGTACCTGCGCCGCACGCCGGCCGACCTCGACGCGCTCCTGCCGCTGAAGCCCGCCATCCGCCTGGTGAAGGGCGCCTACGCCGAGGCGCCGCACGTGGCCTTCCCCGCCAAGCGCGACGTGGACCTCGCCTACTGGGACCTGGCGCGCCGCCTGCTCGACGCCGCCGCGGGCGGCGGCGCGTTCCCGGTCTTCGGCACGCACGACATGCCGCTGGTGGCGCGCATCGCCGAGCATGCCGCACGCGCCGGCGTCCCGGACCAGGGCTGGGAGATCCACATGCTCTACGGCATCCGCAGCAGCGACCAGCTGGCGCTGGCGGCGCGCGGCCGGTCGGTGCGGACGCTCATCAGTTACGGCCGTTCGTGGTTCCCGTGGTACATGCGGCGCCTGGCCGAACGTCCTGCCAACGTCTGGTTCGTGGTGAAGAGCCTGGCGGGTTAGGTTGCGGCAGGGGGAGGGGAGCACCATGAACGACCAGTCGAAGAGCACCGTGCGGCCCGCGGGAGCGGTCGCCCGCACCCGGGTGACCGCCGGCACGGCGACCGAGGTGCAGGTCCTGCTCGGTCCCGCCGAGGGCGCGCCCAACTTCGTCCTGCGCCGCTTCATCATGGGCGCCGGGGGCGGCATGCCGCTCCACACCAACGAGGTGGAGCACGAGCAGTACGTGCTGCGCGGCCGGGCCCGCATCACCGTGGGCGACACGGTCCACGAGGTCGCGCCCGACCACACGCTCTACATCCCCGCCAGGATGCCGCACCGCTACGAGGTGCTCGAGGCGCCGTTCGAGTTCATCTGCGTGGTGCCCAACGCGCCCGACCGCATCACCATCGTCGAATCCGGGACGCCGCCGCCGGGCGACGCCGCTCACTGCTGAAGGACTACGGGCCCGGCTGATCACCGGGCCCGTCGTTCAATCGGGTGGCCGGCCGCGTGGGGCCGGACCGGCGCCAGTTACCGCACGGCCTGCGGCTTCAGGAACCAGGGCTGTAGGTCGACGCCGACGCGGACGTTGACACCCGAGCCGCCGTAGTGGCTGATCCCGGCGGCCGTGTAGACGTTGACCCCCCAGCGGCTGTCCAGCACCGGCACGCCGGCCATCGCGTTGAGCGACCACCCGTTGGTGCTCGAGGACGGGAAGCCGCTGCCGCTGGTGCGCAGGATGGCGAACGCGGCCTCCCCGCCCACCCACAGCCGCGTGGCCCCGCCCGCCACGCGGGTCAGCGGCCGGCGGACCTGCGCTCCGAACTCGAACAGGTCGTCGTGCCCCCCGGTGAACGACAGGTAGGTGTAGCCGATCGTGGGATGCACGGTCATGCCCTGCTGGCCAAGGGCGAAGCCGGGCGCCGGACGGATGCCTCCGCCGTACTCCCAGGGGCTGGAATGGTGGGCGGAGGCGGCACAGCCGGTCCCTGCCACCACCGCCAGAGCGGACACTGCGGCACGGGCCATTCGAAGACGCACGGGAGACCTCCTCGCGGGTGGGGTGACGGCGCTACCATAAGGCGGGACGGGGGCGGCGCGCCAGAACGGGCCGCTCCGCCACTCTGTCCCAGCCTGCCCGCCGGATCGCCGTCCGAAGCACCGACGCCGCACTTGACACCGCGCGAGAACTATTCTATCATCCGGATGACCGGATACATCGGAGATCTCCTGGGCGCCACCATCGTTGCACAGCTTCAGTCGCTGGCTGACGCGACGCGGAACCGGCTGCTGCTCCTCCTGGAACAGCACGAGCTGACCGTGTCGGAGCTGTGTGCCGCCTTGCAGCTGCCCCAATCCACGGCGAGCCGGCATCTCAAGGTGCTGGCCGACGAGGGCTGGGTCGTGTCCCGGGCCGATGGTGCCAGCCGTCACTACCGCATGATGGTGCCCGACCTCGAGCCGGCCGCGCGTCGCCTGTGGCAGCTGGTGCGCGAGCAGGTCGTCGGAACGCCGGCCGCCGCGCGCGACGCCGAGCGCCTGCGGGGCGTGCTGGCGCGGCGCCGGGCCGGGGCCGAGGCGTTCTTCGAGTCCGCGGCGGGCCAGTGGGACCGCCTGCGCACCGAGCTGTTCGGCGAGCGGTCCGAACTGCTGTCGCTGGCGGGCCTGCTCGACCCGTCCTGGGTCGTGGCGGACCTGGGCAGCGGCACGGGGCACCTCACGGCCCTGCTGGCGCCGTTCGTGGCCCGGGTCATCGCCGTGGATTCCTCGGCCGCCATGCTGCGCGCGGCGCGGGCCCGCATCGGTGAGGCCGACACCGTCGAGATCAGGCGCGGCGACCTCGAGGCGCTGCCCATCGACGACGGCGCGCTCGACCTGGCGTTCCTGGTGCTGGTCCTGCCGTACGTCGCCGAGCCTGAGCCGGTGATCGCCGAGGCCGCGCGCGCCCTCGGGCCCGGCGGCCGCCTGGTGGTCAGCGACCTCATGCCGCACGAACGGGCCGAGTACCGCCAGACGATGGGGCACCTGCGCCAGGGCGTGAGCGAGCGCGACATGCTGGGTTGGATGAAGGACGCGGGTCTGGCGGCCGGGCGGTATCTCCCCCTGCCGCTCGCGCCCGAGGCGAAGGGCCCGCGGCTGTTCACCGCGACGGGCGTGAAGCGCTGAGACCGACGATATCCACCGCCGGGCCTGCTGCCGGCTGACACGCAACCATCAAGGAGTCGATCGTGGCCACTGCACTGATGACCCACCCCTTCGACGTGACGCGCGAGGCGGGCCGGGAGCCGTTCAAGGTCAAGGACCTCGCGCTGGCCGACTGGGGCCGCAAGGAGATCCATCTCGCCGAATACGAGATGCCGGGGCTGATGGCCCTGCGCGCCGAATACCAGGGGAAGAAGCCGCTGGCCGGCGCCCGCATCATGGGCAGTCTGCACATGACGGTGCAGACCGCGGTGCTCATCGAGACGCTGGCCGAGCTCGGCGCCGACGTGCGCTGGGTCTCCTGCAACATCTTCTCGACCCAGGACCATGCCGCCGCCGCGGTGGCCGTGGGCCCCGACGGCACGGCCGAGGCGCCGCGCGGCATCCCGGTGTACGCCTGGAAGGGTGAGACCCTCGAGGAATACTGGTGGTGCACCGAGCAGGCCCTGATGTGGCCCGACGGCGGCGGCCCCAACCTCGTCCTCGACGACGGCGGCGATGCCACCCTGCTGATCCACAAGGGCGTCGAGTTCGAGAAGGCCGGCAAGGTGCCGGCGCACAACCCCGCCCGGGAGAGCGAGGAGTACGGCGTCATCCTCGCGCTGCTCGAGCGTGAGATGAAGAAGGACAGGAATCGCTGGACGCGCGTGGCGGCCGGCATCAAGGGTGTCTCGGAAGAGACGACCACCGGCGAGCACCGGCTCTACGAGATGATGAAGGCCGGCACGCTCCTGTTCCCGGCCATCAACGTCAACGACTCGGTCACCAAGTCGA
>CAZJZC010000199.1:0-4561 GCA_964550365.1 uncultured Gemmatimonadales bacterium | reverse complement strand
GGGCGGCGGTCGTCGGATTCCGGCGGATCGCCTCGAGGTTGGCGCGCTGCCAGTCACGCTCCCACGCGATCCAGCGCGCCCACTCCTCGGCGAGCGACCGGCCGTACACGCGCTGGAACTGCGACGAGAAGTACCGCCGGCTGCCCTCGGCGCGGTTGAACCACGCCAGCAGGCTGTCGTTGCCGTACTGCAGGGCCAGGTAGCTGACGAAGCGCGTCCCGTAGAGATAGGAGTTCACGCCGGTCTGGAAGTCGATCGTGGTCCCTTCCGACTCCAGCCCGACGACGTCGTAGACGGTGCCGCTGTCGCGGACGAGCGTGCGGAACACCATCTCGTCGTAGGGACCGATGACGCGGCCGAGGCCGCCGTTCATCCAGGTCTCGAGATAGACGGCGATCCCTTCCAGGTACCACCGCGGCGAGTACCACCGCGGCGTGGTCAGGTAGCTGTACAGCATGGACACGGGCGCGTCGGCGTTGGGCGTGACCTTGCCGAAGAAGACCGAGCGGAAGAACCGGTCGGTCCGGGTGGCCTTGTCCACGGTGACGATGTGGGCCATCTCGTGGTTGAGCGAGGAGGCCATCCGTTCGGGCGCCGGCCCGGACTCGTAGTCGTGGGCGTAGGGCTCGATCCCGACGGTGATGTGGTTCTCCGGGACCGGGCGTGCGCCGGCGTTGCCGTAGTGCCAGAGGTCGTGCATCAGCACGTTGATCCGGCCGTCCGGCGTGTAGTCGAAGAGCCGGCGGTGGAACTGCAGGGAGTTCTGGAAGCTCCGGGCCACCTGGGGCACCAGGTAGGACTGGAGCGGCGAGGTGTACACCAGCCGCATGTCGCGGGTCTCGAGCGTCTGGAACTGCGCGGCGAGGTCGGGCGGCGCCCCGGCGAGCGCACACGCGACCATGGCCAGGGCCCCGAGGCGGCGGCCGCCTGTCCGCCCGCGGGGGGCAGGGGGGGTCGGCCGGCCGGGGAGCCTCGGCGCGCAGCGCGCGCGCGCGCGGGTCGGGGATCGGTCGGTGGGCATCGTGGCGCGGGGAGAATGTACGCAGTGAACCCGGCTCCCGTTAGGGCGAGCCGGGTTCACGGTGAGGACCGCGCCCGCCCGGATGGGCGGGCGGGTCGGGCAGCGGGTTACTGCTGGGCGCGCAGTGCCTGGCTCAGGAACGCGTCGGACAATGCCGCGTTCTGCGCGATGGCCCGGAACGCCTCGGCGGACTGGAGCTGCCGGTACGCGTCACTGGCCATGACCTGCCGGAAGGCGTCGTTGCTCATGACCTGCCGGAAGGCGTCGTTGCTCATGACCTGCCGGAACGCGGCGCTGCTCAGGGCCTGCCGGAACGCGTCGTTGGCCTGCAGCTGGCGGAACGCCTCGCTGGACTGCAGCCGCAGGAACGCCTCGTTGGCCTGCAGGTCGCGGAACGCCTCGTTGGCCTGGAGGCGCAGGTACGCGTCGTTCATCTGCAGCTGGCGGAACGCCTCGTTGGACTGCAGCCGCAGGAACGCGTCGTTCGCCTGCAGCTGGCGGAACGCCTCGTTGGACTGCAGCTGGCGGTAGGCGTCGCTGGCCTGGAGCTGGCGCATGGCCTCGCTGGACTGCGCCTGACGGAACGCTCCCTGGGCCTGCAGGTCCCGGAACGCCTCGTTGGACTGGAGCTGACGGTAGGCGTCGCTGGTCATGACGTTGCGGAAGGCGTCGCTGGTCATGACGTTGCGGTAGGCGTCGCTGGTCATGACGTTGCGGTACGCCTCGGTGGACATGACCCGGAGGGCCGCCTCGCTGGCCATGGCCTCGCGGTAGGCGTCGGTGTTCATGACCTGGAGGTACGCGTCGCTGGTCATGACGCTGCGGTAGGCGTCGCTGGTCATGACCTGGCGGTACGCGTCGCTGTTCTGGAGCTGACGGAACGCGTCGTCCCGCATGACCTGGCGGAACACGTCGCTCTGCACCAGGCGCAGGACCTGGTCGTTCTGGAAGAGCGCCTGGATGTCGGGGTTCTCGAGCGTCACGTCGGCCTGGGTCATCGCCCGGCCGCGATACCGCGTCGCCTGCTGGACCCCGCTGATCGAGTCCGCCCCGCCGATGGTGCCGGCTTCGCCGCCCCCAGGCGGGAACCCGGTCACGTAGCCGGCGATGGCGACCACGATGGCCACCGCCGTGCCGCCGATAAGAATGGTCTTCTTGCTCATGAACGCATCCTCCATGTGCTCCGTGACGAGTCGCAACCGGGAAACGGACCATCGAACGATCGCGTGCGGGGTCGCCCACACGGATGCGGTCCTCGGTGATGCCCGCGCCGGCCGGGCCAGCGTGTCGAGGATCGCCTGTTTCAGATGCGGGGGCGGGGCGCGTTCCTCCACGCGGCCCAGGAGGGCGGCCACCCGGCGCAGATCGGCGTCGAGCGCCCGGGCCTCCGGATTCCCCTCCACCAGCGACCGGAACGCGGCACTCTCGTCCGGTGTGTTCGCTCCATCGATCTGCCGATGGATGAGCTCGACCTGGTCCTGGCTCAGCATCGCTAGGTTCCTTGCTCCTTCAGCGTCAGCCGCAGTCGCTCCCGCGCGGTGAAGAGGCGCGACTTCACGGTTCGGACGGGGATCTCCAGCACGTCGGCGATCTCCTGGTACGAGAAGGACACGAAGTGCCGGAGCACCACCACGGCCCGGTCGTCGGGCTTGAGACCCATCAGCGCCTTCCCCACGCGGTCTTCCGCCTCGGCCGCGCGATCGGAGGCGGCACCCGGCGCCGGGATGGCGAGTTCGTCCTCCAGCGTGACCGTCCGCTTCCGGCGTTTGAGCGCGTTCAGGGACTCGTTGACGGTCATGCGGTAGATCCAGCTGAAGAACCGGTACTTCGGGTCGTAGGTCTCCAGCTTGATGAACGCATTACAGAACACGGTCTGCGTGACGTCCTCGGCGTCCTGCACGTTGCCGAGCATCCGGAGGGCGACATTGAACAGGCGCTGCTGGTAGCGGTCCACGAGACCGCCGGCCGCGTCCCGGTCGCCCTCCAGGCACCGCCGGACGAGCGCCCGGTCCTGTTCGTCCGTCGCAGCTGGTGTCTGATCCAAGTACAACCCAGGCCCCCAAAGGTTGGAAACCGTGCTCCCGGAGGGCCGCGGCCGCGGCCTGGCCCGCCGGATTCCGGGGTAACGTGCACCCGGAGCCGCCTCGCGGCAAATACCGGCCTCGCGCGGGCCCGTGGCGCGGCCCGGCGGGGGCCCGCCCGCGGCGGCGCGGACGCGTCGGAAGGTTGACATTTGCCGGCGTTGGGGGTGTCATAGACCGGCACGCCGGGAGGGCGGGGATGCAGCCAGGCTTCCGGATGTCGATTGGCGCCGAGCGCGGCGAGGTCGCCAGGATCAACGCGGCCTTCGCCGCGTTCGCGGATGCGCACGCCATACCGGACGCGGTCCGCCGCAGCATGAACGTCGTCCTCGACGAACTGCTGACCAACATCCTCTCCTACGGGCTCGAGGACGGCGGCAGCGAGGTGACGATCGAGGTCGTGCTGGCTCCGGATCGGCTGACCGTCACCCTCACCGACGACGGCAGGCCGTTCGACCCCTTCGGCCGGGCTGTGCCCGACATCGCGCTCCCCATGGAGGAGCGGCCGATCGGCGGCCTCGGCATCCACCTGGTCCGGCAGCTGATGGACGAGTTCCGCTATCACCGCCGCGGCGATCGCAACGTCGTCGTCCTGGCGAAGCTCCTCACCGAAGGGATGACGGACGGTCAGAGCGGGGGAAGGTCCATGAACATCACCACGCGCACGCAGGGCGACGTCACCGTCGTCGGCCTGGCGGGCAATCTCGACAGCAACACCTCGCCGCAGGCCCAGCAGGCCATCGACGACGTGCTCGCGGCGGGCGCCAGGCGGCTCGTCGTCGACTTCACGGCGCTGGACTACATCAGCAGCGCCGGCCTTCGCGTCCTGCTCGGCGCGGCCAAGCGGCTGAACGGGGCGGGGGGCGCGCTGCACCTGTTCGGCCTGAACGAGACCGTCCGCGAGGTGTTCGAGATCTCCGGGTTCTCCACGATCCTGAACGTGTTCGCCACGGAAGCCGACGCGCTCAGCCGGTTCTAGCCCGTCCGCGTCGCGGCGATCGCCTTCGACGCCGCCGCCGCGTGGACCGACGCCGTGCTACATGCGCTCGACCCACGGCGCGCGCCAGTCGGGGGCCGCGAACGGCTTCGACCAGTAGGCGACCTCCCTGGCGATGAGGCCGTCGCGCAGCTGGAAGATGAACACGGCCAGATAGGTGTCCCCGTCACCATAGTCGAGGCCGGCCTCGAGGACGCACAGGTCGCCCTGCGCCGTCAGGTGGCGGGGCGTGACCTTCGGCAGGGTGGGGAAGCGGCCGTAGATCTCGCGGCGGTTGGCGTTGCCGCGGATGCGCTCGGCGGACTGCGGCCACTCCATGACCACGTCGTCGGCGAACACGCGGTCCATGGCCGCGAGGTCCCTGGCGTTGATGGCGGCGACCAGGGCGTCGATGGTCGCGTTGCCTGCTGAGGTGGTCACGGGGTCATCCTCCTTCGCATGGTCTCGGGTCGGTGTCCGCTT
>CAZJZC010000198.1:0-4564 GCA_964550365.1 uncultured Gemmatimonadales bacterium | reverse complement strand
AGGCGACCAGGTAGCTCTCGGTCACGTCGCGGCCCGCCGGCTGGCTCATCAGCTTGAGCTCGTCGAGCTTCATCATCGGATCGTCGCGGATCTCGAGGTCGATGCCGGTCAGCTTCGCCAGGCCGCGCAGCAGCTGCGGCTCCTGTTCCAGCAGGTACAGCGCCACTTCGGGGTGCAGCCGCACCGTCATGCGGCGGTCGCGGTTGTCCAGTCCGGCCCGGCGCAGGGAACGTTCGAGCCGGCGCACCACGGTCTCGGGCCGGAAGACCCGGCCGGTGCCGGTGCAGGTCGGGCATGCCATGGTCTGGCTCTGCAGCAGTGACGGACGGACCCGCTGGCGGGTCATCTCCACCAGGCCCAGCTCGCTGACGGCGAAGGCGCGGGTCCGCGCCCGGTCGCGGCCGAGGTGGGTCCGGAGCTCCTGGAGGACCTTCTCGCGGTTGGCCCGCACCTCCATGTCGATGAAGTCCACCACGATGATCCCGCCGATGTCCCGCAGCCGCAGCTGCCGGGCCAGTTCGCGGGCGGCCTCGGTGTTGGTCTTCAGGATGGTCTTCTCCGGGTCCTTCTTGCCGGTGTAGCGCCCGGTGTTCACGTCCACCGAGACCAGCGCCTCGGTGTGCTCGATGATCAGGTAGCCGCCGGTCGGCAGGTCCACGCGCCGCTTGAAGAGATCGCGGATCTCGCTCTCGATCTCGTACTTGTCGAACAGGGCCTGCTGGCCCTGGTACAGTTCCACCCGGTCCTTCAGTTCCGGGCCCACCTGGTCGAGGTACCCGATGATCTCGCCGTGCAGGTCCTTCGAGTCGACCACCAGGTGGTCGACCCGCGCCGAGAACAGGTCGCGCACGATCCCGCGGGTCAGCGAGGTCTCGCGCTGGATGAGCGCCGGCGCCCGGACGAAGGTGGCCTTCTTGGTGATCTTCTTCCAGAGCTTGAGGAGCGACTCCAGTTCCCGCTTGAAGTGCTCCTCGGTCACGTCCTCGCCCACCGTGCGGACGATGACGCCGCCCTCGTCCGGCGGCAGGATGGCGTTGACCATCTGCCGCAGCCGGGCGCGCTCCTCCCGGCTCTCGATCTTGCGCGAGACGCCCACCTTCGACGCGTAGGGCATGAAGACGAGGAACCGGCCGGCGATGGAGATCTGCCGGGTGACCCGCGGGCCCTTGGTGCCGATGGGCTCCTTGGTGACCTGCACCAGCATGGTCTGGCCGCGCTTGACCAGGTCCTGGATGGGCGGGAGCTTGCCGCGACGGCCCTCGCCGCCCCCGGCGCCGCCGTTGCCCCCTCCCTCCTGCCTGGCGGCGCCGTTGGCCGGCGATTCCGGCTGGTCCACGCCCTCGGCGGGGCGCGGCACGTCGTCGTCGTCGAGATCGTCCTCGTCGGGCTCGACGAGGTCCGAGGCATGCAGGAACGCGCTCTTCTCGGTCCCTATCTCGACGAAGGCGGCCTGGATCCCGGGCAGGACGGCGTCCACCCGGGCGAGGTAGATGTCGCCCACCATGCGGCGGGCATCGGGACGGTCGACCAGCAGCTCAACAAGGACGTCGTCCTCGAGGATGGCCACGCGGGTCTCCTTGGGAGACCCGTTGATGAGGATATCGCGCTTCAAGGAGGCGGACTCCGGCAGCACCCGGCGCCACGCTCGGCGCAGAGCCTGCGCCGGCGTGCGGGGTGACTGCCCGGTAAGGGGGTCCGGCCGGTGCCCGGGACGGGAGCCGGCCGCAAGCGGTGAGCGTACCTACGGGACGACCTTCGCCCGACTCGCCCCGAACGGGGTACGCAGAACGTTCCATGGTAAGGGCTAAGCTAGTGTGGCAGAGGAAGTTGGGCAAGCGGGAGCGGTTCAGTCCGGCTTGAGGCCGCCCAGGATCTGCCGGGCGATGACCAGCCGCTGGATCTCGCTGGTCCCCTCGCCGATCTCGCACACCTTGGCGTCGCGCATCATGCGCTCGACCGGGTACTCGGTGGTGTAGCCGTAGCCGCCGTGCAGCTGGACGGCCTTGACCGTGGCCCGCATGGCCAGCTCGGAGCAGAACAGCTTGGCCATGGCCGCCTCGGTCTTGTGCGGCCGGCCCTGCTGCTTGAGGAGCGCCGCGCTGTAGAGCAGCAGCCTGCCGGCCTCGATCTCCATGGCCATGTCGGCCAGGGCGAAGCTGACGCCCTGGAAGCTGGCGATGTGCCGGCCGAACTGCTTGCGCACGCTGGTGTACTTCAGCGCCTCCTCGTAGGCGCCCTCGGCGATGCCCAGCGACACGGCGGCGATGCCGATGCGGCCGGCGTCGAGCGTCTTGAGGAACTGCACGAACCCTTCGCCCGTGGGGCCGAGCTGGTCCTCCTTCGGCACCACGGCGTCCTCGAAGTAGAGCTCGCGGGTGTCGCTCGCCCGCCAGCCCATCTTGTCCTCCTTCTTGCCGGCGCGGACGCCCGGGGTGCGCGGCAGGGTCGTGTCGTGGCCGATGCCGTGGGTCCGGGCGGCCGCGAGGTCGACGGTATCCTTGGTGACGATGAAGCTGGTGATGCCGCGCGAGGAGCGGCCGGGGGTGGTGCGCGCGGTGGCCACGAAGATCTCACCCACCCCGGCGTGGGTGATGAAGATCTTGGATCCGTTGAGCAGCCAGTGGTCGCCCTTGTCGACCGCCGTCGTCGCCGTGCCGCCGGCGTCCGAACCGGCCCCGGGCTCGGTGAGACCGAAGCCGCCCAGGACCCGGCCGGAGGCCAGCAGGGGGACGTACGTCCGGCGCTGGGCGTCGGTGCCGAACTCGACGATGGGCGAGGTGCCGAGATTCGTGTGGGCCGAGACCGTCAGTCCGTGCGAGGCGTCCACCTTGCACAGTTCGTGGACGGTGATGATGTACGACAGGTAGTCCATCCCCGCGCCGCCCAGCTCCGGCGCCCACGGGACGCCGAGCAGGCCCAGGTCGGCCATCTTCTTCACCGTCGGCCATGGGAACTCGGCTGAGGCGTCGTATTCGCGTGCGATCGGCGCGATCTCGGCGCGGGCGAAATCCCGCACCATCTCGCGCACCTGGAGGTGGCTGTCGTCGAAGAAAAGGCGGTCGTCCATCGTCGGAAGATACCCAGGCGGGGCCGGCCCGAATAGCGCGACGGCACCGGGTGATGGGCCGGGTCGCAGCCGGGGCGACGGGAGACGCGTCGCCCCGGCGGTGCCCGGTCTCAGGGCACGCCCGGCGGGTGCCCGATCATGGGTCGGTGTAGCAGCACCGGTTCTTGGTGCAGGTGCCCCAGACCTGCTCGTCGTTCGGATCCCACAGCCAGCGCGCGAGCGCCCGGGGGAACTTGCCGTTCGAGCCCGCCGGGTGCATGTGCAATGTGTCGGAGACGATGGCGTTCCGGGTGGTCCGCGGCACGAACCAGGATCGGCCGTGCTGGACGAACCAGTAGGTGGTGTCGCCCGCGGCCAGCGCCTTCTTCGGGTACCCGATGGTGTCCAGGTTGATCAGCCGCGCGATGATGCGGCCCTCGCCCAGGTCGTCCGTCTCGAGGTGGTTGGCGCCGCGCTCCGGCTGGATCCGCGCCAGCGGGCCGTAGTGCGGATTGCCGAGCGAATCCAGCAGCATCAGCCGCTGTTCGTCGCCCACGCCCGGCGCGGTGTCGAACGACAGTCCCGCCGCGTAGGCGTTGAAGTCCGCGCGTGACACGCCGGCCACCGCGACGTTCGCGAAGGGAGGCGCGGGCGTCTCGTACGAGCACGCGGTCCCCGCGACCATTGCCGCCGCCGCGAGCATCCGCGCGGTCCTTCCGGTGATGCACATCCGTTCCTCCTGGTTAGTTGTCCTCCAACTGCCGCATCCGCTGGAGCGTCACGCGCAGGGCGGGATCGGCGCCGTTCCACAGGGTCCGGACCGCCGCGGCCCAGCGCCGGGCCGTCGCGCCATCGCCGCGGGCCGCCGCCAGCTCGGCGCGCAGGGCCATCACCCGCACCAGCGCCGCGGCCGGCGCCACGCGGTCCAGCACGAACGGGCTCAGCATGGGCAGGGCGCCCAGGGTCCGGTCGAGCCGGACCACGGCCCCGGCCGTATCGCCCAGCACGAGCTGGAGGCGGGCCTCGTGCAGGACGCCGTCGATCTCGACGTCGCCGGGCAGGAGGCCGACCCGCTCGCGCAGGGCATCGAGGTCCTGGAGCGCCCGGCGCGCGGCGGCGGGGCGCCCGGCGGCCACGTCCATCCGCCAGGCCAGGACGTAGTCGCCGCCCGCCTCGCCGCGGCCCGCGACGACGTCGTGCAGGTCGTCCCACGCCATGCCGAGCGGCAGGCTCAGCAGCGCCCAGGCGACGGCCGGCCTCGCCGGCGCCGGGACGTAGCTCGGGATCGCCGCCTGGACCGCGGCCGCGAGCGACCGGACGGAGTCGCGCGTCGCGTCGAAGGCGGCGTAGGTCTCGAGCCGCGCCGCGAGGAGCGCCAGGTCGCGCGGCACCACGACCGGCTCGCCACTGGGCAGGGCGAGGGTATCGGCGGCCGCCGCCGCGCTCGAGCGCGCGGCCAGCGCGATGCGCCCGCGCAGGGCGGCGACGCCGGCGAGCGCCCCGGCCCCCGCCCCGGCC
>CAZJZC010000197.1:0-4615 GCA_964550365.1 uncultured Gemmatimonadales bacterium | reverse complement strand
ACGTCAAGGAGTTCGAGGCCGACACCAACGCCAACATGAGCGTCCTGCTCGACGTGTCGCGCTCCATGCAGTACGCCAGCGGCGGCATCACCAAGCTCGACTACGCCCGCTACCTCGCCGCGTCGCTCAGCTACCTCTCGCGCCGCCAGCGGGACCGGGTGGGCATCGTGACCTTCGACCGTGCCGTGGTGGACTACGTGCCGTGCTCGGCGCGGCACCTGGACCTGGTGCTGCACACGCTCGACCGGTTGGAGCCCGGCGGCCCCGGCGCGCTGACGCCATCGCTCACCACCGTGGCCGAAGCGCTGCGGCGCCGCTCCATCCTGGTGCTCATCTCGGACCTCTACGAGGAGCCGGACGCCGTCGTCACCGCGCTCAACGGACTGCGGGACCGCGGCAACGACATCATCGTCCTGCACGTGCTCGACCCCGCCGAGCGGACGTTCCCGTTCGATGACGCGGCGCACTTCGAGGACCTGGAGAGCGGCGAGCGGATCCCGGTGGTGCCCGCGCGCCAGCGGGAGGCGTACCAGCGTCTGATGCAGGATCACCTGGACACGCTGGCCGGCCGGTTGGGAGAACACCGCATCGACCACTGCCTGGTGGACACGTCGCGGCCGCTGGACTTCGCGCTGTTCGAGTATCTCTCGCGCCGCCAGGCGCTGGCGCGGGTGCGCTGACGTGGGCCTGACGTTCCTGGCGCCGCTGTTCCTCGCCGGACTTGCCGCCGTCGGCATCCCCATCTACGTGCACCTGACGCACCGCGAGCGGAAGGAACCGATCGCGTTCCCGTCGCTGATGTTCCTCCAACGGGTGCCGTTCCGCGAGGCGAAGCGCCAGCGCATCCGCCACTGGCTGCTCTTCGCGCTGCGCGCGGCGGCCATCGTCCTGCTGGTGGCGGCCTTCGCGCGGCCGCTCATGACGCGCCGCGGCGGTGTGCTCGGCGCGGGGCCGCGCGACGTCGTCATCCTTGCCGACCGCTCCTACAGCATGGGCTACGGGGACCACTGGTCGCGGGCCCGGTCCGCGATGGGTGAGGCGATCGCCTCCCTCGGCGCCGCCGACCGCGCCGCCATCGTGGCGCTGGACGACCGCGCCGAGGCGCTCACCCGGCTCACCGGCGACAAGGACCGCCTGGGGGCGCTGGTCGCCGGACTGCGGCCCGGCTCGGGAGGGACGCGGTACGCTCCGGCGCTCCAGGTCGCCCGCGACCTGCTCGACGATCCGGCCCGCCGGCGCGAGGTGGTGCTGATCTCCGACCTTCAGCGACGGGGCTGGGACGGACGAGCGGACATCCGCTTCCCGGCGGGTGTTGCATTCCGGGTGGTCGACGTCGGCTCGACCGCCACGCCGAACGTCACGCTCGCCGGTGCCGCAGTGGCCCGGTCCCGTCGCGGGACGCGGACGGATCTCGTCGTCAGCGTTCGCGTGGCGCGCGGCGGCGGCACCGGCCAGGCCGACGTCCCGGTGAGTCTCGACCTCGACGGCCGCGGCGTGGAGACCCGCACCGTGCGCCTGGGGCCGGATGCCGGCGACGTGGTGCGGTTCTCGCCGGTGGCAGAGCCGAGCCGCATCGTGCGGGCGCGGGTGAGCATCCCGCGCGACGCGCTCCCGCACGACGACACGCTGCATCTGGTGCTCGAGCCGGGACCGCGCGTCCCCGTGCTCCTCGTCGCCGCGGCCGACGCCCCGGCCGGCGAGCAGCTCTACCTCAGCCGGGCGCTCGCCGTGGGAGACGATCCGGCGTTCCCGGTCACGCTGCGCCGCCCGTCGCAGGTCACGGCTGCGGATCTCGAGGCCGCGAAGGTGGTCGTCCTGCACGACGCCGGGTTCCCGTCGGGTGATGCGGGACGGCGGCTGCGGGCGTTCGTGGCGGCCGGCGGCGGCCTGCTCGCGACCCTCGGTCCGCGCGCCTCGGTGCCGCCGGCCGATGTGGCCGACAGCGTGGCACGGGCCGGCGCGGTCGCGGACCGGGTGCGCGAGGGCGGTGCATTCGTCAGCCCGGCCGGCTACGATCACCCGGTCATGGCGCCGTTCAGCCGGCCGCGCAGCGGAGACTTCGCCGCGGCACGGGTCTTCCGGTACCGGCCGCTGGCGCCGGCCGCGCGAGCCACCGTGCTGGCGCGCTTCGACGACGGCACCGCGGCGATGGTCGAGGGTCGCTGGGGTCAGGGCCGGGTCATCCTCTGGGCGACCGACTTCGCCAACCGCTGGAACGACCTGCCGCTGCAGGCGGTGTTCGTGCCGCTGGTCCAGCAGCTCGGGCGTCACCTTGGCGCCCATGTCGAGCGGCCCGCGGCCCGGCCGGCCGGCCAGGTGCTGGACCTGTCGAAGCTCGACCTGCCGGGAGACGAGGCGCTGGTGCTGGAGCGGCCCGGCGGCGAGCGCACCACGCTCGAGCCCGATGCGGCACGGCAGGTCATGCTCGACGCCGCCGGATTCTGGACCGTGCGCCCCCTGCGTGATCGCGGTGCGGCGCTGGCGGAGGTCGCCGTCAACTCCGACCCGGCGGAATCGGACCTGGCGCGGCTGGCGCCGGATGAGTTGACCCGCGCTCTGGCGCCGCCCTCCGGCTCGCCCGGAGGCGAGCCCGCGGCGCAGATCGGCGATGTACAGGAACGAAGCCAGGGGCTATGGTGGTATCTGCTCCTGGGTGTGCTGTTCCTGATGGCCGCCGAGACGGCCGTCGCGCACCGGGTGGGGGTCCGCTGATGCACGACAGACTGATGACGGCCATCCGCGCGGTCCGGAACCGCTGGCGCCTTCGCGTGGCGCTGCGCGGCGTGGCCATCGTGATGAGCGCCGGCCTGGCGGTCGCGCTCGCCGCGCTCTACGGCATGGACCGGTTCCGGTTCGCGCCGGCTGCCGTCAGCCTGTTCCGGCTGCTGGTCTACCTCGCGGTGGTCGCGCTGGCGTGGCGGTACCTCGTCCGGCCGCTGCGGCGGCGCGTGGGCGCCGGACAGGTGGCGCTCTATCTCGAGGAACACGAGCCGGAGCTTAGCGGCCAGATCGCCGGCGCGGTGGAGTTCGGCGGCGCGGAGCGGGCGGGCACGTCGCCGGCGCTGGTGCAGAACCTGGTGCGCCGCGCCATCGAACGGCTGGACGCCCCCGGTGGCGCCAGGGTCATCGAACGCCCCGCCATCACCCGCTCGGCGATGGTCCTGGGCGGCGCTGCGCTCATGGCGGCGATGCTCGCCGTGGTCCAGCCGGCGTTCGTGGCCCGCGGCGCGGCGTTCCTCCTGCCGCTGGGCGGCGCGCCCGCGACGCCGTACTGGATCGCGGTCCTTCCGGGCGACACCATCATGGCGCGAGGCGCCGACCTCACCATTTCCGCCGAACTGAACAACTTCACCGCCGAGCGCGTGGAGCTTGCCGTCCGGCGCGGCGCCGGCGACTGGGAGCGGTGGGACATGCCCACCGACGAGGCCACCGGCCGCCGGGCGCTGATCCTGTTCGGGCTCGACAGCACCACGACGTACTTCGTCGAGGCCGGCGGCGTGCGCACCGCGCCGCATACGGTCGAGGTGCGCGACCTGCCGTATGTCCGTTCGCTGAGCCTGGAGATCCGGGCTCCCGCCTGGGCCGGGGTGCCCGCCATCCGCCAGGATGAGAGCGGCGACGTGGCCGCGCTGCCAGGGTCCCGGGTGGTCGTCACCGTCACGCCGACCATGGCGGCCACGGCGGGCGCGCTCGTGTTCGATGCCGGCGACACGATCCCGCTCACGGCCGGACCGCAGGGAACGCTCTCCGCCGCGTTCGTCGTGCGCCGGGAAGACGGCTATCGCGTGTTCCTGGCTGGGGCGGACCGGCACCCGCTGCCGGCATCCTCGCCGTACCTCGTCACGCTGCTCGAGGACCACCCGCCGCAGGTGACCATCGCCCGGCCGGGCCGCGACGTGAACGCCACCAGCATCGAGGAACTGTTCACCGAGGTCCGCGCCGAGGACGATTACGGCGTCCGCGACGTGGAGCTGGCGTTCTCGGTCAACGGCGGACCCGAGCGCAGCGTGAGCCTCTATCGCGGCGCCGCGCGCCGCCAGCTGACCGCGCCGCACACGTTCTACCTCGAGGAGTACTCGCTCAGCCCCGGCGACGTGGTCTCCTACTTCGCCCGCGCCAGGGAAGCGAGGCCCGATGCGCGGCCGGCCGCCTCCGACATCTACTTCGTGACCATCCGGCCGTTCGACCGGTCGTTCCGGGAGGCCCAGCAGGGCGGCCAGCAGCAGGGCGAGGGCGAGAGCGACGTGGGCCAGCTGTCGCAGCGACAGCGCGAGATCGTCGCCGCGACGTTCAACCTGCAGCGCGACAGCGCCCGCTACACGCCCGACGAGTTCCGCCAGAACATGGCCACCCTCGCGCTGGCCCAGGGCCGGCTCCGCGAAGAGGTCGCCACGCTGGCGGGCCGGCTGGTGAGCCGGGGCGTCGCCGCGCAGGACTCCACCCTGCGCCAGGTGGCCGACATCCTTCCTCGCGCGGTGAGCGAGATGCAGGCGGCCGAGACCGGCCTCGGCCGTCGCGACGCAGCGGCGGCGCTGCCGCCGGAACAGCGCGCGCTCCAGCACCTCCAGCGGGCCGAGACCATCTTCCGGCGCGACCAGCAGGTGGCGCGCGGCCA
>CAZJZC010000196.1:0-4644 GCA_964550365.1 uncultured Gemmatimonadales bacterium | reverse complement strand
GGGCTGGTCACCGTGTTCCGGGCCCGCGCCTCGAGCGCGAAGGCGGCCAGCGCGTCGGTGTACTTCACCACGTTGCGGCCGAGCGACTGCTGCAGCCGGTTGCGGCGCGCGACCTCGGCGCTGTCGGTCGTGACCACCACGTCGGGCGCGATCCCGCCGCCGCCGCGGATGTAGCGCCCGCGGTCGGTCCGGAAGGAATCGACCGCCGCCGTGTCGGACCGGGCGATCTCGTCATCGGGATCGCGGTCCAGGTCCTGCCGCGGCCGCTGGATGCTGCGGCCGCTGGGCGTGTACCACTTGGACGTGGTCAGCTTCAGCGACGCCTGGTTCGACAGCCGGAACACCGACTGCACCAGGCCCTTGCCGAACGAGGTCGTGCCGACGATGACGGCGCGGTCGTGGTCCTGCAGCGCCCCGGCCACGATCTCCGTCGCCGACGCGCTGGCGCCGTTGACCAGCACCACCAGGGGCAGATCGGCGTAGCGCTGGGGCGCCTGGTCCGACACCGTCCGCGTGGCGCCCGGGGCCCGGCCCCGCGTCACCACGATCTGCTGGCCCGGATCGAGGAACAGGTCGGCGACCGCCACGCCCTCTTCGAGCAGGCCGCCCGGGTTCCAGCGCAGGTCCAGCACCAGCGAGCGCATGCCCGCGCCCCGCAGGGAGTCGATGGCCGCCGTCAGCTCGCGCGCCGTGGCCTGGCTGAAGCCCTGCGACAGCTCGATGTAGCCCACGCCGCCCTCGAGCAGGGTGGCCAGCCGCACCGAGCGCGAGTGGATCTGGGCCCGGGTCAGCGCGAACGGGATCGGCTCGTCGATGCCCGGCCGCGCCACGCGCAGGCGCACCGCGCTGCCCGGCGTGCCGCGCAGCGCGCGCACGGCCTGCTCCTGGCTCCAGCGCTGGGTCGAGGAATCGTCCACCTGGATGATGCGGTCGCCCGTCATCATCCCCGCCCGCTCGGCCGGCGAGTCGGCCAGCGGCGAGACCACGACGATGGCGCCGTCGCGCACCTCGATCTGCAGGCCGACCCCGCCGTAGTTGCCGGTCGTCGCCTCGTTCAGCGAGCTGAGCTCGCGCCCGTCGAGGAAGCCGGTGTACGGGTCCCGCAGTTCCTTGAGCATGCCGTCGATCGCCATCCGGTACAGCCGCCGCTCGTCCAGCGAGTCCACGTAGAAGTCGGCCACGTGGCTCAGCACGTCGTCGAACAGCCGGGCCTGCTGATAGACGCTGTCGGCCGGCCGGCTCTCGCGCTGCATGAACCAGCCGCCCGAGAAGAAGGCGACGACGGCGACGACCGTGGTGAAGGCGACACGCTGACGCGACATGGACCCTTCCTTCGGGGATGCCCGTGATACCCCGGATCGGGCCTTTGGTTGGCGGCCCCGCGGACGCTGAACAATGCACGGGCACGCCCCCGCTGGAAAGGGGCGCCGGACCTACCGGCTCAGCAGGGGCTGCACCGCGGCCCAGACCCGCTCGGCCACGGCGTCCGCGCCGCCGCCGGCGTCCAGGTGCATGACGTTCGGCCCCCCCGCCGACCGGAACGCCTCGGCCACGCGTTCGTGGAAGGCGGCGTCGGCGCGCTCGAGCCGGTCGGGCTGCTTGCCCTCGGCGGCCTGCCGCCGCCGGCCCTCGGCCGGGGGCAGGTCGAGCACCAGGTACAGGTCGGGCGCCAGGCCGCCGGTGGCCAGGCCGATGGCGCCGCGGACCGCCGCCTCGTCCAGGCCGCGGCCGGCCGCCTGATAGGCCCGGGTGGACAGCTCGTACCGGTCGGCCAGCACGTCGCGGCCCGACGCCAGCGCCGGGCGGATGACCCGGGCCGTGAGGTCCGCCCGGGCGGCCTGGTAGAGGAACAGCTCGCTCGCGGCGGTCAGCTCGTAGGGCTCGTGGAGCACCAGCTGGCGCACCTGCTCGGCGAACGGCGTCCCGCCCGGCTCGCGCACCAGCACCGGGTCGCGGCCCAGCGCGCGCAGGCGCTCGGCCAGCCGCTGCACCTGGGTGCTCTTGCCGGCGCCTTCGACGCCTTCGAGCGCGATGAACAGGCCGTGCGGCATGGATGGGTCCGGTGACCGATGGGAGTGGGTCGCGCGCCGGCCGCTCCCGGCGCCGCGGCGGGCCCGCTAGCCGAGGGTGATGATCCGGCTCTCGGAGCCCTTCTTGATGCCGTCCAGGATCCAGTCGTTGATCCGCATCATCAGCTTGTCGAAGTTCGCCTGGGCCGCGACCACGCCCTGGTAGCCGGGATGCGCCTGCACGGTCCCGAGCAGGCCGTCCATCTCGGTCTGCTGGGCCGGCGTCGGTTCCTGGCCGCGGTCCATCTGTTCCGCCAGCGCGATCTGCATCCGCCGCAGTTTCTCGAGCGACTCGCGCAACGCCTTGTCCTCCATGAGCCGGTCGTTGGCGCGCTTGAGCGCCTGGTACTCGTCGCTCTGGCCCACCAGCCGGCCCAGATCCATCGCGCGGTCCTCGATCATCACGCCCCCGGAATGGCGCGGCCGCCGCGGCGGCCGCAAGGAATGGCGGTCACGGCATCGCCTGGCGGCGTGTCACGACCGACCACAGAAGGATGGCCCCGCGGCCCGGGCACCGGAAGTGCGGCGCTCACGCCCTGGCCAGCACGTAGCGCGGCAGGCCGAAGAGGTCCGGCTCGACCCGCACGTCGGCGAACCCGGCGGCGGCCGCCAGCGCGGCGCTGGCCTCGGCCCGGCCGGCATCGACCTCGAAGGCCAGCAGACCGCCGGGCTCGATCGCCCCGCGCGCCTCGCTCACCAGGCGCCGCAGCAGCTCGAGGCCGTCGGCCCCGCCGTCGAACGCCAGCCGCGGCTCGTAGTCGCGCACGGCCGGCTCCAGCACCGGCCATTCGGCGGACGCGACATACGGCGGGTTGCTGATCACCGCGTGGACCCGGTCGTCGAGCAGGCCGCCGAGCAGGTCGCCGCGCCGGAAGCTGATGCGCTCCCTGGCGCCGAGCGCCTGGGCGTTCTCGAGCGCCACGTTCAGAGCGTCCGCCGAGAGGTCCACGGCGATCACGCCGGCGACCGGCGCCTCGAGCGCCAGCGCGATGGCGATGGCCCCGGAGCCGGTGCCGATGTCGGCGACCACGGCCGGCGGGCCGCCGCGCGCCACGGCCCAGTCGATCGCGTGCTGGACCAGGCCCTCGGTCTCGCTGCGGGGGATGAGCACCCGGTGGTCCACGGCCAGCCAGTGCCCCCGGAAGTTCACGCGCCCGGCCGCGTACCCCTGGGGCCAGCCCGCCGCGCGCCGCTCGGCGGCCAGCGCCAGCCGTTCGGCCACCGGCGCGGCGATGGGGCGGTCACGGTCGAGGAACGCGGCGCTGACGGCCCCGCAGACCGCCGCGGCGTACAGCTCGGCGGCCTCGCGTGGCGGGTCCGCGATGCCCGCGGCGGCCAGCCGGTCACGCGCCGCCGCCAGCGCGGCGCCGACCGTCACGTCGCCTCGGCCGCGATGGCCTCGGCCTGCCGGGCCAGCCGCAGGGCCCGCACGAACGGCTCGATGTCCCCGTCGATCACGCCCTGGAGGTCGTGGTTCGACAGGCCGATGCGGTGGTCGGTCACCCGGCTCTGCGGGAAGTTGTAGGTGCGGATCTTGGCCGAGCGGTCGCCGGTCCCGACCTGGGCGCGCCGCTCGCGGGCACGGGCCGCCTCCTGGTCGGCGATGCGCTTGTCGAGCAGGCGCGAGCGCAGCACCTCCATGGCCTTGATCTTGTTCTGGAGCTGGCTCTTCTGGTCCTGGCACTGGACCACCAGCCCGCTCGGCAGGTGGGTGATGCGCACCGCCGAATCGGTGGTGTTGACGCTCTGGCCGCCCGGGCCGCCGGCGCGGAACACGTCGATCCTGAGGTCGCCGGGTTCGATGGTGACGTCCACCTCCTCGGCTTCGGGCAGGACCGCCACGGTGGCCGCCGAGGTGTGGATGCGCCCGGCCGCCTCGGTGAGCGGCACCCGCTGGACCCGGTGCACGCCCGACTCCGAGCGCAGGGTGCCGTAGGCGCCTTCGCCGCGGACGGCGAAGACCGCCTCCTTCACCCCGTCGAGCGTGCCGTAGCTGAGGTCGAAGATCTCCACCTTCCAGCCCCGGCGCTCGGCGAACCGCTGGTACATGCGGAACAGGTCGGCGGCGAACAGCGCGGCCTCGTCGCCGCCGGTGCCGGCCCGGACCTCGACGATGGCATCGCGATCGTCCAGCGGGTCATGCGGGGTGAGCAGTTCCTCGAGCGTCGCCGTCAGCCGGGCCAGCTCGGGCTCCAGCGTCGCCACTTCCTGGCGGGCCAGGGCCGCCATCTCGGCGTCGCCGGCCGCGGCGAGTTCCCGCGCGGCGGCCAGCTCCTCCTCGACCCTGAGGAAGCGGCGGCCGGCGGTCACCAGGGGGGCGAGCCGGGCGAGTTCCCGGCCGAGTTTCCGGTACTGGGAAGCGTCGCGCGCCGTGGCGGGGTCGGCCAGCGTGGCCTCGACCTGCCCGGCGCGCTCGAGCGCGGCCGTCAGTCGGCCGCGCAGATCAGCGCTGCTCGGCAGGGCTCCGGTACTTGGCACGGAACCGCTCGACGCGGCCCGCCGTATCCACCAGCTTCTGCTTGCCGGTGAAGTAGGGGTGGCACTGCGCGCAGATCTCGACGTGGATGGCCTTGGC
>CAZJZC010000195.1:0-4700 GCA_964550365.1 uncultured Gemmatimonadales bacterium | reverse complement strand
GGACCAGCCGGCCGATGGCCGTGGGCGGCGGCGGCGCCTCGCCGGCCTCCTCGGGCAGGTCGGGATACAGGCTCTTGATCACCAGGCCGGTCGCCAGGTCGCCGTGGCCCAGGGCCGCCTCGACGTGGGCGAAGTCGGACTGGCCGAGGGCGGCCGCGGCCGCGGCCTGCTGGGCCTCGGACGGCCGGGCGAGCCGGCGCCGCCGCAGTTCGCGCGCCAGGATCTCCTGGCCCAGCTGGACCGAGGCGCTGTGCTCCTCCTGCTTGATCCACTGGCGGATCTTCTGGCGCGCGCGGCCGGTGCGCACGTGCGCCAGCCAGTCGCGCGAGGGCCGGGCGACCGGGCTGGTCATGATCTCGACCGTGTCGCCGTTCCGGAGCTGGCGGTGCAGCGGCGCGATGCGGCCGTTCACCTTGGCGCCCTGGCAGTGCTGGCCCACCTCGGTGTGGACCGCGAAGGCGAAGTCGATCGGCGTCGCCCCCTTGGGCAGCTGCTTCACGTCGCCGCCGGGGGTGAACACGAAGATCTCGTCGGCGTACAGGTCGATGCGCAGGAACTCGAGGAAGTCCTCGGCGCTGGCCGCCTCCTGCTGGCGGTCGAGCAGCTGGCGGAACCAGGTCAGGTGCCGGTCCAGGTCGCCGGGCGAGCGTCCTTCCTTGTAGAGCCAGTGCGCCGCGATGCCGTACTCGGCGGTGTGGTGCATCTCGCGGGTGCGGATCTGGATCTCGTACAGGTGACCGCCCGGTCCGAACACCGTGGTGTGGAGCGACTGGTAGCCGTTCGACTTGGGCTGGGCGATGTAGTCCTTGATCCGCTCCTGGAGCGGCGTCCAGTGCGCGTGGATGACCCCCAGCGCGTGATAGCAGTCGGGCACCGTGTTCACCAGCACCCGGATGGCCATCAGGTCGTAGATGGTCTCGTACGGCTGGTTCCGCGTGACCATCTTCCGGTGGATCGAGTAGAGGTGCTTCGGCCGGCCCGTGACGTCGACGTCGGCGATGCCGGCCCGATCGAGCGCCTGGCCCAGCGGCTCGCGCATCTTCTCGACCAGCGCCTCGCGCTCGGACCGGCGGCCCGCCACCTTCTTCGAGAGCAGCCGGTAGTCGTCCGGCTCGAGGAACTTGAAGGCCAGGTCCTCGAGCTCGGCCCGGACGTTGCCCATGCCGAAGCGATGGGCCAGCGGCGCGTAGATCTCGCGCGTCTCGGTGGCGATGCGGCGCTGCTTCTCGTCGGGCAGGTGCTCCAGCGTCCGCATGTTGTGCAGCCGGTCGGCCAGCTTGATGATCACCACCCGGGCGTCCTTGGCCACCGACACCAGCAGCTTGCGGTAGTTCTCGGCCTGCTCCTCGGCCGCCGAGCGGAAGGTGAGCGTCGAGAGCTTGGTGAGGCCGTCGACGATCCCCGCCACCTCGGCCCCGAAGTCGCGCTCGATGTCGGCGATGGTGACCTCGGTGTCCTCCACCACGTCGTGCAGCAGCCCGCAGGCCACCGAGGGCGAGTCCATGTGCGCGTCGATGAGGATCCGCGCCACGGCCACGCCGTGGGTCGCGGCGTCCTCGCCCGACCAGCGCTTCTGGCCGCGGTGCGCCCGCGAGGCCAGCTCCCAGGCCCGGCCGATGAGGTCGAGGTCCAGCCGGTCGGCGTATTCGCCGAGCAGGTCGCTGAGCCCCGGGATCTCGGGGATGCGCACGGCCGTCACAGCAGCCCGGCCTCGGCGAAGCTGAGGTAGCGCCCGGCCCCGATGACGATGTGGTCGTAGACCGGCAGATCGAGCACCCGGCCCGCCGCGACCAGCTGGCGCGTCACCGCGCGGTCGTCGGCCGAGGGGGTCGGGTCGCCCGAGGGATGGTTGTGGACCACGATGATGCCCGCGGCCGCCTCGGCGATGGCGCCGCGGAAGACCTCGCGCGGGTGCACCAGCGAGCTGTTCAAGATCCCCCGGGTGATGAGCAGGTCGCGCAGGACGCCGCTCTGGGTGTCGAGCGCGAGCACGTGGAACTCCTCGGCGGCCAGGTCGGCCAGGCGCGGCGCGAACCAGCGGTACACGTCGGCGGGCGTACGGATGCGGGGCCGGTCGCCCCGGCCCTCCTCCACCATCCGCCGGCCCAGCTCCAGCGCCGCGGCGAGCCGCGCCGCCTTGACGGCGCCCACGCCGGCCGCGCGGGCCAGCTCGGCCACCGGCCGCCGGGCCAGGCCGCCCAGCGGCCGGCCGCCCTCCAGGAGGCCGCCGGCCACGTCGAGCACCGGCCGGCCCGGCCCGCCGGTCCCGAGGATGATGGCAAGGAGCTCGGCCGCCGTCAACGCGCCGGGCCCCACGCGGAGCAGTCGTTCGCGGGGCCGGTCGGTCGCCGGGGTCTCCTGGATGCGCCGGGTCATGCCCCCGAAAGTGGGGACCGGCGCCGGCGCGCGGGGCGCCGAACACCGCGCCCCGGCGTGGATCATCGCGGCCGGAGACCCGCTACCGGGTCCAGATCACCAGCGCCCCGCACTCGCCGCTCGTGGTGCTGAAGTCGCGGCCGCTGGTCACGGTCGCGCTCCGCTGGAACGCCTCCGGCACCTGCGAGGGGCGGGGATAGACCTCCACGCCGGCGATGTCGGCCAGCGGCACGATCTCGTCGAGGCCGGTGTACCGGATGGCGGTCGAGGAGCGGCGCGACGAGCCGCCGGTCGTGGCCGAGGAGGGAAAGGCGTTGTCCACCCGCCGGCCCTCGACCCACACGTTCATGACACAGCGGCGGTCGTGGCCGAACAGGACCGGGATGCCGCCTTCCATGCGCACCGACACGTCGCGCACGCCCTCGAACATCTGGCTGAAGCGGACCGCGGCGCGCGCCGCGATGTCCTCCCCCGTGTAGAACGTCAGCCGCCGGCCCTCGCGCTCGCGCCGCGCGGCGAAGCCCACCCGGGTCAGCTTGTCGCCGCCCGCGTCCCCCGCGTACGGGGCCGCGCCGGCGCGCGGCTCCAGCGGGATGTCCACCGTGACGCTGGTGTCGCTGGTGAAGGTGACCTGGAAGTCGACGTCCTCGAAGCTGCGGTGGCGCACCGCGAACAGGTGGGTCCCGAGCGGCAGACGCTCGACCGCGTACCGGCCCAGCGAATCGGTGCGGACCGAGTCGGATGAACGCATGCGGGCGACCAGCACACCCGCCACCGGGCGCCCGGAGGCATCGGTGAGCGTGCCGCGCACCGCAGCGGCGCCGCGCGGCGCCGCCTGAGCCGCCAGGGCGGCCGCGGACACCGGGAGGACGGGCAGCAGGAACAGCAGAGCGCGCGCGATCGAGGGCATGGTGACCTCCGGGAACGGACTTCGATCATGGGATGCTGGGCGCACGGCGCCCGACGCGCAAGGGCCCCGGACGGTGTCCGGGGCCCGACCCGCTACACGTTGGACCCGTGGCACTTCTTGAACTTCTTGCCGGACCCGCAGGGGCATTGCTCGTTGCGTCCGGTGTGCTCCCAGCCGGCCGGCAGGCCGCTCCCCCCGCCGCCGCCCAGGGCGCCGGAGAGCGCCCGCGGGACCCGCGCCGGGCCGGCGCCGACCGGCGCGAGGCTGGCGTCGGACACCAGGTCGCTGACCCCGCCCCGGCCGGCGGGCGCCTCGCCCGGCGCCTCCGGCCCCGAGAAGGTGCGGCCGCCGGCCGGCCGGGGGGGCGACGGCGGGGGTCCGGCGCTCACCTGCACCTTGAAGAACTGTTCGGTGAAGGCGCCGCGCAGGTCGGCCATGAGGTCGACGAACATGTCGTAGGCCTCCTTCTTGTACTCGACCAGCGGGTCCTTCTGGCCCCAGGCGCGGTAGGTGATGGCGTTGCGCAGCTGGTCCAGGTCATAGAGGTGGTCCTTCCACTTCTCGTCGATCACCCGCTGCATGACCTGGCTGAGGACCTGCTCGGCGAGATTCTCGATCCGGGACGTGCGGCCCGCGGCGTCCACCATGGTCAGGCCCCGGCCGTACTCGTCCAGCGCCTTCACCTTGCGGTGGAACGCCTCGCGCCCGGCGGCCTGGACGGCGGCGGCCAGCTCGTCCGCCGAGCGCACGGCCTCGGGCAGCTCGGGCGCCAGCAGGTAGCGCATCTGGAGCTGTTCGGCCAGCAGTTCCAGGTCCCACTCCTCGGGATGCCGGGACGCGCCCGTGGCCTCCGCCACCGGCTTGCCGACGGCCGCGTCGACCATCTTGATGGCCTCGGCCTTGAGCTCCTCGCCCCCCTCGAGCGCGAACAGCCGCTGGGAGTAGACCACCTCCCGCTGCTGGTTCATGACGTCGTCGTACTCCAGGAGCCGCTTGCGGGCCTGGAAGTTCTGCAGCTCGATGCGCTTCTGGGCGCCCTCGATCGACTTGGTCACCCAGGGATGCTCGATGACCTCGCCTTCCTCGGCGCCGAGGCGGTCCATCAGCCCGGCGATGCGGTCGGACTGGAACAGCCGCATCAGGTCGTCTTCCAGCGACAGGAAGAAGATGGACGCGCCCGGGTCGCCCTGCCGGCCGGAGCGGCCCCGCAGCTGCCGGTCGATGCGCCGCGATTCGTGCCGCTCGGTGCCGATGATCTGCAGGCCGCACGGCGGGTCGCTCATGCAGCCGAGCCGGGTGACCTCCTCCCACGGCAGGTCGGGCGCGTCGAGCTGCTGTCCGAACGGCGCCTGGCGGGTGGTGATGCCGCACACCCGGCACTTGGTGACGCCGGCGCCGAGCTTGATGTCGGTGC
>CAZJZC010000194.1:0-4702 GCA_964550365.1 uncultured Gemmatimonadales bacterium | reverse complement strand
CCATCTCGTGCTCGAGCACGTGCTCGAAGTCGTCGTACGAGCCGGTGAACGGCAGGACCATCCGGTTGCGGTAGAAGTCGGTGAAGCCGCCGGTGCCCTCGCCGATGTCGCCGCCGGTGGTGTTGGTCTGGGCGAAGTCCGAGTTGGAGGCGTAGAGGATGAGCGGCTTGCGGGCGATCCACTCGTGCTGGAGGATCCGGCTGAGCCGGGCGTACGAACGCTCGGCCATGCGCGCCGCGTCGAGCGCCGCCGGCCGCATGTCGCCGTAGAAATGCACCTCGAAGTGCTCGGTCTGGATGACCTGCCAGTCGAAGGCCGTGTACTGGACCTTGTTCTGGCCGAAGTAGTTCTGGGCGCGGGCCGTGCCCGGCGTCAGGGCCAGGGCGGTTGCGGCGATGAGGACGAAGCGTCGGGCCATGCGGCCTCCTGGGACTACGCGAATGACAGGCGTCGCTGGGGCGCGTCGCCCCACAATCCCTCGAGCTGGTAGAACGCGCGCAGGGTCGGGTGGAACACGTGGACCACCAGGTCCACGTAGTCGATCAGCACCCAGCGCCCCTGCGGCAGACCCTCGACGGCGTAGGGCTCCATGCCCTGGGCGGCCAGCGAGGCCATCACGTGCTCGGCCACGGCGCGCACATGCGTGTCGCTGGTGCCCGAGACCACCAGGAAGTAGTCGGCCGCGTCGCTCAGGTCCCGCAGGTCGAGCACCACGCCGGCCAGCGCCTTGCGCTCGTCGCAGGCGGCGATGGCGGCCTCCAGCGCCGCCGCGGCCGGGTCGGGCCGCCGCCGGCTCCGGGCCGGCGATTTCCGGGTCATACCGCCGGGGTCGGCATTTTGTTTCCCGGCCGCTCCGGGATGCCGTCCTCCACCTGCCAGAACACGCCCCACGCGTCGGGGCCCGCGTGGACGCCGATCACGGCCGTGACCGGGCTCACCACGATCTGGTAGGGCCGGTACCGCTGCTGGAGCGCGTCGCGGATCCGCACGGCCTCGTCCTCGGCGTCGGCGTGGACCACGCCCATCCGCAGCCGCTCGCGACGCGCGGGGATGGCCACGTCGAGCAGTTCCAGCACCCGCGGCAGCAGCGCGGCGCGGCCGCGCACCCGGTCGACCGGCGCGATCCGGCCCTCGTCGTCGATCTCGAGGATCGGCTTCATGTCCAGCAGGTTCCCGAGCCAGCCCTTCACCCGGCTGACCCGGCCCGACCGGATCAGGTTCTCCAGCGCGGCCACCGTGAAGAAGCAGCCCGACTGGCCCCGGATGCGCACCAGCTCGGGCGCGATCTCGGCCGGCGTCCAGCCGGCCTCGGCCAGTTCCGCCGCCCGGAGCGCCAGCAGGCCCAGGCCCAGCGAGGCCGACCGGCTGTCCACCAGGTGGATGCCGCCGCCCTGGTAACTGCGCCGCGCCGCCTCGGCGTTGGCGTAGGTGCCCGAGAGCGTGGACGACAGGATCACGGCCAGCACCTCGTCGGCGCCGGCCCGCGCGTGCGCGAACGCCTCGAGGAAGCGGGCCGCGGTCGGCTGGCTGGTGGTCGGGTGCGGCTCCTGTCCGGCCCTCAGATACCGGTAGACGTCGGCCGGCTGGATTGTTACGCGGTCCTCGTACACCGTGTCGCCCATCATGAGGGCCAGCGGCACCAGGCCGATGCCGTGCTGGTCCAGCACCGCGTCGGGCAGGTCGCAGGCCGAGTCGGTGACGATGGCCAGCGGCCGCGTCGTCTCGCTCAGCATGCGGTGCTGTTCGCGCATGTCCTCGGCCTTGCGGGTCACCACCTCGCCCCAGCGTTCGGCCATGCGGAACAGCGGCTCGGGATCGTTGAGGTGGACGTGCACCCGCAGCAGGTCGGCCGTGCGCAGGACCAGCAGCGAGCCGCCCTCGAGCTGGTGGACCAGGGTGCGCGCGTCGGTGGACCCCGGCAGGGCGTCGCCGCGCACCAGCACCTCGACGCACCAGCGGTAGTCCTGGTCCTCGGCCACCTCGAAGCTCGCGGCCGGCGCGGCCTGCGCGAAGGCGGCCTGGTCCTTCCGCACCTCCTCGGTCGCCAGGCCGTCGATCAGCCGGACGATGCCCTCGATCATGCGGACGAAGCCCATGCCGCCGGCGTCCACCACCCCGGCCCGCTTGAGGTCGGCCAGCAGCTCGGGCGTGCGCTCCAGCGCCTGCTCGGCGCGCCGCAGCGTGCCGCGCAGGACACCGCTCACGTCGGCGCCGCCGGTGGCCGCCTCCTCGGCGCCCTGGGCGGCGTCGCGGCACACCGTGAGGATGGTGCCCTCGACCGGGTTCTCCAGCGCCGCCTCGAGCCGCTGGAAGCCGCGGCGGATGGCCGCGGCCAGCTCGCGGGCGCGGATGCGGAAGCGGGCCCCGACGCCCTCGTCGAAGCCCACCAGGAAATGCGACAGCATCATGCCGGAGTTGCCGCGCGAGCCCATCACGGCGGCCTGCGCCGCGGTGCGCGAGACCTCGGGCAGGGGCGCGTCGCCGAGCCGGTGCAGGGCCTCGGCGATGCTCTTCATCGTCACCCAGAAATTGGTGCCGGTGTCGCCGTCGGGGACCGGGAAGACGTTGATGCGGTTGAGTTCGTCCCGGCCGGCGCCGACCCACTGCGCGGCCGCCAGCAGGCTGCGCCGCAGCCGCGGTCCGTCGAGATAGCCGATCGCTTCGGCCAACCCGGCTACTCCCGCACCACCCAGACGCGCACTTCGGGCTTCACCTCATGGTGCAGGCGGACGGGGACCTTGTAGACGCCGAGCGCCTTGAGCGGCTCGTCGAGCTCGATGGCCTTCTTGTCCACCGCGATCCCCTCGGCCTTCAGCTTGTCGGCCACGTCGGCGGCGGTCACCGAACCGAAGAGCTTGTCGCCCTCGCCGGCCTTCATGGTGAAGGTCACCGACAGCGCCTCGAGCTTCGCGGCCACGGCCTGCGCCGCGCCGACCTCGGCCGCATGCCGCTTGCCCTTCTGGGCCTGCTCGGCCGCCAGCCGCCGCTTGTTGCCCTCCGTGGCCTGGTAGGCGAGGCCCTTGGGGAGCAGGAAGTTGCGGGCGTAGCCGTCCTTGACCGTCACGACCTCGCCGGCCTGGCCGAGGTTGTCGACATCGGTACGAAGAATGACATCCATGGGAGACTCCGCTCAGGACTGGGTTCCAGACATCCGGATCATTCCGCCTTCGCCTTCGCCGCCAGCCGACGCCAGTCCACCCAGGTGTCGGTCACGCCGAGGGCCAGCGCCGCGAACATCGCGACCGGCAGCAGCAGGGCGGTGAACACCAGCGCGAACAGCACGGCCAGCGGTCCGCCCACGCCGGCCGTCGCGGCCAGCGCCGCCACCACGGCCACGCCGCGGGCCACGTACAGCCCGCCGAAGAACGTCGCCAGGTTGCCGCCGATGCTCCGCACCGCGCCCGCGCCGGGCAGGACCAGCGCCACCAGGGCCAGCACCACGCCCCAGATGAGGTGGTCGCTGAAGCGGAACTCGCGCAGGCGCGGCAGCGGGTCGCCTTCCGGATGCCGCGCCAGGGCGCGATAGAGCGCCCACGCGGCGGTCAGCGCCGCCACCGACTGCAGCAGCACCAGGCCCGGCAGCAGCAGGCCCACGGCCTTCACCACGCTGAGCCCGGTGGCCTCGACGTTCGTCACCAGCTCGCCCGCGCCCTCGAGGCCCTGCGCCGAGCGGGCCATGAGGCCGAGGACCAGCCGCATCTGCGCCCCGTAATGATGCTCGGTGAGCCAGCGCAGTTCGGCCCACGAGAACGAGGTCACGCCCACCAGCGTCACGGCGGCCAGCGCCGCGGCGCCCACCGCCAGCAGGCCGGTGGCGACCAGCGGCCGGCTGCCCGGCGGCCAGAGCGTCAGCGCCACGGCCGTGCCGCCGGCGAGCAGGCAGACCCAGGCCGCGGCGAACCGGTCGAAGCCGGGCTCGGCATGCGTCACGCTCCAGGCCGCCATGCCCAGGAGCAGGGCCGCGAAGAACGCCTCGCGCCGGCCCGGGCGCTGGAACGCGAAGAGCAGGCCCAGCGGCGCGGCCACGAGCGCGATCGGACTGATGACCGCGAACCCGAGGTAGACCACCGTCCCCGCGACGAACCGCAGGGTCAGCCGCAGCGGGTGCGCCGCCAGACTACGGCCCGTAGCCCTTGATGTAGGGCAGCAGGGCCAGCTCGCGCGCGCGCTTGATGGCGACGCTCAACTGCCGCTGGTGCCGGCCGCACATGCCCGACAGGCGGCTCGGCAGGATCTTGCCGCGGTCGGTGAGGAACCGGCCGAGGGTGCGGTCGTCCTTGTAGTCCAGCACCCGGACGCCCGACTCGCAGATCGGGCAGGTCTTGGAACGTCCCTTCATCATCTTACTCATCGTCGTCGTCCGATCCGGGCGCCGCCACCGGCACCGGCTTGGGCATCTCGCCCTCGATGACCACGGTCAGCGAGCGGATGACGCCTTCCTCGAGCTTCACCGCGCGCTCGAACTCCGGCAGGACCGTGGGCTCGGCCTCGAACTGCGTCACCACGTAGTAGCCGGTCTGGTGCTTGCCGATGGGCTGGGCCAGCGTACGCTTGCCCCAATGGTTCACGGTGGGCTGGACACCCTCTCCGAGCAGCGCCTGGAAGCGGGCCAGCCGCTCGTTCGCGGCCGCCTCGTCGAGGGCGGGATCGAAGATGTACACGACTTCGTAATGCCTGGTCACGGCGGGACACCTCCCTTTGG
>CAZJZC010000193.1:0-4718 GCA_964550365.1 uncultured Gemmatimonadales bacterium | reverse complement strand
TCCCCACCGGCATGAAGCAGGGCGTGTCCACGGTGCCGTGCGGCAGGTGCCAGCGCCCGGCGCGGGCGGCGCCGTCGGTGGCGAGGACCTCGAACGCGAACACTAGAGGACCGCCATGGCGTCGCCGTAGCTGTAGAAGCGGTAGCGTCGGGCCACCGCCTCGCGGTAGGCCGCGAGCGTGGCGTCGGTGCCGGCGAAGGCGCACACCAGCATCAGCAGGGTGGAGCGGGGCAGGTGGAAGTTGGTCAGCAGGCGGTCCGCCACGCGGAACGTGAAGCCGGGCCGCACGAACAGCGTCGTCCGGCCGGCGCCGGCCGTCACGGTGCGCGCGGCGGTCGCGGCCGACTCCAGCGTGCGCAGCACGGTGGTGCCGACGGCCCACACCCGGCCGCCCCGCTCCCGCGCGGCGCCGATGGCCGCGGCCGTCGCCTCCGGCACCCGGTACGCCTCGGCGTCCATCACGTGCCCGGCCGGGTCGGCCGCCGTGACCGGGCGGAAGGTGCCCGGCCCCACGTGCAGGGTGACGCGCGCGATCGAGGCGCCCCGGGCCTCGAGCGCCGCCAGGACCGTCGGCGTGAAGTGCAGGCCGGCCGTCGGCGCGGCCACCGATCCGTCCTCGCGCGCGTAGACGGTCTGGTAGCGTTCGCGGTCCTGTTCGGTCGGCTCACGGGCGATGTACGGCGGCAGCGGCACGCGGCCCCGCCGGGCCAGCACCGCCTCCGGGCCGCCCTCGCCGGCGAGGCGCACGCGCCGTTCACCGCTGTCCAGGTGCTCCACCACCTCGATGACGTCGCCGCCCTCGAGCGCCAGCACGGCGCCGGCGCGGATGCGCGCGCCCGGCCGCACCAGCGCGCGCCAGGAGCCGTCGGCCTCCCGGTGCACCAGGAGCACCTCGGCCTCGCCGCCGCCCCGCCGCCGCGCCAGCAGCCGCGCCGGGAACACGCGCGAATCGTTGACGACCACCACGTCGCCCGGCTCCACCAGCGAGGGGAAGTCACGGAAGGCCCGGTGGTCGAGGGCGTCCGCCGCCCCGCGCCGCACCACCAGCAGCCGGCTCTCGTCGCGCCGCGCCGCCGGCGTCTGCGCGATCAGATCCGGCGGCAGGGCGTAGTCGAAGTCGGCGGTCTTCAGCGCAGGGGCCGGATCTCGACGCGGTTGCCGGTGAAGATCGGCACCAGCACGCGCTCGCGCCGGGTGTCGTAGCCGATGTCGGCGGGCGACGGCAGGCCGCCCATCACCCTGGTCCAGGCGGTGTCGCCGGGCGCCAGCCGGTGCAGGCTGCTGTCGGCCCACGACGACATGACCAGGGCGCCGTCGGCGAGCCGGATCAGTCCGTCGAG
This sequence comes from uncultured Gemmatimonadales bacterium, assembly GCA_964550365.1. Taxonomy (GTDB): domain Bacteria; phylum Gemmatimonadota; class Gemmatimonadetes; order Gemmatimonadales; family JACORV01; genus DASXPG01. Next base: position 3,378 of record CAZJZC010000193.1, on the reverse strand, counting down.
CTGGGCCGGGCCGCGGGGCAGGGCCGTGCGCTGGCGGGCCGTGGTCCAGTGCGCCACGGCGCCGTCCCACATGTTCACCGTCACGCCGGCCGAATCGGCGATGATGCCGTTGGGCCCGCCGAGCCGTCCGCCGGCCACCACCTGGGCCGAGCCGCGGGCGTCGAAGCGCCAGACGCCGCCCACGCCGGCGGTGAAGCTGCGGTCGAGCCCGGTGTCGGTCACGTACACCGTGCCGTCGGGCCCCACGGCCACGTCGTTGAGGAAGGCGGCGCCGCGCACCGGCCGGGAGCCGAGCGACTGGCCCGTGGTCCGGTCGAACAGCCGCACCTCGTCGATGTCGGCCACGAACAGCGTATCGCCCTTGATGGCCATGCCCTTGGGCGCGTTGAGCGTCACGCTGTCGGAGGCGCCGTCCACCCATTTCAGTTCGAGCACGCGGCCGTCGGGGGCCAGCCGCGAGAGGAAGCCGTTGTCGTCCTTGTCGAACGGGCTGCCGTTGATGTTGGCCACCACGTAGACGTCCATCGCGGCGTCGTACAGCACCGACTCCGGCGTCCGGAACGAGTCGACGACCGACAGCGAATCGGTCGGCGGGGCGGCGGCGTCCTGCCGGTCGGCGGGGCGGCACGCGCCGAGCATCGCGGCGGCGGCGAGGGTCAGGATGGCGAACCGTGGCATGGGTCGTCCTGCTGGGGTGGATGGTGGTCGCGGCCGCCGGTCGCCGGCGGCCTAGCCGTCGAACAGGCCCGGCGCCCCGCCCGGCGGCAGGGAGAAGCCGAAGTGCCGGTACGCCGCCGGCGTGGCGGCGCGGCCGCGCGGCGTGCGCTGGAGGAAGCCCTGCTGGATGAGGAACGGCTCGTAGACCTCCTCCAGGGTGCCGGCGTCCTCGCCGACGGCGACGGCGACGGTGTTCAGGCCCACCGGGCCGCCGCCGAACTTCTCGATGATGGTCGTGAGGATCCTGGCGTCCATGTCGTCGAGGCCGTACTCGTCCACGTCGAGCCGGGCGAGGGCCGCGGCGGCCGTCGGCTGGTCGATGTGCCCGCCGGCCCGCACCGCCGCGTAGTCGCGCACCCGGCGCAGCAGGCGGTTCGCCACGCGCGGCGTGCCGCGGCTGCGGCGCGCGATCTCCTGCGCGCCGGCGTCGTCGCAGGCGACCTCCAGGATGCCGGCCGAGCGCGTCACGATGCGCGCCAGGTCCTCCGGCGGGTAGAAGTGCAGCCGCTCGACCATGCCGAACCGCGCGCGCATGGGCGGCGTCAGCAGGCCGTAGCGCGTGGTGGCGCCGATCAGCGTGAACGGCTCGAGCGCCATGGGGATGGTCTCGGCGTGCGGTCCGTCGCTGAGGCGCACGTCGACACGCCAGTCCTCCATGGCCGGATAGAGGAACTCCTCCAGGGCCGGGCGCAGACGGTGGATCTCGTCGATGAAGAGGATGTCGCCGCGCCGCAGATTGGTGAGCAGGCCCACCAGGTCGCCCGGCCGCTCGATCACCGGGCCGGAGCTGGTCCGCAGCGAGACACCCATCTCCTTCGCCAGCAGGATGGCCAGCGTGGTCTTCCCGAGCCCCGGCGGGCCGAAGAACAGCGCGTGGTCGAGCGGCTCGCCGCGGGCCCGCGCGGCCTCGATGGCGATCTGGAGGTTCTCCCGCACCTTGGCCTGGCCGACGAACTCGTCGAGCCGCGACGGCCGCAGCGAGGCGTCGGCGCTCTGCTCTTCGCCGAGGACCTCGGGTGTGGTGATCTCGCTGCGTTTCGCCACGACGCTCCCGCCTTCCGCCGTCTACCGTCCCAGGTATGCCAGGGCCGCCTTCACCAGCTCGGCCGATTCCCGCTTCCCGTCGGCCGCCAGCGCGCGGCGGACCGCCTCGTCCGCCTCGGCGGCGGTGTACCCCAGCCGGACCAGCGCCCTGGCCGCGACGTCGCTGGCCGTGGTGACCGTCCGGCCCGCCTCGGCCTTGAGGTCGTCGGTCTTGTCCTTGAGCTCGAGCACCACCCGCTCGGCCGTCTTCTTCCCCACGCCGCTCACCGACGACAGGGCGGCGATGTCGTTCTCCCGGATGGCCCGCACGATGCGTTCGGCGCTCAGGGCGCTGAGCATGGCGAGCGCCAGCTTGGGTCCGACGCCGCTGGCCGAGATCAGGCGCTGGAACACGCGCCGCTCCTCGGCCGTCACGAAGCCGAACAGCGTCTGCCCGTCCTCGCGCACCGCCAGGTGGGTGTGCAGCTCCACCGGGCTGCCCGGCGCCGGCAGCTGCTCGAGCGAGCGCGTGGGCACCAGGCATTCGTAGCCGATGCCGGCGCCGGTGCGCACCACGACGCGGTCGGCCTCCTTGAGGGCCAGGGTCCCGGCGACCATGGCGATCATCCGACCCTCGCCCGCCGCAGGGTGCGCGCGCGGAGCACGTGCGTCAGCGCGATCGCCACGCCGTCGGCCGCGTCGGCCGGCCGGGGCGCCTCGCTCAGCCGCAGGTGCCGGGCGACCATCCGCTGCACCTGCCCCTTGGTGGCGCCGCCGGCGCCGACCACGGTGCTCTTGACCACGCGGGCGGCGTACTCCGAGACCGGCAGTCCGGCGCGGGCGGCGGCCAGCATGATGACGCCGCGCGCGTGGCCCAGCACCAGCGCGCTGCGCACGTTGTGCGCCACGAACACGTCCTCCACGGCCACCGCGTCGGGCCGGTGGCGGGCGATGAGGTCCGCCAGCTCCTCGAAAATGACGGCGAGCCGCTCCGCCAGGGGGCGGCCCGCCGGGGGCCGGATCACGCCGCACTCGAGAAGGCGGTGCGTCCCGGAGCCCCGCGCCACGACCCCGTAGCCGGTCGCGGCCGTGCCCGGGTCCACGCCGAGGACGATCACACTTCGGCCAGCGCTTCCTCGTCGATGTCGAAGTTCGAGAACACCTTGGCCACGTCGTCGTGCTCCTCGACCGCCTCGACCAGCCGCACCAGCTGGGCGGCGGCGCCGCCCTCGACCTTCACCGTGGTCTTGGGGATCATGGCGATCTCGGCCGAGTCCCAGGTGATCTGGCGGGCGCGCAGGCCGTCCTGCACCGCGTGGAACTCGCTCACCTCGGTCGAGATCACGTACTGGTCGCCTTCGCGCGCGAAGTCCAGCGCCCCGGCCTCGAGGGCCGCGCCCATCGCCGTGTCCTCGTCCCAGCGGGTGGCATCCACCACCAGCTGGCCCCGGCGGTCGAACATCCACGCCACCGAGCCCGCGGCGCCCAGGTTGCCGCCGTTCTTGGAGAAGATGTTCCTGAGGTCCGCCACCGTGCGGGTGGGGTTGTCCGTGGTGCACTCCACGAGGATCGCCGCGCCGCCCGGGCCGTAGCCCTCGTACGTCACGTCCTCGTAGTTCACGCCCTCGAGCTCGCCGG
>CAZJZC010000192.1:0-4739 GCA_964550365.1 uncultured Gemmatimonadales bacterium | reverse complement strand
CGGCGATCTTGGTGAAGATGCCGCCGGCGATACGCAGGGCGGCCGCGCCGAGCGACTCGCCGATGGCGAAGCCGATGAAGCAGGGGCCGGCGTAGTCGCCGGGGATGAACAGCAGGATCATCAGCATCAGCAGCAGCTCGACCGAGATCAGCAGCATGCCGATCGACATCCCCGCCTTGAGCGGGATGTCGTAGCACGGGTACGGCTTGCCCCGGAGCGAGGCGAACGCCGTGCGCGAGTTGGCGAAGGTGTTCACCCGGATGCCGAACCAGGCCACCCCGTAGCTGCCGGCGATGCCCACCAGCGAGAAGCCGAGGATGATCGCCACCTTCATGGCGTCCATGTGCTGGAGCGCGCCGAAGTAGAAGGTGATGATGGCGCCGATGAAGACCCACAGCACCAGCAGGAACTTGCCCTGGGTGAGCAGGTAGGTCTTGCAGGTCTCGTAGATCAGCTCGCTGATCTCGAGCATCGCCTTGTGCACCGGCATGTTCTTGAGCCGCGTGTACACCGCGAGCCCGAAGAGCAGGCCCAGCACGCAGACGGCGAGGCCGCCCATGAGCAGGGACCGGCCGCCGATGGCGTCCTGGAAGAAGCGTGCGCTGTTGAGGTCGGGCAGGACGAGGTTGGCCTCGCCCCCCGCGTGCTCAGCCGCCTGGGAGAGTACAGACATCATGCCGTGATTACTCCTCGTAGTATTCGATGCCGAGATGGGTGATCTGGTCTTCACCCTTCATCCAGCGGAGCGTGTTCTTGAGCTTGGTCTGCTGGATGAAGAGGTCATGCTCCGGCGTCAGCCCTTCGGCCGCCATCGGACTCTTGAAATAGAACGACAGCCACTCCTGGATGCCCTTCAGGCCGGCGCGCTGGCCGAGGTCGGCGAACAGCGCGAGGTCCAGCACGATCGGCGCCGCCAGGATCGAGTCGCGGCACAGGAAGTCCACCTTGATCTGCATCGGGTAGCCCATCCACCCGAAGATGTCGATGTTGTCCCAGCCCTCCTTGTTGTCCCCACGCGGCGGGTAGTAGTTGATCCGCACCTTGTGGTAGATCTTGCCGTAGAGCTCGGGATACATGCCCGGCTGGAGGATGTGCTCGAGCACGCCGAGCTTCGACTCCTCCTTGGTCTTGAACGACTCGGGGTCGTCGAGGACCTCGCCGTCGCGGTTGCCGAGGATGTTGGTCGAGTACCAGCCCGCCAGGCCGAGCATGCGCGCCTTGAGCATCGGCGCCAGCACCGTCTTCATCAGCGTCTGGCCGGTCTTGAAGTCCTTGCCGCCGATCGCCACGCTCCGATCGCGCGCCAGGTCCAGCATGGCCGGGATGTCCACCGTCAGGTTGGGCGCGCCGTTCATGAACGGCACCCCTTCCATGAGGCAGGCCCAGGCGTACAGCATCGACGGCGCGATGGCCGGGTCGTTCTCCAGCATGGCCTTCTCGAAGGCCGCCAGGCTGGCGTGCTGGGGCCCCGCCTGCAGGAAGATCTCGGTCGAGGCGCACCACACCGCCACGACCCGCTCGAGCCCGTTGGCCTTCCGGAAATCCCTGATGTCCTGCCGCAGGGCCTCGGCCAGGTCGCGCTTGGTCTTGCCGGTCTTGACGTTGCTGCCCTGGAGCTTCTTGACGTAGTGCTGGTCGAAGGCCGCCGGCATCGGCTTGATGCTCTTGAGGAACGGCGCGATCGCCTCGACGTGCTTCTCCTCCAGCACCCCGGCCACCTTGGCCGAGGTGTAGGCATCGTCGGGGATCGGGTCCCAGCCGCCGAGCACCACGTCTTCCAGCTTCGCGATCGGCGCGAAGTCGCGGATCAGCGGCGCGCGGTTGTCGGTGCGCTTGCCGAGCCGGATGGTGCCCATCTGCGTCTGCGAGCCGATGGGCAGGGCCAGGCCCCGCCGGGCGCTCTCGACGCCGGCGTAGAACGTCGTGGCGACGGCGCCCATGCCGGGCGTCAGCACGCCGAGCTTGCCGGCGGCCGGCTTGATGGTGCGGGGGGACGTGGGGCTCAACTCAGGTTCCTTTCACGGCGTTGGTCGCCGCCGGGACCGGCGGCTGCCCCGGCCCGGCGGCCGGCGGCGTCTCGTGCGCGGTGACGTCGTACACGTGGGCGATGCGTTGGAACACGGTGATCCAGCTGGCCAGGGTCAGCACGATCAGGATGGACAGCAGCAGCCAGCCGCCCGGTCCGGCGCCGAAGAACATGGTCGGCACCCCGAGCAGCACCAGCCTTTCGGCCCGCTGGGCCAGGCCGACCCTGGCCTCGATCCCCAGGCCTTCGGCCCGGGCCCGGGTGTAGCTCACCAGGAAGCCGCCCGTCAGCACCGCGAAGCACAGGCCGAGGGCCAGGACCGGCAGGCGCTCGCTCCCGGCGGCGATGGCCGAGCGCATGTAGAAGATGGCGATGCCGGTGAACAGGGCGCCCTCGCCCAGCCGGTCCATCGAGGAGTCGTAGAAGGCGCCGAAGCGCGTCGACAGGTTGCCGCGGCGCGCCACCTTGCCGTCGAGCAGGTCGAGCAGGCCGCTGAACAGCAGCAGGAACGCGCCGACGCGCAGGGCGCCGAGGGCGAACGCCGCGCCGGAACCGAGCAGCACGAAGATGGAAAGGGTGGTGATGCGATTCGGCGTGAGCCCGGCCTTGATCAGCCCGTCGGCGACGGGATCGATCAGCTCAAGAAACCCGTTCTTGAGCGGCTCAGGCAGGAGCGTCAGGCGCCGGACATCCATAGGATAGCCCTAAAATCTAGCCGCTGCGCGAGTTAGGGTCAAATGGGCGGTCGGTGCGCGTGCCGGGTCCAGGCACCGCCGTCTCGCGGCGCCACGGCGCCGCTTCCTTCCGTGTCGGCTAGCGATACAGGAGGTACCGGCGGGCCTTGAGCCGGAAGCCCGCGACCTGCGACGGCCAGCGCCAGCCGCACCACTCGCCGGTCGGCGCGCAGGGCGGCGCGCTCCCCGGCCGGATGTACACGCCCAGCCGGCGCGCCAGGCCGACCGAGTCGGGCCGGGCCGAGTCGGGATGGGCGCGCACCACCGCGTTCATCAGCCGCATGCCGAGTTCGACCGGGTCGGCCGAGCGCGGCCGGCCCTCGCGGATGCGCAGGCCGCGGACCTGCCGGCCCGGGTACTTGCCGTCGCCGGGGTCCTGGACCAGGAACGAGGTCGGCTCGAGCCAGTCGGCGAGGCCGCGGTCCACCGCGAGGACCGCCTCGGGGTCGAGCCACGGCGCGCCGATCATGCGGAACGGCCGGTCACTGCCCCGCCCCACCGACAGCTTGGTGGCCTCGAACAGCACCGTACCCGGATACCAGCGCACCGATTCGAGGTCCGGCAGGTTGGGCGAGGGCGGCACCCACGGCAGTCCGGTCTCGTCGAACCACTGACAACGGCGCCAGCCCTCGACCGGCACCACCACCAGGTCGGCGCCCAGGCGCCGCTCGCCGTTGGCGAACCGCGCCAGTTCCCCCAGGGTGAGTCCGTGGCGCAGGGGAACGGCGAGCATGCCGATGAACGAGGCCCAGGCCGTCTCCATCACCGGCCCCGCCTGGTCACAACCGATCGGGTTCGGCCGGTCGAGGACGATGATGCGCCTGCCGGCCGCGCGCGCCGCTTCCATCGCGAGCACGGTGGTGGACACGTAGGTGAACGGCCGGGCGCCGACGTCCTGGAGGTCCACCACCAGCACGTCGATCCCGCCGAGCTGGTCGGCCGTGGGCGCTCGATTTGCGCCATAGAGGCTGTAGATTGGGATGCCGGTCGCCAGGTCCACGGTATCGGACACCGCTTCGCCGGGCCGGGCGCGGCCGCGGATGCCGTGTTCCGGCGCGAACAGCGCCACCAGCCGCACGCCGGGCGCGCCGCTCAGGCGGTCGATGGTCGGCACGCCCGACGCGTCGAGCCCCGACTGGTTGGTGATGAGCCCCACGCGCCTGCCGGCGACCAGGTGCAGGGAGTCCGCCAGCAGGACGTCGATGCCGGGGCGCGCCGGTCCCTGCGCGGCGCCGGCGGGCGGTTGGCGAAGCGCCTTCGAGTGCGCCGCAGCGGCCAGCGGCGCCAGACCCACGACCGATCCCACGAGCGCGACGTGACGCAATCGCATCGGCTGGCCATCCTCCTGGTGTCGTTCGCCGCCATGGCCTGCGGCGGCCCGCGGCCGCGCCTGCCCGACGTGGAGCCGGTGGCCGACGTGGCCGTCGAGGCGCCGCCGCTGCCGCCCATCGAGGCGCCGCTGCCCGAGGACGACGTGGACGACGTGCCCGCCGTCTCGGCCCTGAGCCTGCGGGAGCGCGCCGGTCAGCTGGTCATGCCGTGGATCAGCGGCGAGTACTGGGCCGCCGACGACTCGCTCATGGAACGCACCCTGCGGCAGGCGCGCGAGGAGCGGGTCGGCGGGTTCGTCGTGGGCCTGGGCGGCTCGGCCTACGACCTGGCGGCCAAGTTCAACGCGCTCCAGCGCGCCAGCCGCCTGCCCCTGCTGATCGCCGCCGACCTGGAGAGCGGGCCGAGCATGCGGGTCCGGGGCGCCACGGCCTTCGCGGGCAATATGGCGCTGGGCGCCGCGGGCCGCGAGGACGACGCCTACGAGGTGGGCCGCGTCATCGCCACCGAGGGGCGGGCCATCGGCGTCCACCTGGTGTTCGCGCCGGTGGTGGACGTCAACAACAACCCCGCCAACCCCATCATCAACATCCGCAGTTACGGCGAGGACCCGCGCCAGGTGGCGCGGCTCGGCGCCGCCTTCGTGCGCG
>CAZJZC010000191.1:4297-4783 GCA_964550365.1 uncultured Gemmatimonadales bacterium | reverse complement strand
GACGTCGACCCCGCCGAGGTGCGCCGCCTGGTGCGGCAGTACTTCGGCCACCTGCCCCGTGGGCCGCAGATCACCCGCCCGGTGCCGGCCCGGCCGGCCATGACCCGCGACACCGCCCTCGTCCTCGAGGACCGGGTCGGGCTGGCGCGGCTCTATTACGCCTTCCCGACCGTCAAGGCGTGGCATGAGGACGATGCCGCCCTGAATGTCGCCGCCTACGTGCTGGCCGGTGCCCGCAACTCCCGGCTCACCAAGCGCCTCGTCTACGACGAGCAGCTGGTCAGCAATGTCAGCGCCTTCCACGGCGGCCAGAACCTGGCCGGCGACTTCCAGCTGGTCGCCACCGCCAAGCCCGGCGCGGCGCTCCCGCCGATCCAGCGGGTGGTGGACGAGGAGCTCCGCCGGCTGGCGGCGGAAGGCCCCAGCGAGCGCGAGCTGCAGCAGGCCCGCAACGCCCTCGAGGCCTCGTTCCTGTCGGGAATCGAG
>CAZJZC010000191.1:2971-4287 GCA_964550365.1 uncultured Gemmatimonadales bacterium | reverse complement strand
CGAAGCTGCGCGCGGAGCTTCGATTGCCCCCGGGCTACTACTTCGAGCTCGGCGTTCCCGATGGCTTCCAGCGCGACCTCGATCGGTACCGCTCGGTCACCGCGGCCCAGGTCCAGGCGGCGGCTCGTCGCTATCTGACGGGCGCGCGAGCCATCGTGTCGGTCGTGCCGCAGGGCAAGCCCGAGCTCGCCGCCACTGCCCGCGAGGTGACCCCATGACCCGCTCCTGCCTGGCCCTGGTTGCCGCGCTCGGCGCCCTCACCTCCGCCGCGAACGCGCAGGTCACCACCGCACCGGCCATGCCTCCGGCCCCGGCGCTGACCCTGCCCACCACCTGGCGCGCCTCCCTGCCCAACGGCCTGACGATCGTCGGGGCCGACATGCGCGAGGTCCCGCTGGTCCGCGCCACCCTGTCGATTGCGGGCGGTGGACGCCTCGACGGCGACCGCCCCGGCATTGCCAGCCTGACCGCCGACCTCCTCGACGAGGGCGCCGGCGGTCGCGATGCCATCGGGCTGGCCGAGGACGTGGCATTCCTCGGCGCCTCCCTCGGCACCGGTGCTGGGTGGGACGCCATCACCCTTTCGCTCACCGCGCCGCGCCGGACCTTCGACGATGCCATGGCCATCCTGGCCCGGGTGGCCCTCGAGCCGACCTTCCGGGCCGCCGATGTGCAGCGCCAGCGCGACCTCCGGCTGGCCTCGATCATCCAGCAGCGCGACCAGCCGGCCGCGGTGGCCAGCCAGGTCTTCAACCGCGAGGTCTACGGCCGCGGCCATCCCTATCACGCCGCGCTTGGCGGGGACTCGGCCAGCATCGCCGGCCTCGATTCGACCGCCCTCCGCACCTTCTGGACCCGCGCCGCCGATCCACGCCGCGCCACCCTCGTCATCACCGGCGCCATCACCCAGCGCGAGGCGGTGCTGCTCGCCGCCGGCCTGTTCGGCGAGTGGCGGACGCCGGCCAACCCGCTGGCCAGCGCTCCCGCCAGCGCGGTCCCGGCGCCCAGCCGTCCCGCCACCCGGGTGGTGCTCGTGGACAAGCCCGGCGCCGCCCAGTCGGTCATCAACATCGGCGCCCCCGGGGTGGAACGCTCGTCGCCCGACTACGCCGCGCTCACCCTGATGAACACCATCCTTGGCGGCTCCTTCTCGGCCCGGCTCAACGACATCCTCCGGGAGCAGAAGGGGTTCACCTACGGCGCCAATTCCGGCTTCTCGTGGCGGCCCATCCCCGGTCCGTTCCTGGCCAGCTCGGCGGTGCGCACCGACGTCACCGACAGCTCCCTGGCCATCTTCTTCGAGCAGTTCCAGCGGA
>CAZJZC010000191.1:1978-2961 GCA_964550365.1 uncultured Gemmatimonadales bacterium | reverse complement strand
CCCGGTCGTATTCGGTCCTGGGGGCGCTGGGAAATTACGAGACGACGGGGCAGGTGGCCGGCCAGCTGGCCACCGCCCTGACCTTCGGGATGACCCTGGACCAGCTTCCCACCGAATTGACGGCGATCCAGAACCTCACCGCCGCCGACGTGCAGCGTGCGGCGCGCCAGCACCTCGATCCGGCGCGGCTGACCGTGGTGGTCGTGGGAGACCTGGCAAAGATTCGCGCCGGTATCGTGGCGCTGCGCGTGGGGCCGGTGCCGATCGTCCCGCCGTAACGGGCCCATCGTGGGGGGCACATGGCGTAGCGACGCACAGCTGTGCGTCGCTACGCGTCCCGCATCACGGCGTCCCGCGGCGGCGCACTCCTGCCGCCGCGGCGCCGATCCACCCGAGCACCGCCACCGCATACAGGTACCAGCCCGGCTGGCTCCCCTGGGTCCCGACGCTGGTGGTCGCCGCCACGCCGATCCCCAGCATGAGCAGGACCACCCCCAGTCCCATCGCGTGGCCCAGCGGGGCCCGGCGCCCCAGCCGTACCGCGACCTCGCCGCCGAGCCAGGCAGCCACCAGGCTGCAGGCGAGGTTCACCGCCAGGTAGGCCGAGGTGGGTTCGGGCATCTGCCCGGGTCCCGCTGCGGGCAGCATCGCCGCCACCGCCACCCAGGTGCACGCCAGGACCACGATCGTGGCGACGACCAGGCCCGCCAGGACAGCGCCAACGCTGCGCAACATCGACACCTCGGGAATGGGGTCCGGGAATCGTAACGCGACCCCACGCGATACGGCTACATTCCCGCCATGACCCTCCTTGCCTCGCGCCGTGTGCACACCGGCCGGATCCTCAACCTCGACCTCGACCAGGTGCGCTTTCCCAACGGGTCCGAGGGCGTTCTGGAAATGGTGCGCCACCCGGGTGCCGCAGCCGTCGTGCCCTTCCTCGACCCGCCGTCCGATCCCGATCCCCGGATCCTCCTGATCCG
>CAZJZC010000191.1:0-1968 GCA_964550365.1 uncultured Gemmatimonadales bacterium | reverse complement strand
GCTCTGGGAGGTGCCGGCCGGCACCCGCGACGGCGACGAGCCGATGGACTGGTGCGCCGCCCGCGAGCTGCGCGAGGAGGCCGGGTGCACCGCGTCGCGACTGGAGCTGCTGGCCGCCATCTTCACCACCCCGGGGTTCACCGACGAGGTGATCCATCTCTATCTCGCGACCGGGCTCACCCGGGGCCGCCTGGCGCACGAGGCCGACGAGTTCATGGAGGTCCATGAGGTGCCCTGGTCCGAGGTGGGGCGGATGATCCGCGCCGGCGAGATCCGCGACGCCAAGACCCTCACCACCCTCATGTACGTGCAGTGCTTCTGCCGTACCGGTTCATCGGCCTGACCGGCCCCCTATATTTGTGGGATGGCCGCGCACTCGTGGGATGACCTGTACAAGACCATTCGGAAGGGGACGCTGCCCCCGGCCGTCTACTTGTACGGCCCGGAAGAGCCGCTCAAGGACGAGGCGCTGCAGGCACTCCTGGATCTGGCCCTCGATCCCGGCCTGCGCGACTTCAACCTCGACACCCGGAGCGCCGCCTCCCTCGATCCCGATGAGGTCGCGACCCTCCTGACCACCCTGCCGATGATGGCCGACCGCCGGGTGGTGATCATTCGCGATGTCGAGTCGTGGAACAAGCGCGCCAAGGCCAAGCAGGCGGTGCTGGACGCCCTCGAGAAGCCCTCGCCCGAGACCCTGGTGGTCCTGGTTCAGGGGGCCGGCAGCGCCGACAAGGCCAAGAGCAACGACCCCGACCCCGACCTCGCCAAGCGGACCTGGGCGGTCAACTGCGACCGGCTCCCCGCCGACCGCGCCGCCCGCTGGCTGGCCAAGGAAGCCGAGAAGCTCGGCTTGGCGCTGGCCCCCGAAACGGTCACTCACCTGGTCAAGGCGCTCGACGCCGAGCTGGGCCCGCTGCGCGCCGAGCTGGGCAAGCTCTCCGGCCTGGCCGGCCCCGAGCCGCTCAGCATCGAGCAGGTCTCGGCCATGCTCGGCATCCGCCACGGCGAAACCGTGCCCGACTGGTGCGAGGCGGTGATGGACGGCCATTCCGGCCGCGCCGCGACCATGCTGCCCCCACTCCTCGGCCAGTCCGGCAACAGCGGCGTCAAGCTCGTCATTGCCCTCGGCCAGGCGCTGATCGGCACGGCGCTCGCCCGCGCCCACCGCGACGACGGCAAGCGCGGTCGCGCCCTCGAAAGCGCCGTCTTCGACACCCTCCGGCAGCTGCGGCTCTGGGGGCTCGACTATCGCACGGCCGCCAGCCAGTGGTCCCGCTGGTCCGAGGACTGGACCATGCCCCGGCTGCGGCGGGCCATCCAGGCCGCCATCGAGACCGACATGGCACTCAAGGCCACCACCCTCTCCGATGAGACCGGGATCGTGGCCGACCTGGTCATGCGCCTCGCCACACCGATGCAGGAGGCCGCATGACCTTCCGACGGCACGCCAGGCAGTTGCTTCTCTCCTTGTCCGCCTTGTCCGCCTTGTCCGTCCTGCCCGCCCACGCCCAGCAGGATCCGCGCCTGGTGGATGCGGTGCGGATTGCCCGCGAGGGGATGCCCGACAGCGCCCGGACCCTGACCGCCGCCCTGCTGGCGGTGCTGCCCCGTACCGACGCGGTCTATCCCGAGCTGCTCTTCACCATCGCGATCATCGCCCCGAGCGAGGCCGACCGGCGGCTCTACCTGCGCCGGGTGGTGGTGGAGCATGCCAATTCGCCCTGGGCCGACACCGCCCTCCTCCAGCTGGCCCAGCTCGACTATGCCGCCGGCAACACCGAGGGCGCCCAGCGGCAGATCGGCCAGCTCCTGACCGATTATCCCGGCAGCGAGGTCACCGCCGAGGCGGCGTTCTGGGGCGCCCGGGCCGCGTTCGACCGCAACGACCCGCGGCTGGCCTGCGCCTGGGTGGCCAGCGGCATCGCCGCCTCGGGCTCGGAGGTCGAAATCCGGAACCGGCTCAAC
>CAZJZC010000190.1:1420-4826 GCA_964550365.1 uncultured Gemmatimonadales bacterium | reverse complement strand
TCGAGCACCCACTCGCGGTAGCTGTCGCTGACGGCCACCGGGCGCCTAGGGCCGCCGGCCGAGTTCGGTGAGCCGCCGCCGCGCGCCGGGATCCTGCGGGTCGCGCTGGCGCGCCGTGCGGCAGGCGGCGAGGGTGACGACGGCGAGCAGGCGGACGGGACGCACGGTACCTCCGGTCGGGGACGCGACGGCCAATACTACGGCCGCCCGCCGGGTTCCGGCACGGGCTGTGCCGATTGGAACGCGCGGCCGGCCGCCGCTAGCGGAGGAAACGCAGGTACAGGTAGAGGTGGGCGATGCCGACGCTCACCAGCATCAGCGGGAAGGCCCGCCAGCTGAAGTCGCGGAACCGGAACGGGACGCCCTGCCGTTCGGCCAGCCCGGCCACGGTCAGGTTGGCGCTGGCCCCCACCAGCGTGCCGTTGCCCCCCAGGCAGGCGCCCAGCGACAGCGCCCACCACAGCGGCAGCAGCCCCTCCGGTCCGCCGAACGCCGGCGCCAGCGCCTCGATGAGCGGGATCATGGCGGCCACGAACGGGATGTTGTCCACGATGGCCGAGAGCAGGGCCGAGACCCACAGCACGCCCAGGACGGTGAAGGTGAGGTCGCGGCCGGTGACGTCGAGCAGGGTGCCCGCCAGGTAGCGCAGCAGGCCCACCTTCTCCACGCCGGCCACCAGCACGAACAGCCCGATGAAGAAGAAGATGGTGATCCACTCCACCTCGCCCAGGCTGGTGGTCACGCGGTGCGTCTGCGCCTCCGGCGGGTGCGCGTGATTGTCCAGGATGATCAGCACCGCCGCGCCGAACATCGCGATGAGCCCGGCCTCCAGCCGCAGGGCCCTGGCGGACACCAGGGCGGCCACGACGGCCGCCAGCACGGCCAGGGACTGCCGCATCAGCCGCCGGTCGGTGATGGCCGCCGCCGCGTCCATCGCCATCACCCGGGCCCGGGCGTCCGCGGTGGCGGTGAGCCGCCGGCCCCACAGCAGGTGCGTCATGGCCATCTGCACCGCGAGGATGACCGCGACCACGGGCGTCAGCTCGAGCGCGAAGTCGGTGAAGGTCAGCCCCGCGGCCGACCCGATGAGGATGTTGGGCGGATCGCCGATGAGGGTCGCCGTCCCGCCGATGTTGCCCGCGAACACCTCGGCGAACAGGAACGGGAAGGCCGGGACCTCGAGTGCGCGGGTGATGGCGATGGTCACCGGCACCACCAGCAGGACCGTCGTCACGTTGTCGAGGAAGGCCGAGAACACCGCGGTCACCACCGAGAGCAGGGCCAGGATCCCGGCCGGGCTCGCCCCGGCCGCCTGCGCCGCCCGGATCGCGACGGCCTGGAAGATGCCGGAGCGGCGGGTGACGGAGACGATGAGCATCATGCCCGTCAGCAGCATCAGCGTGTTGAAGTCCACGCTGTGGATGGCCTCGTCCTGCGTCAGGACCCGCATGACGATGACCAGGCCGGCGCCGATGCCGACGACGATCGCCCGGTTGACGCGGTCCACCACGATGGCGACGTAGGTCAGGACCAGGAGCGCCGTGGCGGTCCAGTAGGGATCGAGACCGAAGATCACGCCGTGCATGACACTCCTCGAGGTAGGCCGCCGCGGCGCGGCACGGAACGGCGGCTAGCGAAGGAAGCGCAGATACAGGTACAGGTGGGCGATGGCGATGCCCACCAGCATCAGCGGGAAGGCCCGCAAGGTGAACTCGCGGAACCGGAACGGGACGCCCTGCCGTTCGGCCAGCCCGGCCACGGTCAGGTTGGCGCTGGCCCCCACCAGCGTGCCGTTGCCCCCCAGGCAGGCGCCCAGCGACAGCGCCCACCACAGCGGCAGCAGCCCCTCCGGTCCGCCGAACGCCGGCGCCAGCGCCTCGATGAGCGGGATCATGGCGGCCACGAACGGGATGTTGTCCACGATGGCCGAGAGCAGGGCCGAGACCCACAGCACGCCCAGGACGGTGAAGGTGAGGTCGCGGCCGGTGACGTCGAGCAGGGTGCCCGCCAGGTAGCGCAGCAGGCCCACCTTCTCCACGCCGGCCACCAGCACGAACAGCCCGATGAAGAAGAAGATGGTGATCCACTCCACCTCGCCCAGGCTGGTGGTCACGCGGTGCGTCTGCGCCTCCGGCGGGTGCGCGTGATTGTCCAGGATGATCAGCACCGCCGCGCCGAACATCGCGATGAGCCCGGCCTCCAGCCGCAGGGCCCTGGCGGACACCAGGGCGGCCACGACGGCCGCCAGCACGGCCAGGGACTGCCGCATCAGCCGCCGGTCGGTGATGGCCGCCGCCGCGTCCATCGCCATCACGTGCGCCCGGTCCTCCGCCGAGGCGGTCATCCGCCGGCCCCACAGCAGGTGCCCGAGCGCCAGCTGGACGGCGAGGATGAGGGCCACGACCGGCCCCAGCTCCAGGAGGAAGGCGTTGAAGGTCAGGCCGGCGGCCGAGCCGATGAGGATGTTGGGCGGGTCGCCGATGAGCGTCGCGGTGCCGCCGATGTTGGCCGCGAACACCTCGGCGAACAGGAACGGGTACGCCGGGACCTTCAGCTCCCGGCAGATGGCGATGGTCACCGGCACCACGAGGAGCACGGTGGTCACGTTGTCGAGGAAGGCGGAGAACACCGCGGTCACCAGCGAGAGCAGGGCCAGGATGCCCGCCGGGCTCGCCCCGGCCGCCTGCGCCGCCTTGATCGCGACGGCCTGGAAGATGCCGGAGCGGCGGGTGACCGACACGATGAGCATCATGCCGGTCAGCAGCATCAGCGTGTTGAAGTCCACGCCCGCGATGGCCTCCTCCTGGGTGAGGACGCCGCTGATGATGACCAGGCCGGCCCCGACGCCGACCACCAGGGCGCGGTTGAGCCGGTCGTGGATGATGGCGAGATAGGTGACGACCAGCAGCGCGGTGGCTACCCAGAACGGATCGAGACCGAACACGGCACTGCGCATGCATCCTCCCGAAGGGCCTGACCGGAGGCGTGTAGGAGCCTAGCTGGAGTGGTCGTGGACGATGCGCCAGCGCCCGCCGGTCCGCCGGAGCACCAGCGAGGTGGGGCCGCGGGCCGTGACCGAGTCGCCGCGCTGGAGCACGTAGCGCGCCACCAGGTGGACCAGGTCGGGCCCGAGCGGGTCGGCGGCGAGGTCCTCGAAGCGCAGGGAGTCGCGCCGGGCGCCGGGCGCGAACCGCGGCGCGTAGAGCGCGCGGATGCTCTCGCGTCCGCGCACCAGGCCGCGCGAGGTGACGAAGGTGGCGTCGGCCGCGTAGTCGGCCATGAAGCCGTCGAGGTCGCCGGCGTTCCAGGCCAGGGCCCCGTGCTCGAGCAGGGCGCGCGACGCGGCGAGCGCCTCCTCGGCCGTGGGCGCCATCGCCGCGGCGGCGGGCCGCGCGGCAGAATCCCC
>CAZJZC010000190.1:0-1320 GCA_964550365.1 uncultured Gemmatimonadales bacterium | reverse complement strand
AGCCCCAGATGCCAGAACAGCGCGATGATCACGGCCAGCGCCACCAGCACGACCGACAGCGGCATGTGCGGCTTGTCCGGCGTCAGCACGGCGCGCATCCCTTCGGCGACGTAGACCAGCGGGTTGAGCAGGACGCCCCACTTCATCACCGGCACGGTGTCGAGCAGCTGCCAGGGGTAGTAGGCGCAGCCGAACATGATCATCGGCGCCACGATGAACCCGAACAGCAGGCCGACCTGCTGGCCCTCGATGACGGTGCCGAGGAACAGCCCGATGACCGAGAAGGCGATGGCGCCGAAGACCGTCACCGCCAGCGCCACGCCCCAGTGCGCCAGCGCCAGCCCCTCGACCGGCCCCATGATCAGGCGGGAGATGGGCAGGACGAAGAGCGCGGCCAGGACGCCCTGCACCGCCCCGGCGATGACCTTCTCGAGCGCGACCAGGCGGTTGTCCACCGGCGCCAGCAGGCGGTCCTCGATCTCGCGGGTGTAGCCGAAGTCCGCCACCATCGGCAGGGCCACCGACTGCACCGCCGCGAAGGCCAGCGAGATGGCCAGGATGCCGGGGAGCAGGGCGGCGGTGTAGCTCTGGTCGACGAAGCCCATCTTGGGCAGCAGGTACCCGAAGATGAGCGTGAACAGCAGGGGCTGCATGGTGGTGCGCAGGAGGAAGTAGATCAGTTCCCGGCGCACCACGACGATGTCGCGGGCCAGCAGGGCGCCGAAGACCCTGAGCGGCGTCACCGCCGCGACGCGCGCGCGGGGGGCCGCGGTCAGTCGAGCCTCCGGCCGGTCAGCGAGACGAACAGCGTCTCCAGGCTGGGCGGCGCCAGGTGGATGTCCGTCACGTCGCGGCCGATGCGCCCGGCCGCCTCGACCAGGTCGGCCAGCACCGGGCCCGCCCGGTCGGCGTACACGTTGAGCACCGGGCCCTCGGCGTCGGCGCGCAGGACGCCCGGCAGGCCGCCGGCCGTGCGCGCCAGGCCGGCGGCCTCGCCGTCGAGGGTCAGCTCGATCAGGGTGCCGCCCGGCGCCTTGGCCTTCAGCGCCTCCGGCGTGTCGATCGCGAGCAGGCGGCCCCGGTCCACGATCGCCACGCGTTCGCACAGCTGGTCGGCCTCCTCCATGTAGTGCGTGGTCATCACGATGGTGCGGCCCTCGGCGTGCAGTCCGCGCAGGATGTCCCACAGGGCGTGCCGCGCCTGGGGGTCGAGGCCCACCGTGGGTTCGTCGAGGAAGATGACCTGCGGCTCGTGGCTCAGCGCCCGGGCGATCATCAGCCGCTGCTGCTGGCCGCCCGACAGCTCGTCGGTCTTGGCCT
>CAZJZC010000189.1:0-4858 GCA_964550365.1 uncultured Gemmatimonadales bacterium | reverse complement strand
CGCACCACGGCCGGCTCGCGCATCCTGGCCGGCTGGGAGCCGGATCGCGACGCGCCCGTGGTGCGGGCCCTGCGGGCGGCCGGCGCCATCTCGATCGGCAAGACCAACACCCACGAATTCGCCTTCGGCACCACCAACGACAACCCGCACTACGGCGCCACGCGCAATCCGTGGGACCCGTCGCGCACCACCGGCGGCTCCTCCGGCGGCTCCGCCGCCGCGGTGGCCGCCGGCATCGTGCCGTTCGCCCTGGGCACCGACACGGCGGGCAGCGTGCGGATCCCGGCCGCCCTGTGCGGCACGGTCGGCTTCAAGCCGGGCTGGGGCGTGCTCAGCACCCGGGGCGTGGTGCCCCTGGCGCCGACGCTCGACACCGTCGGTATCCTGGCCGCGAGCGCGGCATGGGCCCGTCGAGCCTTCGATGCGGCACGGGGAGCGCCGGGCGATGCGACGCCGACCGGTCGCGGGACGCCGATCGACCTTGCCGGCCTGAGGATCGGCGTGCCCGAGCGGCATGCCTTCGCCCGCACCGACCCGGCCATCGTGCGGGCCGTCGAGGAGTCCCTGGCGCTGTTCGCCGCGCGGGGCGCCTCCGTGCGCCGGATCGAGATGCCGGCGTTCGAGGACGGCGTCCGGATCGGCATCCCCCTGGTGCGGACCGAGGCGCTGCGATACCACCGGCAGTGGTTCCCGGCGCGGCGTCGGGAGTACGGCGAGGACGTCGCGGCGTCGCTCGAGGCGGCACGGGGGGTGAGCGCGGAGGCGTACCGGGAGGCGCTGCTCGCGCGCCGCGCGGTGGCGCGCGCGGCGCGGCGGGCGCTGGACGAGGTCGACCTCATCGCCGGGCCCACGGTGCCGCTGACGGCGTTCCCGAACAGCGTGGCGTGGGAGCCCGTCCTGCCGGGGGGAGAGCTGCCGCGCTTCGCGCTCACGCGGCTCACCTATCCCGCGTCGCTGAGCCGGTTGCCCGCCATCAGCCTGCCGTGCGGGCTGTCGCCCGACGGCCTGCCCATCGGTCTGCAGCTGATGGCGGGAACGGGGCGCGAGGCATTCCTGCTGGCGGCCGCCGAGGCGTTCGAGATGCTCCGGGGACCGTGGCCGCCTCCCGTGGTGCGGGGCGGCTGAGGGGCCGACGGCAGCCGGCGGCGCGTCCGGCGCCTGCCGGACCGCCGCCGGTCGCCCGTCGGTCAGGGACTAGCTGGCCCGCCGGCCGTTGTGGACCGGGACCATCACGTGGGCGTAGGGCGTGTTCTGCCACATGATGAACGGCCCGCCGCTGGCCGGATCGGTCGGGAGTCCGCGCAGTCCCGCCACGTTCGGCACCACGACCATGACGTGCGGGCCGGTCTCGACCCAGGCGTGGCCCGAGTCGGGCTGCATCTTGAAGGGGTCGGTGTTGCTCGCGTCGGAGCCGCCCTGGAGCATGTAGGCGATGCCCAGGCCGGTGATCCGCGGGGCGCTGTGGGACATCCACGCCGACGCCCAGGCGCCGAAGATCCCGTCGAAGCACATCGGGTCGTTGTTCGGCGATCCGGCGTTGTCGGCGAAGCAGGTCCAGCCGTTGGTGCCCGCGCGCAGCTGTTTCGGCGCGCTGTCGGGCGAGGAGGCCCACTCCATGATGGTCGCGCCGGACGCGATCTCGGTCGGCGCCGCGCTCATGGCGTTGGCGATCTTCCACTCCGTGGTCCCCGGTGCCGGACCAGCCGGCTCGGCCGCGGCCTGCGCGGGCGCTGCTTCCTTCCGGCACGCGACACACACCAGCACCAGCGCCACGGCCGCGGCGCCCCGCCATCTGCTGCTCATCGTCATCTCCCGTTTCGTGAGGTGTTGAGGGGAAGTCGAGGGTGTGCCGGGGGTCACGGGCGCGGCGGGCGCACGCTGCCGCCGCGCCTTGATCGTGGCACGTGGCTGGGGCGGCGGCGCGCGGGTCGGGCGCGAGGCACTGCATCTCCGGTGTGGGATCGGGCGCTGAATGTATCACGGCAGGGCGGTCGCCGCTCGCCGCCGCCCAGACCGAGCCGCCCTGCCGTCCGGCCCATTGGTGCGCCAACTCTGGTGCGCCAACTCAATAGTGCCACCCAATCAGCGAGCCAGAGCCACCCAACCAGCGAACCAAGCCACCCAACCAGCGAGCCAAGCCACCCAACCAGAGAGCCACCCCACCAGCCCCCGGCTTGACAATCAAACGTTTGTATGGTTTCATACAAACGTTTGATTGATGCCGCGGCGGGGAAAAGGACACACGCCGCCGACGCCAGCCCGGCGACCACGCCATCGAAGTCCTCCGGTCCTGGCCTCGGCAGTCGTCAATCGTCGCGGCGCATCGCGTCAGGGAGGATCCCGTGACACGGAAACGCTCCAGCGGTCGCAAACGACCGGCGCCGAAGGCGCCCGCACCGCCCGCACCTCCCACGCGTGCCGCACCGCCCGCGCGTGCCGCGCCGGCCCGCGTCGCCGAGCCCGCGGGCTGGACCACCTGGGCCGAGCCACCCCGCGGCACCCCGGGAAGCAAGGCGTCCGAGCGCCGGCAGGGGGCGGGCCGCGCGGCGCGCCAGCGCGTCCTCGAGGCCGCCCGCGCCCACTTCGCCCAGAAGGGCTACGCCGGCACCGCGGTCCGCGACATCACGGTCGAGGCCGAAGTGAACGTCGGCGCCGTGACCTACCACTTCGGCTCCAAGCTGGAGCTGTACCACGAGGTCCTGCGCGACATCACCCGCCCGCTCCGGCATCGGATGGAGACCATCCACGGCTCACGCCGGCCACCGCTCGAGAAGCTCGAGCGCACGGTGCGCGAGTTCTTCCAGCACGTGCGCAACCACCCCGCGCTGATCCCGCTCATGGTCCGCGAGATGGCCGGCGCCGGCGAGCTGGCGCCGCCCATCCGCGACACCCTGCGCACGGTACTCCCCCTGCTGGTCCGCACCATCGAGGACGGCCAGCGGGACGGCCGCATCCGCCCCGGTGATCCCCTGCTCCTGGCCCTGAGCACGCTGGCCCAGCCCGTCTACCTCAACCTGGCGAAGAAGGGCATCGCCGCCGCCACCGGCATGGATCCCAACGCGCCCGAACTGTTCGACCGCGTCGTGGAGCACTGCGTCGTCACCGTCCACCACGCCCTGCGGACGCCGGGCGAGGACGCACCATGATCGCACTGGCCCTGGCCGCGCTGGTGGCCGCGCAGGACACCGCCCGGCTCACCCTCACCGATGCCGTCGCCCACGCGCTCGGGCAGTACCCCTCGGTCGCGGTGGCGCGCGCCACTCGTGACCGGGCGAACGCCGACGCCCGCCTGGCGCGCGCCTCGCTGCTGCCGCGGCTCATCCTCGACGGCTCGGCGACCCAGTTCGAGAAGCCCATGCTGGTCTATCCGCTGCACGGCTTCTCATTCGCGCCCGGCGGGCCGACCCCGGCGTTCGACCACACGCTCCTCCAGGCGAGCGCCGCGCTCAACTGGACGCTGTTCGATTTCGGGGGCCGGCGCGCCCGCCTGCGCGCCGCGCGCGCCATGGAAGGCGCGGCCGACGCGGCCCTCGGCGGCGCCGAGTCCCAGCTGGTGGCCCGGACGGTGGGCGCCTACCTGCGCGCGCTGAACGCGCGGCAGGTGCTCGCCGCCCAGGACGAGCGTCTCCGCGCGCTCGGCGCCGAGGCCGACCGCGCGCGGCGCCTGATGGCCGAGGGCAAGGCCCCCAGGCTCCAGGTGCTCCGCGCCGAGGCCGGCCTGGCGCGCGCCCGCGCCGAGCGCAGCGCCACGGCCGGCCAGCTCGACGTGGCGGAGCACGAACTGGCCCAGCTCACCGGCCTGCCGTACGCCGAGATCAGCGGCGCTCACCTGCCGTCCGCCGTCCTCAGAGACAGCGGCGCCGCGACCGCCGCCACCCCGCGCGATGTCCTGCTGGCCCGCGCCCGCGACGGCAGCCCGGAGGTGCGCGAGGCCCGGCGGCGGTCCGACGCGGCCCGCCTCGCCGCCGGCGCCGAGCGGGCCGCGCGCCGCCCCGAGATCCGGCTCCAGACCGCCTACGTCGAACGCGCCGCCACCGGCTACGCCCTGCAGGGCGAATGGCAGGCCGGTCTCGGCCTCAGCATGCCGCTCTACACCGGCGGCCAGCGTCCGGCCGCCATCGCCCGCGCCGACGCCGACGCCCGCGCCGCCGACGAACAGCGCCGCCTCGCCGAGTTCGCCGCGGCCCAGGCCGTCGACCGCGCCGTGGCCGCCGTGACCGAGGCGCACGCCCGCGTCGAGGCCCTGCGCGCCGCCGTCGAACACTCCGCCGCCGTCGCCGAGATCGAACGCACCGCGCTGGAGGTCGGCTCCGGCACCCAGACCGACTACCTCGACGCCCTGGCCGACCTGCTGCGCGAGCGCACCGCGCTGATCGAGGCGCGCCACGCCGAGGTCCTCGCGCGTGTCGAACTGGCCCGCGTCACCGGCGACCTGACGCCTGACTGGCTGGCCGCGCTGATCAGCCAGGACGGCAGGAGAGACCCGTGAACAAGCGCATCATCCCCGTCATCATCCTGGTGATCGCCGGCGGCGCGTACCTCCTCGCCCGGGGACGCGGCGGCAACGGCACCGACCTGGCCGCCAGCGGCACGGTCGAGGCCACCGAGGCCCAGCTCGGCTTCCAGAGTCCCGGCCGCATCGAGGCCATCCGCGTGCGCGAAGGCGACCGCGTGGCCGCCGGCGACACGCTCGCCGTGCTCGAGCGCGCCGAAACGCTGGCCCGCCGGGCCCAGGCCGAGGCGCAGCTCGCCGGCGCCCGCGCCCTGCTGGCCGAGCTCCAGTCGGGCCCGCGCGCGGAAGAACGCGCCCAGGCCCGCCAGGCCCTGCAGGCCGCCGCCGACCGGTTCGCCGACGCCG
>CAZJZC010000188.1:0-4859 GCA_964550365.1 uncultured Gemmatimonadales bacterium | reverse complement strand
TGCCGTCCCAGAACATCTTCGTGACGTACCACGGCCGGTAGGCGTCGTGGATGAGGAGGCCGAAGCCCTCCGCCGCCACGCGGCGGTGCGCCCGCAGCAGCGCCTCGGCGGCCGGGCGCTGCAGCAACGCCCGTGCCGACGCGTACAGCGGCGCGCCCATGAAGTTGTCCGCCGTGGCGTAGCGGATGTCGAACCGGATCGTCGGATCGAGCGTGGCCAGGTCCACCAGGTCCGGTTCGCGCAGGCCGGCCGGCTGGGCCGGCGGCGCGGCGGCCAGCGCCTCCCGCCGCAGCTGCGCGACCGGCTTCAGCAGGGCCACGCGGAACGTGGTCCCGTCCTCCGGGCCGACCGCGCGCCGGGCGAACAGCACGCCGGCCGCCGAGACGGCGTCGGCCCGGCCGCGGCGGAGCCGGAACCGCACCTCCTCGCCGGCGTAGAGGCCGGTGTCGGGGAACCGGAACCGGATGCCCGGCTCGAGTTCCTCGAGCGGGTACAGGCCGAACCACTCGATGAGCGCGTACAGCCGACCGCCGCGCTCGTGGATGTACAGCACGTCGTGGTCCCAGCCGTACTCGCCGACGAGGCCGCGCCACCGCGCGGGGATGGTGTCGGGCCGCGTGTCGGCCTCGCGGCGCAGCGTGTCGCGGGCCCCGAGCAGGGCGTCGCCGGCCGGCACGAAGCGCTCGTCCCAGCGCAGCAGGCCGTCCGTCACCACGGTGTCGCCGCGGCTCCGCAGCGGGGTGGGGAAGCCGCCGTTCAGGCTCCAGCCCCACAGGGTGCCGCCCCGGACCCAGAACTCCCAGGCCCGGCCGTTCGAGCGCCAGCGGCCCTCCAGCCGCGTCATGACCTCGCGGGCGAGCGGGCCGGTGGTCGGCACGGCGGGTGGCCGGCGCCCCTCGCGCGCGGCGAGCATCTGCCGCAGGGCCTCGTTCGCGATGCGTTCGGCGGCGGCGTTGGCCGCGTCCATCGTCAGGCTCACCGCCACCCCGAGCCGTTCCCCGGGCAGGGCGGCCAGCTCGGTGCCGAATCCGTAGTGCCAGCCGCCGTGGCCGATCCGCCGCCGGCCATCGAGCTCGCCCACGACGAACCCGAGCCCGAAGCCGCCGCGCACGTCCCACATGGACTCCAGCGTGGCGCGGGCGATCACCCGGCCGCCGGGCGTGTCGCCCCCGGCGAACAGCATCGAAAGGAACCGGCCCAGGTCGAGCATGCTGGCCGAGAGTTCGCCGGCGGGCTCGATCCCCAGCGCGAACGTGGGCGCGGCGAAGGTGCGCCCGTCCACCGTCCACATGGTGCCGCGGGCACGGCGGGCCAGCAGGGCGCGGTCGGGGGCGAAGCTCCCGGCGATCCCCAGCGGCGCGAGCAGGGCGGCGTCCAGGTGCCGCGCGAACGGCACGCCGACGGCCCGCTCGATGACGTACCCGGCCAGGGTGATGGCGGCGTTGGAGTACTTGGTGGCGGTGCCCGGCCGGTAGACCAGCGACGTGCGCGTCAGGCTCCGCGCGGTCGCGGCGAGCGACGGCGACGTGGGATCGAAGTAGTGGCCGACCGGCGGCTCGCGCACGATGCCCGAGCGGTGCGACAGCAGCTGCCGCAGGGTCACGGGCGTGCCGAACGGGTCGCGCGGCATGGCGTCGGGCGCGTACCGCTCGATGGGCGCGTCGAGATCGAGCGCGCCGCGCTCGACGAGTTGCATCACCGCCACGTCGGTGAACAGCTTGGAGACCGAGGCCACGCGGAACGGCGTGTCGGCGCCGGCGCCGCCGAAGCCGCGGGCCCAGACCACGCGCTGGTCGTCGATCAGGGCGATGGCGGCCGACGGGATGCCCTTCTCGGCCAGCTGGTCCTCGATGAACCGGGTGAGGACGTCGGCGGCGGCGCGGTAGCGCGGATCGGGCTCGACCACCGACTGGGCGCGCGCGATCGCGGCCGGGATGACGGCGGACACCAGCAGCGCACGGAGGAGTCGTCGGATCATGCGGTACATGATGGTGCGCCGCGCGGCCCCCGCGCCAGCGTTCCCTGCGGATGAACGGCACTAGCCCGGCCGGCGTCCCGCCGGCTCGCGAGGTCGTGGTGATCGAATCGCTGGCGGCGGGCGGCGCCGGCGTGGCCCGCCTCGCCGACGGGATGATCGTGTTCGTCCCGCGCACCGCGCCCGGCGACCGGGTGCTGCTCGGGCCCGTCCGCCGCCACCGGCGCCACGCCGAAGCCCGCGCGGAAGCGATCGTCGCGCCGGGAGCCGGCCGGGTGTCGCCGGCCTGCCCGCACTTCACGCTCCACGCGTGCGGCGGCTGCCAGTGGCAGCACCTGTCGGCCGGGGTGCAGGCGGAGGCCAAGCGCCGGATCGTCGGCGACGCCCTGCGGCGCATCGGCCGTCTGGACGTGCCCGACCCCGAGCTGGCGCCGAGCCCCCGGCACCTCGGCTACCGCACCACCGTCACGCTCACGGTCCGCCGCGCCGGCGGCCGGGTCACGGCCGGGTTCCACGACGACCGCGATCCCGACGTGGTGTTCCCGCTCGAGCGCTGTCACATCGCCCGGCCCGAACTCCAGGCCCTGTGGGAGTCGCTGGCGCCGCAGCTCGGGGTCCTGCCGGCCGGCGAGGACGTGCGCCTGCGGCTCAGGCTGGCCTCCGACGGCTCGCTCCACGTGCTGGTGAGCGGCGGCGATGGCGCCTGGACCGGCGGCCGCGCGCTGGAACGGGCCGCGGCGGCGGCCGGCCTCGCGGTCAGCGTCTGGTGGCAGCCGGGCCGGGGCGCCCTGCGGCGCCTGGCGGGCCCGGACGCCGACCCCGCGCTGGTGGCCTTCGGGCAGGTGAACGCCGAGGTGGCCGCCGGCCTGCGCGCCGCGGTGGTCGCGGCGGCCGGCGGCGGCGGGCCGGACCGGGCGATCCTGGATCTCTACGCCGGTGCCGGCGAGACGGCCCTGCCGCTGGCGGCGGCCGGCCACCGGGTGACCCTGGTCGAGGTGGATGCCGCCTCGGTGCGCCGCGCCGAGGCGCTGGCACGCTCGGCGGGCGTCGGTGTCCGCGCCATCGCGGGCCGGGTGGAGGATCACGTTGCCGCGCTGCTGCCGGCCGACGTGGTGGTGGTGAATCCCCCCCGGGCCGGGCTGAGCGACGCCGTCGCCTCGGCCCTGCTCCCGGGCGCCGGCCGCGCCGCTCCCGCGCGCCTCGTCTATGTTTCGTGCGACCCGGCGACGCTGGCCCGCGACCTCCGCCGGCTCGGGGTGAGCGCCGGGGACCTGCGGCTGGTCCGGTCCTGGGACATGTTCCCGCAGACCAGCCACGTGGAGACCCTGGTGGTCGCCGACCTGGGGCGGCGGGATGCCGCCCTCGCGGCGGGAGGCTGAGGCGCCGATGCGCTATCTGGTGGAGATCGAAGGCCGCACCCTCGCGATCGAGGTCGACGGGACCACGGTCCGGCTCGACGGCCGGCCGGTCGATGCGGCGCTGCTCGGGGAGCCCGGCTCGGCCGTGCGCCGGCTGGCCCGCGGACGCACGTCCAGCAGCTTCGTGGTGGCGGCCGGGGAGGAACCGGGCGCCTGGCGCCTCAGCGCCGGCGGGTTCCGGCTCGAGGCGCTGGCATTCGACGAACGGACCCGGGACCTGCGGCTGGCGGCCCGCGGCGCGGCAGCGGGCCGGCCGGCCGGCCCCCTCAAGGCGCCCATGCCGGGCCTGGTGGTCCGGGTCCTGGTGGCGCCCGGGGACGCGGTTGCGGCGGGGCAGGGCCTGGTGGTGGTCGAGGCCATGAAGATGGAGAACGAGCTCAAGGCCGCCGCGGCCGGGACGGTGGCGAAGGTGCACGTCCAGGCCGGGGCCCGGGTCGAACGGGGGGCCCTGCTGGTCGAACTGGCCTGAAACGGGCCCGGTTGACCGGATGGGCGACCGGGTCTATTTTTCTGTGCTACGCCGATTTAGGCCTTTTTCGGGACTCTCGACATGCTGACGTTTTCGGCGACGCCGAAGGACATCGAACAGCGCTGGTGGGTGGTGGACGCGGCCGGGGTGCCGCTGGGCCGCCTCGCGTCGCGCGTCGCGCAGGTGATCCGCGGCAAGCACAAGCCCACGTTCACGCCGCACATGGACACCGGCGACGGCGTCATCGTGATCAACGCGGGCAAGGTCAGGCTGACCGGCCGCAAGATGGACCAGAAGGGCTATTTCAAGCACACCGGCTACATGGGGCACGACCGCATCACGCCGGTGCGCGCCGTGATGAGCCGGAAGCCCGAGCGGGTGATCGAGAAGGCCGTCTTCGGGATGCTGCCGAAGACGTCGCTCGCCCGGCAGGAGCTGCGGCTGAAGCTGCGCGTCTATGCCGGCGCCGAGCATCCCCACGCCGCCCAGCAACCCGCGCCGCTGACGTTCCTGGCGCCGCCGAAGAAGGTGAAGAGGACCTCGTGACCGACGTGCCGAACAGATTCCACGCCGTGGGCCGCCGCAAGACCAGCGTGGCCCGTGTCTACCTGAAGCCCGGCTCGGGCAAGTGGGAGGTCAATGGCCGGACGCTCGGCGACTTCTTCCCGCGTCCCAGCCTGGTGTCGCTGATCCAGCAGCCGTTCACCGCGACGGACACGCTCGGCGCGTTCGACGTGAAGGCCATCTGCTCGGGCGGCGGCATGACGGGCCAGGCCGGCGCGCTGCGCCTCGGCATCGCCCGCGCGCTGGTGATGGTGGACGAGCAGCACCGGCCCAAGCTGCGCCTCGGCGGGCTGCTGACGCGCGATGCCCGCGCGGTCGAGCGCAAGAAGCCGGGCCGTCCGGGCGCCCGGAAGCGGTTCCAGTTCAGCAAGCGGTAGACGCACCACACCTCGCACATCGCGGGATGGGGTCGGCGGTGTCCGGCGACGGATTC
>CAZJZC010000187.1:0-4876 GCA_964550365.1 uncultured Gemmatimonadales bacterium | reverse complement strand
CCGCCATGAACATGCCGGTGAACAGGTACTGCATGGCGATGACCTTGTGGTCCGTCGACCAGAGGTACTTCAGGATCCCCTGCGGCCCGTGCGCGTGCGCGTCGTCCGCGTGTCCGTGCGTCGGGGCCGTGACTGCCGTCGCCATCGTCGTCTCCCTACTGGGTGCCGGCGGGACTGTGGTCGGCCAGCCAGGCGGCCTGCTGGGTCGCGTCCTGCACGTGGATGCGCCCGGCCATCACGCCGTGGCCCAGTCCGCAGATCTCCGCGCACTGGATGTCGAAGGTCCCCGTCACGGTCGGCTTGAACCAGCCGGTGATGGTCCGGCCGGGCACCGCGTCCTGCTTCAGCCGGAACACCGGGACCGAGAAGTCGTGGAGCACGTCGCGCGACTGGAGCTGGAAGTGGTAGGTCTTGTCGCGCTCGACGTACATGTCGTCGGTGGTGAAGATGTCGTCGGCGGTGTCGAGCTGGTTGTCGCGGCCCGGGTGCTGGAAGACCCAGGCCCACTGCTGGCCGATGACCCGCACCGTGGCGTCGGCCTCCGGCAGGTGCTGCTTGATGTTGTACCACACCCGGATGGCGCCGATGAGGATGAACACGTCGCAGACCAGCACCAGCACGTGCGGGATGTTGATCCAGCGCTTGAGGTGCTTCTCGGAGCCCGTGACGTACTGGCTCCTGACGCCCGGCTTCTCCCGGAAGCGCCAGATGAGCCAGAAGAACATCCCTTCGGCCGCCAGGAACCAGAACCCCACCAGCACCGTCACGAGCAGGATGAGCCCGTCGATCGATGCGGCGTAGGACGAAGCCTGCTGGATCAGTCGCTCCATGGATCCGTGTCCGCGCGGCTCAGAGGATGAACACGATGACCGTGCCCATGAACAGGGCGAACAGGGCCAGCGTGGCGATGAACGTGGTCGTGAGGTCCTTCAGCGCCGGGTTCGACTCGTCGGGCGGCGCGGCCAGCGCCGCGTCCTCGGCGCTCACCGCCGGCGGGGTTCCGTGATCGCTGGTCATGGCGCGGGACGGTCCTGGCGCAGGGTCTGGATGTAGGCCACGACGTTCGCCATGGCCGCCTCGTCCAGCATCATGGCGTTGGGACGCATCGTCGCGCCCCAGATGTCCTCGGGGCGCGTGCCGCGCCAGCCGGCCTTGAACTTCTCGAGCTGGGACAGCAGGTACCAGTCGCTCTGGCCCGTGAGCGGCGGCGCGTGGATGGCCTCGTTGCCGGCGCCGTCGGCGCCGTGGCAGGCCAGGCAGGTCTGGAACGTGGCCTCGCCGGCGCGGGCATCGCCGCTCAGCACCGGCGCCGGGCGGGCCGCCGGCAGCGACGCCACGTACTCGGCCACCGACGCCACGTCGCCGGCGGCGTCCAGCGACCACGAGACCGACTTCATGCGGATGCCCGTGGTGTCGAACGCCGAGTAGCCGCGGTGGCCGACCTGGAAGCCCTCGAGCTGGGCCTGCACGTACCAGCGCGGCATGCCGGCGATGGCCGGCGCCGCGAGGACGCGGTTACCCGCTCCCTGCGGCCCGTGACAGCCGGCACAGGTGACGAACAGATCCTCGCCCCGGGCCAGGCCGGGGGTCGGCGCCGGGTTGCAGGCCGCGGCCGACAGCAGCAGTACCACCGCCAGTGCCGGGTTCAGCGTTCGCGCCATGGTCCTCACCTGGATACGTGGCCTCCACCGTCTGTGCTGCCGCGACGACCCGACCCATGCCGCCGCTGGAACGTCTCCGCGCGCCTCTAGCCGGGGGTCCGCCGGGCCCGCGGGTCTCCGAGGCGAACGTGGGGCCCCTGGTCCGGGTGGGGCGTCGGTCGATGAAGTGGCGAAGCACGAAATCTGCCAACGGGCGGCGCATATCGCTAGGGGCGGACGGCGATCCTGAAGAAGCGTCTCCTGCCGCGCGACCCGGGGGCCGGGCCGGGGACGCGCCTTCACGAACGAGCGCCCCCGGCCGCGTGGCCGGGGGCGCCGTCCTGCCGCGCTCGCGCCGAACTAGGCGCGGCGGATGATCGTGATCCGGTACGGGTGCGGCGTGGAGACGCCGTGGGCATCGTACAGGTTGATGTAGATCTTGTACGTGGTCGCCGCTGCCAGCCGGACGCGCATGCGCTCGGGCATGGCGCCCGTGGCGGCCGAGCAGCCGTCCAGGACGCAGAAACCGCCGCCGGCCGAGTTCAGCACGAAGCCGTCGATGTCGATGGCGGCGTTCGGCCATTCGAGCACGATCTCGAGCGAGTCACCCGTGGTCGTGGTGATGGTGAAGTAGTCGTCCACGTCGGTGCTGCTGATGGACCCGAAGCGCACCACCGAGGCGCCGACGGTGGTCGGCAGGGTGATGGCCGCGCCGCCGGCGGGCGCGTTGTTGGCCGGCTCAGCGGGCTCGGTCACCGTGAGATTCGCGGTGGTGTTGAGCGCCGGGAGCGGGATGGTCCCGAGCAGGATCGCGCCGGTGACGTTCACCGGCCCGGCCGAGCCCGTGGCGCCGGCCAGCAGCTTGAGCTGGGTGGCGGTGCGCGAGGCGACCGAGTAGAACACGTTGCCGCCGTACGTGGCGTTCGCCGTCGTGGTGTTCCAGGTGACCCCGGCGGGCGTGGTGATCGTCACGGTATCGCCCGGGGCCGCCGTGGCCGGGGCGACGGTGCCCGTGAAGGCCACCGGGTAGACCAGCACGGTCAGCGTATCGGTCACGCCGCCGGCGGTCACCGCGATCTTGGTCGTCCCGGCCGCGAGGCCCGCCAGGATCGACTTGAAGATGGTGTTGCCCGGCACGGTCCGCAGGTTGCTGTCGGGCAGGTCGGCCATGGTCGCGACCGTCGGGTCGACCGGCGCATACGTCACGCCCTCGAACGACAGCGCGTTGCCCTGGTCGTCGAACACCTGGATGTTCACCTGGTCGGTGTCGCCGACGTTCTGCACGACGAAGCGCTTGCTGAGGCTGAGCCGCGTCGGCCCGTTGCGGAGGTCCGACGTCGGGTCGCTGAAGCAGGCCGCAGCGACCAGCGCCACCATGCCCGTTGCAAGAAAAGCCTTACCGAGACGCTTCATGATCCATCCCTCGTTCAAGTCACGTGAGCGCTGCTCAGTTCGAGTTCTGAGAGCCCGTCTCCAGCCCAAGGAAGCGGCTGAGATCCTGCACTGCCTCGCGGTCCAGTCCGCTGTTCCACGGACGCTGGATCTCCGTCCGGTCGTTGGTGCCGGCCAGGTCGAAGTTGCCGAGCCCGGTCCGGTCGATGAAGACATAGTACCGCAACTGCCCGCGCGTGTACTTCCACGCTTCGTAGGGCTGCGACGCCGTGGGGCGCCGGAGCACCTCGTCGGGCCGCCCGTTCTTCAGGTAGATCCGGCCCCGGTCGGTGTTCCAGCCGGGCACCTCGCCCCGCCCGTGCTCCCCGTAGGCCTCGCCGACGTACGCCACCGCGCGGTAGAACTCGTCGCGGCGCGGATTGTCGGCCGTCTCCGGCGTCGGGTCCCTGGCCTGCCAGAACTGCCGCAGGAACCGCCGCTTGCCCTCGACCGTCAGCCGCGCGTACGGCGCCGTCTCGTTGCCGTCCCGCTGGAGGTAGACCAGCGGCGCGAAGAGCGAGTCCAGCCGCGCCTCGCTGGCGTCGGCGAACATGTCGGCGTCCGCGGACCGTGCCGGCGCGGCCGTCTGCGCCACCGCCGTGAGCGGGGCCATCACGAACGGCGCGTCGCTCACCAGGACCGTGTCGGGCAGCCGCAGGCGGACCCGCAGCCGGTAGGCCCCTTCGGGCAGGCCGGTCAGATCGACCGACCCCGGCGTCGCCGCACCCCGGGCGCCGATGGTCACGGTGCGTGCCGGCGTCGTCACCAGCACCCGCCCGCCCGCCGACACGACCTCGGCCCGGATCTCGCCGGCCGCATCCCCGGTCCGCGGATAGACCTCCGCGTACCAGTTGAGCATCGCTTCCGTGGGCGTCAGGCGCGGCGCCGGCGCCGAGTGCAGCACGTAGCCGCCGCGCCGGACCTCGCCGGGACCGCTCGCCGTGCTGTCGGCGGCGCGGACCTCGGTCGCCAGCAGCAGGTCGCTCATGGCCGGGCGGGCGCCGAAGGCGCGCACGTCCAGCGACCGCTCGAGCGGCTCGCCGGTGGCGGGCACGACGCGGATCCGCAGACGGTAACTGCCGGGCGCCGCCGTGAAGCTGAACGACTCGACCATGGTCGCGCCGCGCGCCCGTGCCACCGCCGCGGGGACCTCCCGCGTCCAGTCCGAGCGCTGGAGCTCCAGCCCCGCGCTGTCCAGCACCGCCACTTCCACGCGGTACCGGCCGACCTGGCCGACGCCGAGTGGCAGCGCGGACAGGCGGACCTCACACAGACCTTCGATTGTCGTGGCGCCGCTGGCCGGGCTGAAGAACCGGACCGCGGTCGCCGTCAGCGGCATCTCGCCGCCCTGCGGTGTCGTCGGCCCCGGCGCCGCGGCCAGCAGCACCGCCGCGACGGGCACCGTGAGGATCGCTCGCATCACTTCAGGCCGCCGGCGGGCGTGGCCCGCCGGCCTGCCGTCCTCCCCGCCTACCAGGTCACGCCAACGCTGATGACGTTGGTGTTGCCCAGCAGACCCAGGCTGCGGTACGCATAGTCGAAGCCGAACCCGACGCCGCGATTGTCCTTGCGGTAGCGGATGCCGGCGCCCGCCGCGAAGCCGTCGGAGCCCGAGCCCAGCGTGCTGGTGAAGCCCGCGTAGTTCGGGTCCGTGGCCGCGGCCGGGTCGAAGTTGTTGTCGGCCGAATAGGTGTAGCTGATGCGCGGGGCCAGGGCGAAGCCCGAGGTCCCGAGGCGCACGTCATACTCGCCGGCGAACCCGAACGTCGGGTCGCTGTTGTTCGGCTGGGTGAACTCGCCCATGA
>CAZJZC010000186.1:0-4897 GCA_964550365.1 uncultured Gemmatimonadales bacterium | reverse complement strand
CGCGACCGCCGGCGCGGAAGCCGGCGGCGGTGCCGGCGCCGGCGACGGCGGGGTCGCGCGGGTCGAGGGCGCGCAGGCAATGACGACGCCCGCGGCCAGCAGGGCCGCGGGCGTCACGCGCACCGGGGCCCGGCGCGCCCGCTGCCTCACAGGTGCTCCGGCAGCACGTAGGGGCCCAGGTGCGGGCCGTCGAAGTTGCCGACGACGGCGAGCGCGAAGGCCAGCATGTCGCGGACCTCCTCGGGCGTGAGGATGGCGTCCACGTAGCCGCGGGCGCCGGCGTAGGTGGCGTCGAGCTGGTGCTCGTAGTCCGCGCGCATGCTCTCGACCGCCGCCTGCAGCTCCTCGGACGGGCCCCCGGCGTCCTTCGCCTTGTCCAGCTCCGGGCCGTACACCGCGCCCACGGCCGACTCGCCCTCCATGACGCCCATGCGCCCGGTCGGCAGGGAGAAGATGAAGTCGGGGTCGAATCCCTGCCCCGCCATGGCGTAATAGCCCGCGCCCGAGGCGTGATTCAGCGTCAGCACCAGCTTGGGCACGCTGGCGGTCGCCATCGCTTCGACGAAGCGCGCGCCGGCGCGGATGATGCCCGAGGCCTCGGCCTCGGTCCCGACCATGAAGCCGGACACGTCCTGCACGAACAGGATCGGCAGGCCCTCGCGGCCGGCCGTCTCGATGAAGTACGCCACCTTCTCGGCGCTCTCGGTATAGATGATGCCGCCGAAGCGCGGCGCGCCATCGGCCATCTTCACCAGGCCGCGGTGATTGGCGATGAGGGCGACCGGCCGCCCCTCGATGTGCCCGTGACCGCAGATCATCTCGCGGGCGTGCTCCGGCTGGAACTCGTCGAGCGTGCCGCCGTCGAGCAGGCAGGCCAGCACCTGGTGCATGTCGTAGGACATGCGATGGTCGGTCGGGAACAGGTCGTAGAGATCGCCGGCGGGGCGCCCGGCGGCCCTGCTCCGGCGCGTCCGCTGGGCCCGGCCCCGCGCCGGCGCGGGCAGGCGCGCCACCTGCCGGCGCAGCAGGGTGAGGGCCGCCGCGTCATCCGCCGCCATGTAGTGCGCCACCGCGCTGGTGGTGGTGTGCATCGCGGCGCCGCCGAGCGCCTCGGCGTCCACCACCTGCCCGGTGGCGCCCTTCACCAGGTTCGGGCCGCCGAGGCCCATGAAGCTGGTGCCCTCGACCATCACGATGACGTCGCTGAGCGCGGGCAGGTACGCCCCGCCGGCGATGCACGGCCCCATCACCGCGGCGAACTGCGGCACCTTGAGGTACCGGCGCATCAGCGAGTTGTAGTAGAACAGCCGGCCGGCGCCGTACTGTCCCGGGAACACGCCGCCCTGGTAGGGGAGGTTCACGCCCGCGCTGTCGACCAGGTAGATGATCGGGATGCGCTGGCGCATCGCGATCTCCTGGGCGCGGAGCATCTTGGTGATGGTCTCGGGCCACCAGGAGCCGGCCTTGACCGTGGCGTCGTTGGCGATCACCACGACCTCGCGGCCCTCGACCACGCCGACGCCGGTCACCACGCCGGCGCCCGGCGCCTGGCCGTCGTAGCGGTCCCAGGCCACCAGCAGGCCGATCTCGAGCCACGGCGCGCCGGTGTCGCACAGCCGGGCGATCCGCTCGCGGGCCGTCAGCTTGCCCTGGGCATGCTGCTTCTTGGTGCGCGCCGCGCCGCCGCCCTGCCGCAGCCGGTCGGCGAGCGTGCGGTACTCGTCGGTCAGGGTCCGGAGCCGTCCGGCCTTCTTCGCGGGCACTAGGGTCTCAGATGTTCCCGCGCCCAGGACCGGATATAGCCGATGAGCTCGCTGGTGGGGGTGCCGGGGCCGAACAGCCGGCCCACGCCCATGGATTCGAGACGCTCCACGTCCTCGCGCGGGATGATGCCGCCGCCGGTGACGAGCACGTCCGCCCGGCCGGCCTCGCGCAGCAGCTCGGCGACGCGCGGGAACAGGGTCATGTGGGCGCCGCTCAGGATGGACAGGCCGACCACGTCGACGTCCTCCTGGATGGCCGCCTGGACCACCATCTCGGGCGTCTGGTGCAGGCCGGTGTAGATGACCTCCATGCCGGCATCCCGCAGCGCCGCCGCGACGACCTTGGCGCCGCGGTCATGGCCGTCGAGGCCCGGCTTGGCGACCAGCACGCGGATGGGCCTGCTGACGGCGCCGGACGATGTCCCGGGAGCGGAAGGGGCCATGGGGGCGGAATCCTATGCGGCGCGCGCGGCCGAGACAAGCGCGCGGCAGAAGGTCGGAACGTCGGGCGCGGTGCGGCAGTCGCGCTCGCCGTAGCGTCCCAGCGGGTCGAGCAGGACCGGCACGAGGCCCGCGTTCCGCGCGCCCACGACGTCGACCGGGTAGATGTCCCCGACGTAGTACGATTCGGCGGCGGCGACCCCGGCCTGCTCG
This sequence comes from uncultured Gemmatimonadales bacterium, assembly GCA_964550365.1. GTDB lineage: Bacteria > Gemmatimonadota > Gemmatimonadetes > Gemmatimonadales > JACORV01 > DASXPG01. Next base: position 2,480 of record CAZJZC010000186.1, on the reverse strand, counting down.
AGCGCGATGGCGAAGATGCGCGGGTCGGGCTTCTCGACGCCCACCAGGCCGCTGTCCACCACGAAGCGCAGATGCGGCGCGAGCCCCGCGCCCTCGAGCAGGGACGCGACCGTGCCGTCGGCGTTCGAGATGCACGCCACCAGGTAGCCCGCGCGGCCCAGGGCCTCGAGCGCCTCCGCCGTGCCGGGGATCGTCGATGTCCACAGGTGCCGGCGCCGGTGCTCGGCGATGATGGCCGGCGACAGCAGGTCGTAGGCGCCCGCGCCCAGGTCCAGCGCCTCGAGCATGCCGCGGAAATGCACCCGCCAGCGCGAGGTGTCGGAGCCGGTCTCGCCGAGCGCCATGGCTTCCTCGACCGCCGCGCGGCCGGCATACTCCGCCGCCAGCAGGTCCTCGGGCGCGACCGCGCGGCCGGTCAGGACGCGGACGACCTCGGCGAGACGCCGGTGATCGATGTGGATCAGCGTCCCGCCGGCGTCGAAGAAGACCGCCTTCACTTCGAGAGCCGGAAGCGCAGGACCCCCGCCAGCCGGTCGAAGCGCCCGGACATCGGACCGACGACCACCGCGACGCGGGCCCGCTGGCGCAGCGCCTCCTCGATCGCGTCGTCGAGCAGGTCGCCCACCGGCTCCGGCTCGCCTTCGCCGCGGGTGCCCGACGCCGAGGTGGACAGCCGCCCGCTCTTCGGGAACCGGTAGCCCGGCACCTCGGCGTCGTGGTCCACGACCAGCGTCCGCACCTGGCCGTTGGCCAGGGCCTTGAGCGTGGCGTCCACCCCGTCGGTCGCCCAGCCGCTGCCCGTGAGACCGGCGACCTCCCCCACCGCCTCGGCGGCGCCGGCCTCGGCGGCTTCCGCCAGCAGTTCCATCGCCGCCTCCCGGATGCCCGCCGGCGTCGCCTGCTTCGGGGCCAGCCGCAGGACGCCGATCATCTTGCCCTGCAGCTCGCTCGAGAGGTGCGGCACCAGCGCGCCGGCATCCACGCCGACGCCGCCCACCACCACGCCGTCGAAGGCGCCGGCGCGGAAGGCGCGTCCGGCGGCCTCGGCCACCGCGGCCAGGTGCCGCTGCTTCTCCTCCCGGATGCGGGTGTGGAAGCGGTACTCCCCCATGCCCGGACGGTCGCTCACCGGGTGGAAGCGGCGCCCCCGCGTGGCATCCGGCGCCACCAGGCCGTCGAGCTCCTCGACGCCGTTCACGTCGACGGCGAACAGCCGCGCGCTGCGCCGGTCCGCCACGCCCACGAGCATCCGCGTGCCGTTCTCGGTCAGCGCCACCAGCTCGCTGACCACCGCCGACCGGTCGACCAGGATCCGGCTGCGCAGGACGTAGGGCAGCTTGACCACGAGGAACATGTCCTCGGCGGCGAACACCGCGACGCCCCGGCCGCCCGCCAGGTTGGTCGACTGCTCGAAGAAGCGTTCGACCCGGCCCAGCGCGTCCCCGATGGCCTCGCGCTCGTCGTGCGAGAACCCGAGCACGTCCAGGCGCTCCTCGGCGCGGCGCAGGCGGTTCTTCAGCTTGATGCGGTACTTCTTGCCGGCCCGGTCGCCCGGCTCGAGCTTCTGATAGCACGAGACGATCCAGCCTGCCGACGGATCGATCCGCAGCAGGCGCGCCAGCGCCTCCTGGATGCCGACGGTCTCGGTCCCGCCGGCGCGCGCCGCCTTCGTGGCGCTGCGGCTAGAAGAAGACCGGTTCGCGGTACGAGCCATAGACCTGCTCCAATGCTTCGCGGATCTCGAACAGCGTGCCGCAGGCGCGGGCGCAATCGAGCATCGCGGGAATGACGTTGGTGTCGGTGCGGGCCGCCTCGGCCATGGCCTCGAGCGCCCGCGCGAGCTGCTCCCCGTCCCGGCGCGAGCGCATCGCCCGCATCCGTTCGACCTGCTCCCGCTCGGCCTCCTCGCCGATCTTCAGGAGCGGGATCGTCAGCTCCGGCTCGTCGACGACGAAGTCGTTGACGCCGACCACCACCCGCCGGTGCTGTTCGATCTCCTGCTGCTGGCGCGAGGCCGACTGGGCGATCTGCCGCTGGAACCAGCCCATCTCGATGCCCCGGACCACGCCGCCGATGCGCGCGATCTCACCGAACAGCCCTTCGGCCTCGGCCTCGAGCCGGTCGGTCAGCGCCTCCACGTAGTACGAGCCGCCCAGCGGGTCCGTCACGTTGGGGACCCCGGTCTCGAAGGCCAGCACCTGCTGGGTGCGCAGGGCCAGCTGGACCGACTCCTCGGTCGGCAGGGCCAGCGTCTCGTCCATCGAGTTGGTGTGCAGCGACTGGGTCCCGCCGAGCACGGCGGCCAGCGCCTGGTACGCCACGCGCACCACGTTGTTCATCGGCTGCTGGGCGGTGAGCGAGACGCCGGCCGTCTGCGAGTGTAACCGAATCATCCACGAGCGCGGGTCCTTGGCGCCGTACCGGTCCCGCATGTGCCGGGCCCAGATGCGGCGCGCGGCGCGGAGCTTGGCGATCTCCTC
>CAZJZC010000185.1:0-4901 GCA_964550365.1 uncultured Gemmatimonadales bacterium | reverse complement strand
CGGCGGCCGGGGCCGGTCCGGCCCCGGCCGCGGGCCGGTCGGCCGGCGCGACGGAGCGCGGCGCGGAGTCGGCGGGGGCACGGGTGCGCTGATCCCCGCCGCCGATGGCGATGTCGGTCCGCGCCCGCAGCTGCCGCCGCGCGTGCATCAGCTCGTTGGTCATGAACCCCAGGCTCAGCGCCAGCACGACGCTCGCGGCCCAGGCGAGCTGGGTGAGATCGGGCCGGCGCCACCAGGGGCCCGCCGCGAGCGGCCCGTCGCCGTCCTCGGCGCCGGCCGCGCCCTGCCGGCGCGCGTGCGCGTCGATGCGCTCGGCGGCCTGCGGGAAGAACGGCGACGGCGTGCCGTGCGCGGTGCGTCCGTCGATCTCGATGGCCGGCTCGCGCACCGTCGCGCCCGGCGGCGCAGGGACCTCCACGGCCTTCTCGCGGGCCGTGCGGGCGATCCGCGGCGCGCCGGAGGCGGGCGCGGCCGCGGGCCGCTTCGCGCCGGGCGCGTCCAGCGACGCGAGCAGTTCGCCCGACTTCTCGAGGAAGCCGCGGGCCTCGACCAGCCGCTCGCGGCAGCGTCCACAGCCGGCCAGGTGCAGTTCGACCAGCGACCGCTCGGTGTCCTCGAGCTCACCGTCGAGCAGGGCGTTCAGCTGGCCGTCGTCCATGTGCTGCGTCACGGTCGCCTCTCCAGCGCGCTCCAGGCCTCGACGAGGCGTTTGCGCGCGCGTGCCAGGGTCGTGCCGATCGCGCCCTTCGCCAGCCCGAGGGCCGATGCGATCTCGTCGTAGCTGAACCCCTCGGCCTTGAGCAGCAGGGCCGAGCGGTCCGTCTCGCTCAGCTGGGCCAGCGCCGCGTGCACCGCGGCGGCGCGTTCATCCTGCTCCAGCGCCGCGTCGGGCGGCGGACTGGCGTCGTCCGCGTGCTCGCCCTTCAGCAGTTCGAGCTTGCGCCCCTGGCGGACCGAGGCCCGGCCGTCGTCGCGCGCCAGGTTGAGGGCCACCGCGAACAGCCACGGCCGCGGGTTGGCCGGGGGTGCTTCGAGGGCGCGCAGGAACACCTCCTGGGCCAGGTCCTGGGCGCGCTCCGGATCGCCCGTCCGGCGGTGCAGCAGCCGGACGAGCGACCCGTGGTACTGCGCGTACAGCTCGGCGATGTCCGGCGTCTAGGCTCCCCGGAACTCCCGCACGGCCCGTTCCAGCTGGCCGGTCCGCCATGCGGTGGTCCCATTCGCGGTCACCTTGATGCTGGCGCGGCGTCCGGCCACGATCACTTCCTCGCCCGCCGGAAGATACCGGGCGATCTCGGGCAGGGCGCGCACCAGGGCGAAGTACGCGTCGCTGAAGGGCGCGACCTCGATCACCTGCAAGCTGTCGCGGTGACCGGCGTCCGTCCAGACGGTGCCGTTCTGGAGGAAGATGCGGCCGGCCAGGCGCTTGACGTTCCGGGCGCGCCCGCCCGCCAGTTCGTCCATGCGGGCCTCGGCGGCGGCGTCGGCGCTCGCGAGGTTCCCGGCGCCCATCATGCTGGCGCTCGAGCGGGCCCGCGCCACGGCGCCGGCGCCCGACTGCATCGGGGCCGCGGCGACGCCGCCGCGCAGGGTCGCGTCCATGGCGGACATGGGCCGCGGCTCGCCGCGCAGGGCGGTCTGCACCGGCTCCTGGACCAGGTACGACGTGTACTCGGTCAGGATGCCGTAGCGCAGGCCGAGGTCGCGCACTTCGCGCACCAGCTGCTCGGTGGCGCCCTCGATGCGGATCTGCCGCGTCAGCTCGCCGATGCGGCGCGACGCCCACAGCCGCGGGATGAAGGTGTTGTCGTCGTTCGACGCGGCGAACGCGCCGTCCACGGTGAAGCGCTCGGTCCGGCCGGCGCGCTGGCCGGAGACCGTCACCTGGCCGGTGCCGGTGCCGCGATAGCGGCCGAAGATCACCAGTTCCTCGCCGAAGAACACGTCCGGCAGGCGCGACGGATAGGTCTCGACCAGGGTGACCGGCGCGCCTTCGATGCGCACGTTCACCAGGGCGGGGTGCCGGATCTTGTTCATCAGCGACCCGACCGCCTGCTCGACGTCGGCGTTGGGCGCCACGTAGCTGGCCGTGCCGCGGCCTTCCTGCGCCAGCCGGTCGAGCAGGTACGCGTTGACGTCGTGGCCGACGCCGAAGGTGAAGATGCGGGTGCGGCCGAGCCGGGCGCCGGCGTTCTGCGCGATGCGCTCGGGGGCCTGCTCGCCCACGCTGGGCACGCCGTCCGTCACGAACACCACGATCGGCAGGCGCTCCTCGGCCACGGCGGCGCCGAGGGCGGCGTCGAGCGCGCCGGCGATGTTGGTCCCGCCGTCGGCCGTCAGGCCGTCCACCCAGTGCCGCGCGGCCTGCAGGTTCTCGGGGGTGGCCGGCGCGTAGCCCTCGCGGAACGGCGTCACGCGGTTGGAGAAGGAGATGAGCCGGAAACGGTCCTGCGCGGCCAGGGTGCCGAGGGCCTGGCGCAGGGCGTCCTTCGCCTGGTCCATCTTCACGCCGCTCATCGAACCGGAGACGTCGACCACCAGGGTGACGTCCTTGGGCAGGGCTTCGGCGTCGTCCGCCTGGGCCGGCGAGAGCAGCAGCATGAACCAGCCGTTCTCCCCGGGCACCGCGTTGGTCACGACGCTGGCGCCGACCAGCCCCCGCCGCAGGGGCAGGAACAGCTCCACGTCGCCGGTGGCGTTCGAGTCCAGCGTGACGACCATGGCCTCGCCGCTGCGCCGCGTGGTGATGCGGTGGGTCGGCGAGTAGGGCGTGCCGTACGACTCGGCGTCCGCCAGGTTCACCCGGAAGCTGAACCGGTCGCGCAGCTCCCCGGGGGGCGTGTTGAGCGCGCCGGTGGCCAGCGGGCCCCGGTCGCCGATCGCGTAGCGCAGGCGCAGGGCGTCGCCGTCGCGGCTCATGAGCTGGGTGTAGCGCAGCACCACGCGCCGCGTCTCACCCGGCTGGATGGGGAACACCCGGGCCCGCACCAGGCCGTGGCCCTCGAGCGTCAGCAGGGCCGGGTCACGCAGGCGCCGCACGATCTCCTCGTAGATGCCGCGTGCCTGCTCGGCGTTCATCATCTCGCCGCGGACCTCCTGCTCGCCCATCCACAGCGAGAAGTTCTGGAACACCGCCTCGCCGGGCAGGGGATACAGGTACACGCCCTCGGCGATGCCGCCGCCGGTATTGCGGAACTGTTCCTCGACCTCGATGGTCGCGACCCGGCCGGCGACGCGGGTCCGCACGTTGGAGCTGACGCGGATCACGCTCCCGGCCACGATGCCGGGGCGGACCGGACGCCGTTCGATCTCGATCCAGCCCTGCGCCTGCAGGGCGCCCGCCGTGGCGGCCAGGAGGCCGGCGGCGGACAGGGTGGTGCGGAGGCTGCGGACCATCGGTTCATCTCCCGGTTGGGGGTTCACCTGGGAGACGATGGAGCGGGTAAGACTTGCACACGAGGGCCGATGTCGTTCCGGCACAACGGCTTACATCACAGGCAGACGGTACGGGAGGGTGATGGGGATCACCCCATCACCCTCCCGGGACCCTGGTCGGGGGCGCCGTCAGTAGTCGATGCGGATGGTGCCCACGTCCCTGGACTTCCGGGTCGGTTCGAGGCGGATGGTGCCCGGATCGCCGCTCACGGAGAGCCGCGTCATGGTGATGGGCGAACTGCCGTCCGGGCCCAGCAGGGCCAGCATGTAGTAGCCGTCGCGCAGGCCGGTGAAGGCGAAGCGGCCGTCGGCGCCGGCGTCGGTGGCGGCGGCCATGCTCGAGAGCACGGACCCCTCGCTCCGCGGCAGGCTGGTGCCGACGTCCTCGCCGCTGGTGGGGTCGGGCGCGACGAGCAGGCCGACGCGCCAGCCGGTACGGCTCGACTGGATCCGCCCCGTGATGCTGCCGTCCTTGTAGGCGGGCCGCGAGAGCAGGCTGGTCATCGCGGTGTTGCCGGAGGGCTGGATGATCCGCTGGCGCCACGACGCCTCGGCCGCGGAATCGCCGGCGATGCGCGCCAGGTCGGCGAACCGCTGGGCGGCGTCGGCGCCGTGCTGGAAGCGCTCGGGGTCGCTGAGGGCCGCGAGCAGCTGCGAGAGCCGGGCCGGGGTCGCGCTCGCCAGGTTGGGCGCGGCGATGTAGTAGCTGAGCGCACCGATGCGCTGCGGCCGCGGCGTGCTGAAGATGGCCGCGCGGGCGGCCTCGACGTCCCAGCGCAGGGCCAGCAGGGCGGCCCGGCAGCTGGCCACGCGGATGGAGGCGCCGCTCACCTCGTTCTCGTGGGCGTCGAGCCAGGCGGTGAGCTTCTGGAGGTTCGCGACGCTCGCGGCCGGCAGGCTGCGGTCCTCGTTGCCGGCATGCATGCAGTCGCCCGACGTGCTGGTCGGGATGACGGGCATGCGCGCCAGGCGCTGGTCGGGTCGCAGGCCGGGGCCGCCGAGCAGCACGGCGGCCCGGCTGGGCGCGATCGGGTCGAGGGACAGGCTGCTGGTGACGTCGAAGTTCACCGCCGTGGCGCGCTGGGCGGTGACCGCGTTGGTGGTGAAGCCCACCACGGCGAGGAACAGCCCGAGGATGCCGGTCAGCATCGCGGCGCCCCGCCGGTTGCCGGGCCCGAGCGACTGCGGCGCGGTCACGATGAGCATGGCGCCGGCGACGGCCATGGCGACGGCGGCGGTCAGCAGGTCGGAGCTGAGGGCCCAGCCGGCGGTGGCGCCGGGCGTGCCGTTGGCGGCGTCGATCGTCAGCAGGGAATAGAAGGTGTCCAGCGAGCCCGAGAGGAAGTTGCGCGGCTCGCGCGAGAGCATGGTGGCGAACGTGATGGCCGCCCAGACGCCCAGGCCGCCGAGCGCGCCGTGCGAGATGCGCAGCGGGATGCGCCGGCCGAAGTCCTTGGGGCCGATGA
>CAZJZC010000184.1:0-4918 GCA_964550365.1 uncultured Gemmatimonadales bacterium | reverse complement strand
ATGAAGCGGCGGAACAGGTAGTACGCGTCGTGGGGGCCCGGGCTGGCCTCGGGGTAAGGTGCGCAGCGCGATGAGGTCGTCGCCCCAGTACTCGGCACGGGCCGGCTGCGCCATGCCGAAGCCGTACACGTCCACGATGCCGCCGCGGACGGCGAACTGCGCCACGTCGGTCACCTGCATGACGCGCTCGTAGCCGAGCCGCTCGAGGTGGCGCACCGCCTCCCGGAACGGTACGCCCGGCGCCAGTTCGAACCGGGCGGCCGCGAGCGCCGCCGGCATCAGCGTGCGCTCGGCGGTGGCGCGCGCGGTCGTCACCAGCACCCGAACGCCGCCGCGCGCCATGCGCTCCAGCGTCTCGGCGCGCTCGCCGGCGATCTCCACGTGCGGCTCCTCGTCGCCGAGCCCCTCGCGCTGCGGATAGAGCGCCAGCACCTCGTCGGGAAGCAGGACGGCCAGGTCGGCCAGCCAGCGCTCGGCCGCCGGCGGGCCCTCGGCGAGGACGACGAACAGCTGTGACGGCTGGGCGCCGGCGAGCGCCGCGACCACCGCGGCATCGGCGGAGCCCGACAGCGGGCCCAGGCGTACCTCGGCGCGCGGCGCGCGCAGGGCGGTCTCCAGCGGCGGGAAGCCGGCGAGGCCGCGAACGCCGTCGAGCAGCAGGTCGAGCGACACGGCTAGCCGCGCCGGCCCCCGCCGGCGGCCAGCAGCGATTCGGCGAGCAGGACCGCCAGCGCCACGGCGAGCAGCCAGCCCGTCAGTTCGCTCTGCCCGGCGCCACGGAACCGCTCGGCGCCGTAGCGGTCGGCGGCGTCGGTCACCGTCACGCGCGCGCCCGGCAGGGCCCGGCGCCAGTCGTCGCCGTCGGCGCGGGTCAGATCCGACTCTCGCGGGTCCGGTCCGACGGCCAGCAGGCCCACGGTGTCGCGCGAGGCGAGCAGCGCGTACACGCCGGGCACACCCGGCGCCTCGATGACGGCCCCCGGCTCGACGGCCGTCACCGAATCGCCCAGGGCCAGCGCCGTGACCCGGCCGGGCAGCGCGACGGCGGACCCCGGGAACGCGTCCATCACGCCGCTCTCGCCGCGCGAGATCCGGTTCACCAGCGCGGCGACGAACGGCACGAACGCCCCGCTCAGCGGCAGCCCGGTCTCGTCCGGCACCAGCCGGCTGGCCACGAGCACGACACGGCCCGAGCGTACCATCCACGGCTCGCCGGCCACGCGCGCGAGCACCTCGCCGCCGCCGCTGGTCTCGAGGCGATAGCGGGCGGCCACGCGGGCGCCCGCGAGTTCGGGCACCTCGGGGGCCACGATCGAGTCGTCGCGGGTCACCCGCGCGCCGAAGCGCCACGGCACGCCGGAGGCGGCAAGCGCGCGGTTGGTCGCGCCGAGCCGGGCCGGATCGGCGGGCGGTACGACGACGGATGGCCCCGGTCCCGGTGTCGTCGAAACGCCGACCGCGTCCACGCCCGAGCCCGGCGGCGACACCTGGCCGCCGTCGGCAAGGACGCCGAGCGCCGCGACCAGGAACGGTCCCACGTCCTCGCGCGCCGGCGGCCGGACCGCAGCCGGCGGCAGCACGCGCACGCCGAACGCCCGCTCGTCGTCGCCGCGCAGTTCATCCGGCTCCATCGCCACGACGCCGATGCGCCATCCCGGCTCGAGCCGGGGCGCCGTCAGCACCGCCTGGCCGCCGACGCCCGCGAGCGCACGGCCACCACCCTTGCCGCCGACGGTGAGCTGGAGCGCGGCCGACTCCGAGCCCGGCGGCGTTCCGCCGACCGTCACGGCGACGGCGCCGGCCGTCGGCAGCCACACGCGTGGCTGCGGCCGCACCTCCGTCACGCCCCTGTTCGGCGGCGGCGGCGCGTTCGGCTGGTAGATCAGCAACGGAAGCCCGACGATCGAACTGTCGCGCACCACGTCGCGCCCCCCGGGGGACGCGGGACCGGCCGTCGCCAGCGAGTCCGCGACCGAGCCCGGCTCGGCGGAGGAGAGTGCCGTCCGCTGCCCGTCGGAGAGCACGTGGACCTCGGCCCTGGCGTAGCCGGAGGCCGCCACGAGCCTGGCACCGGTGCGCACCGCCGACGGCAGGTCGAGGCGCCGGGCCTCCGGCCGCGCCGTGGCGGCCAGCGCCAGCAGTTCATCGGGCGAACCCCGCCGCGCGATGCCGTCGGCCATGAGCAGCCAGAGCGCGTCGCCCGGCTGCGCGGCCCGGAACGTCTCGCGCGCGCGCGCCGCCAGGTCATCCACCACGCGCGTCCCGGCGAGGACCGCGCCCGACGACAGCGAGTTGTCGAGCACCACCACCAGCGCCGTGGGCTCGTGCAGCGCCGCCGCGCCGCTCGGCACCACGGGCCGGGCCGCGGCCAGCACGATGAGCACCACCGCGAGCATCCGCAGGACCAGGAGCAGCAGGTGCCGCAGTCTCACCTGGCGCTGGGCCTCGCGCTCCGTCTGCTGCAGGTAGCGCACCGCCGGGAACGACAGGTCGGGCGGGCGGCGCCGCTGGAACAGGTGGAGGAGCGGAGGGACCAGCGCGGCCGCCAGTCCGAACAGTGCCAGCGGCGACAGGAAGAACATCAGCCGAGGCGAGCGCGACGTTCGGCGGCGCGGCGCAACGCGTGGCCGAAGGGCTGGTCGGTCACCACGCGATGGTAGGCGATGCCGCTCATGCGGCAGGCGCGGCGCCACGCGGCGACCACGCCCTCGACCGTGTCGCGATAGGCGCGCCGCAGGTCGGCGGCGCTGGCCACCACGCTCGCGCCCGTTTCCGGGTCCACGTAGCGGGCCTCTGCCGGGCCCATCAATTCCACCTCGGCAGCGTCCATCACGTGGAAGACGGTGACGTGGTGCCCGCGGTGACGCAGGTAGCGCATGGCCTGGAGCGTGCGCTCGCGATCCACCAGCAGGTCGCTGATGAGGACCACGAGCCCGCGGCGTTTCAGCAGTTCGACCACGCGCGGCAGGGCCCGCTCGGCGGCCGTGCCGCCGCCCGGCGTCAACGCCGCCAGCTCGCGCACCAGCACCTGCCACTGTGCCAGGCGCGCGCGCGGAGGGATCACCGTACGTACCGTGTCGTCGTAGGCGATGAGGCCGGTGGCGTCGCGCTGGCGCACCAGCACCAGCGCCAGCGCCGCGGCCAGGCGTGACGCGTAGGCGTGCTTCGTGAGGGTCCGCGCCGCGTCGCCCGTCCAGGCCATCGACGACGACACGTCCAGCACCAGAGTCGCGCGGAGGTTGGTCTCCTCCTCGTACTGCTTGACGTAGAGCCGGTCCCGCCGGCCCAGGACCTTCCAATCGAGGTAGCGCAGTTCATCGCCGGGCTGGTAGGGACGGTGCTCGGCGAACTCCACCGAGAAGCCGCGGAACGGCGACCGGTGGAGACCGGAGAGGAATCCCTCGACCACCCCGCGCGCCACGACCTCGATCCCGCCGAGGCTGGCAACCTCGCGCGGGTCGAGCAGGTCCAGCCGGCCCGGAGGGGCGACGGGGGTCACTCGTTGTCATCCATTGTGGACACGCCGAAAGGTAGCCGGGCTCGGGTCAATCTTCCAACTCTTTGTCAATGAACTACTTGGAACGAATCCGACGGACTGGCACGCTCCCTGCCCTACTGGGTGAGTGGACGTGTTCGACCTGGAGCTGCCCATGTTTCGCACCGCGATGATCCTGACCGCTCTCACCGCCGCCGCGGCCGTCAGCGCTACGGCGTCCGACCGCTCCGTCACGCCGCTCCTTCGCCACGGCCCGGGCATCCGGGTATGGATCTCGGGCGGCGACCTGCACGAGCGGAACGATCGCATCCGGGTCTACTATCGCACCGAACGCGGCGCCTACGTCACGGTCTTCCGCGTGGACACCGACGGGCGGGTGCGCGTGCTGTTCCCCCGCAGCCCGGACGACGACAACTGGGCCGAAGGCGGAGCCACCTACTCGGTCTCCAACTGGGAGCGCGGCGTCGCCTTCGTGGTCAACGACTACCCGGGCGTCGGCTACATCTTCGCCGTCGCCTCCGCCGAGCCGTACGACTACCGCGTGATCGACGACTACGGCCGCTGGGACGTCCGGTCCATCAGCGACGGCCGGGTGCACGGTGATCCCCGGTCCTCGCTCGAGGAACTGGTCGGCCACCTGCTGCCGGACCGCTACTACGACTTCGACACGCACCTGACGCCCTACTATGTGGAGCGCCGATACGAGTATCCGCGCTTCGTGTGCTACGACTGCCACGCCTACGTGCCCTGGTCCACCTGGGACCCGTACCGCGCCTGGTGCCGCCGGTACACGCTCGTGGTGTGGTCGGACCCCTGGTACTACTACCCGAGCTACTGGTATCCGACCCGCTATTATGGCGGCTCGCGGGTGGTCTACACCTATCCGACGGCGCCGGCCCGCTACGTGTTCAAGGACCGCGATGGCGCGCCGAGCGGCGTGGACTATCGGCGGCGCGACATGGCCGACGCCGGCCGTCGCCCCGAGGACCGGGGCGTGGGCGCCGTGAACGTCGGCGGCGTCGGGGCGGTGCCTGCACCGCGCATGCCGGCGCGCCGCGTGGCTCCGGACCTCGACCTGCCGCGCCGCGGCAGCAACGACAGTCCATGGACGGAGCCCTCGCGCCGCGGACCCGGCGCCCAGGAGAGTCCCGATGGGCGGCGTCGCGCCGAGACGGGCGCCGGTGAGACCCGCGGCTTCGGATCCGAAACGCCGCGCCGGCGCTCCGGCGAGCCTGGGATCGAGATCGTCCCCGGATCGGGCGGCGAGCGCCGCCGCAGCGACGAGCCATACCGGACGCCCGATGCGCGGCCCGAGCGATCGGCTGACCCCGGCGAACCGGGCCGGCGATCCGGTCCGCCCGCGGCGATGCCGCGCCCCGACGCGACGCGTCCCGACGCCCGCCGGGCTGATCCTCGCGAAAC
>CAZJZC010000183.1:0-4932 GCA_964550365.1 uncultured Gemmatimonadales bacterium | reverse complement strand
CTCGACGACGTGATCGACGTGATCGACGGCGTGGCACGGCGGGCCCAGATCTTCCGCGTGGGCAAGGCGCCCGAGGGCATCGTGCCGCTGTGCGAGGTGATCGCCAAGGCGGTGGCCACGCTCGAGGTGGGCGTCACCCAGCTGAAGCGCCGTGACGGCGCCGTGATGCAGGCCTCCATCGCCGCCAAGCAGCTGGAGGAGGAGGCCGACGTCATCTACCACGAGATGCTGGGGCGGCTGTTCGACACCGAGACCAACGCCATCGAGCTGATCAAGTGGAAGGAGATCTACGACAACCTCGAGCGCTGCGTGGACCAGACGGAGGACGTGGCCAACGTGCTCGAGAGCATCTCCCTGAAGCACGCGTAGGCGCCGTGGACACGGTCACCTTCGTGCTGGCGATCGTCGTGATCGCCTACATCTTCGACTTCATCAACGGGTTCCACGACGCGGCGAACTCGATCGCCACCGTGGTCTCGACGCGGGTCCTCTCGCCGCAGTGGGCCGTGGCGTGGGCCGCGTTCTTCAACTTCGCCGCCGCGTTCGGCTTCGGCACGGCGGTGGCGAAGACGATGGGCAAGGGCCTGATCGACGTGTCCATGGTGGACCCGCAGGTCATCCTCGGCGGCCTGATCGGCGCCATCGTCTGGAACCTGGTGACCTGGTACTACGGCATCCCCTCCTCCTCCTCGCACGCGCTGATGGGCGGGTACGCCGGCGCGGCGGTGGCGAAGGCCGGCGTGCACGCGCTGATCCTGAGCGGCTGGGTCAAGCCCATCCTGTTCATCTTCCTGGCGCCGACGATCGGCTTCACGCTCGGCGTCCTGATGATGGTGCTCGTCGGCTGGTCGTTCCGCCGCGCGCACCCACGCAACATCGACTCCTGGTTCCGGCGCCTGCAGCTGATCTCGGCCGCGGCCTATTCACTCGGGCACGGCGCCAACGACGCCCAGAAGACCATGGGCATCATCGTCGGCCTGCTGTTCACGTCCCAGGCGGCTTTCGCCGACCACCAGTGGAGCTTCCTCCACATCACCTCGATGGACCACATCCCGTGGTGGGTGATCCTGTCGGCCCACGCGGCGATCGCGCTCGGCACCCTGGCCGGCGGCTGGCGGATCGTCAAGACCATGGGTCAGCGCATCACCGCGCTGCGGCCGTACGGCGGGTTCTGCGCCGAGACGGCGGGTGCGGTCTCGCTGTTCCTGGCGAGCGGCTTCGGCATCCCGGTCTCGACCACCCACACCATCACCGGCGCCATCAGCGGCGTGGGCGCCGCCCAGCGGGTCTCGTCGGTGCGCTGGGGCGTGGCGGGACGCATCGTCTGGGCCTGGATCCTCACCATCCCCCTGTCGGCGGTGATCGCGGCGGTGTCGTATCTTGTCATCCGGAGCATGTTGCAGTGACGGAGGCGCCATGGGCGGACTGAGCGACATCGAGATCAAGGCCGGCCTCAAGCAGCTGGCCGGCTGGTCGCGCGAGGGCGACGCGATCGTGAAGCGCTACACCTTCGCCGCGTTCGCCGACGGGATCCGCTTCGTGGACCGGGTGGCCGTGCTGGCGGACGCCGCCGACCACCACCCCGACATCGACATCCGCTGGACGGCCGTCACGATGCGCCTGGCGACGCACAGCGCGGGCGGCATCACCGCGAAGGACCTGGCGCTGGCGGCCCGGATCGACGAGGCCGCGACCGGCTGACCCGGGCGCTCAGGACGGCAGTTCCACCATCTTCGTCCGGCCGACATAGGCCGTCGTCGGGGCCGACGTCATCGTCGTCAGTTTCTGCAGGTTCTGCTGGATCCGCCGGGTCATGTCGAGGATGGTCGTCACGCCCTCGCGGCCGTGGTCATCGAGGCCCCGGCCGGCATGGAGCGCGCCGGCTTCGGCGCTGATGGCCTGGAGCGCGTTGTTCAGCTCGTGCTGCAGGGTGATGGCCACCTCGCCGATCGCCGCCAGGCGTTCGGCCCGCAGCAGCCGGCCGTAGTAGTCATGCAGCTGCTGTGACAGCCAGCCCACCGCGATCGCCAGCATGCCGTACGACACGTAGATCGGCAGCAGGACGTCCTGGTTCACCTCGACGAGCTGGAGGCCGAAGATCAGCTGCACCGCGGCGTACAGCACGGTGCCCGCGATCAGGCCGGCGAGCGCGCCGAGCATGCCGAAGTGGAGCGAGAAGATGAACGCCGGGGCCAGGGTCGTGAGCCAGGAGACCTCGCGCACCGTCCCGAGCTCCTCGGGCAGGGCGCCGAGCGCGATGACGGGGATCAGGTAGGCCGCGACGCAGTAGGCGATCCAGCGCCGCGGCAGCGGCGGCCGGTGCGCCATCTGCTCGACGGCGATGGTCACGACGGTGCGCGACCACCAGGGACCGCTGTGCCGCGGCTCGGTCATGGTCTCAACCCCCGGGAAGAGTCAGCAGGCGCGGCTCGGTCATCTCCTGGATGGCCCAGCGGACGCCCTCACGTCCCAGGCCGCTGGCCCGGGCGCCGCCATAGGGCATGCGGTCGACGCGGAAACTGGGGATGTCGTTGCCCATGACGCCGCCGACGTCGAGGCGCTCCCAGGCGCGCAGGAGCCGCGCCACGTCGCGGGCGAAGACCCCGGCCTGCAGCCCGTAGGGCGAGTCGTTGAGCCGGGCGACGGCGGCGTCGAAGTCGCGGTAGGGCGTCACCGTGGTGACGGGCGCGAAGACCTCCTCGCAGTTCACCGCCATCCCGGGGGTCGTGTCCGTGAGCACCGTGGGCCGGAGCACCGTGCCGGCGCGCGTGCCGCCGGTCTCGATCCGGGCGCCGGCCGCCACGGCGGCGGCGATCCAGGACTCGGCGCGCCGCGCCGCGTCCTCGCTGATCATGGGCCCCACCTCCGTCGCCGGGTCCAGCGGATCACCGACCGTGAGCGCGGCGACGTGACCCACGAAGCGCTCGAGGAACGCCGGGTACACGTCCTGATGCACCAGGATGCGCTGGACCGAGATGCACGACTGGCCGGCGTAGGCGTAGCCGCCGACGGCGCACCGCTTCGCCGCGAACGCCACGTCGGCGTCGGGCTCCACGATGACGCCGGCGTTCCCGCCGAGTTCGAGCGCCACGCGCCGCGTGCCCGCCTGGGCGCGGATCGCCCAGCCGGCGCGCGCACTGCCCGTGAACGTGATCATGCGGACGCGCTCGTCCCGCACCAGCCGCTCGGCCACATCGAGTTCGCACGGCACCACGTTCACGCCGCCGGCCGGGTAGCCCGAGGCGGCCACCAGCTCGCCGAGGCGCAGGGTGGTGAGCGGATCCTGCGGCGGCGGCTTGAGCGTCATCGCGGCGCCGCAGGCGATGGCCGGCGCGATCTTGTGGGCGGCGAGCAGCACCGGGAAGTTGAACGGCGTGATGGCGGCGATGGGCGAGAGCGGGAAGCGGCGGGTGAAGCCGAGCCGGCCGCGGCCGGCCGGCAGGACATCGAGCGGCATGACCTCGCCGCCGATGCGCGTGGCCTCCTCGGCGCCGTCCCGGAAGACGAACACCGCGCGTTCGAGTTCCAGCCGGGCCTGGCTCAGCGGTTTGCCGGCCTCCCGGGCCAGCAGCTCGGCGAACCCGTCCAGCGCTGCCTCGAGGCCGTCGGCGATGCGGCGCAGGCACGCGGCGCGCTCGAACGCCGGCATGGTCCGACAGGCCTCGGAGGCGGCGGCGCTGGCGGCGACGGCGGCGTCCATGTCGGCGGCGGTGCCGAGGGGGTGGATCCCCACCTCGGCGCCGTCCCACGGCGCGCGGATGGTGACGCTGCGGCCGGCGGTCCGGCGGGCGTTGGCGATGATCACACGGTCTGTCCCCGGAAGGCGAGCGCGACGCGCTCGAGGGCTTGACGCAGCTCGCTCGCGGGCGGGCCGAACCCGAGCCGGACATAGCGGTCCATGCCGAACTGGTCGCCGGGGACGATGAGCACGTCGTGCCGCGCGCGCAGGTCCTCGGCCAGGGCCGAGGAGCCGGCGGGGTTGGAATAGCGGGCCCAGACGATGGCGCCGGCATCCGGCGCCCGCCACGCGAACTCCCCGCCGAGCGACCGCAGCCACTCCTCGGTGACGGCCCAGTTGTCGCGGATGATGCCGCGGGTCCGCTCGAAGATCCGCGCGCGCACCGCGGGCCGCAGGGCCAGGAGGGCCAGCGCGTCGCTCATCACCGTCGGGCCGATGGTGGTGTAGTCCTTGCGCGACCAGAGCTCCTCGCAGTGTGCCGGGGTCGCCACCGCCCAGCCGATGCGCAGGCCGGGAAGCCCATAGGCCTTGGACAGCCCGTTCACCACGACCACGCGCTCGGCGCGGCCCCAGAAGGACGGCGTGACCGGGCCCGCGCGCTCGGCGCCCCGGTAGACCTCGTCGGCGAGGAGCCAGGCGCCGACGGCGTCGGCCCGCGCCGCGATGCGGTCCATCAGCGCGGGCGCCATGACGGCGCCGGTCGGGTTGTTCGGGTTGGTGACGACGACCAGCCGGGTGCGGCCGGTGATGGCCGCGTCGATCTCGGCCGGGTCCGGCTGCCAGCCGAGTTCCTCCCGCAGCCGGATGGACCGGATCTCGGCGCCGAAGTTCCGCGCCAGGCCCCAGGTCTGCATGTAGGCCGGCAGCACCACGGCGACCTGGTCGCCCGCCTCGAGCAGCCGCCAGCAGTTGACGAAGTTGGCTTCGGCACTGCCGCTGGTGACCAGGACGTGGTCGGCCGATGCGCCCGCATAGTCGGCGGCGATGGCGGCCCTGAGCGGCTCGGTGCCGTTGGACTGCGGGTAGCCGAGCGCCCGGCCGAGGACGTCGGCCGCGTCGGCGCCGGCCAGCGCCAGCAGCTCCGCGGTCGTGAGCGGATGGACGCCGCTCTCGGAGAGGTTGAAGCGCACCCGGTTCTCCCAGGTGCTCTGCCAGCGTTCCATCGCGAACGGCTGAAACGACATCGCCCCTCC
>CAZJZC010000182.1:0-5011 GCA_964550365.1 uncultured Gemmatimonadales bacterium | reverse complement strand
TGGCCCTGCGCCTCGCGCCCGGCGCCCTGGACGCGGCGCGCGAGGCCGGCAAGCTGGCGGTGTTCGACCTGGGCATCTCCCTCACGCGCCCCTACGCCTTCGGCACCGCGGTGCTGGGCGGCGCCCTGCTCTCGACCGCCTCGCACGGCACCGACCATCTCATCGTCCAGCGCCTGCTGGCCACCCGCTCGCTCCGCGACGCCCGTCTGGCGCTGGTGGGGAGCGGGCTGGCGGTGATGGCGCAGTTCGCCCTCTTCCTTCTCGTGGGCGCGGCCCTCTGGACGGCGTTCCCGGCCGGACGCGACATGGCGGGCGACGCGGTGTTCCCCAGCTTCGTGACGGCCCACCTCTCCGGCGGGTTCGCCGGGCTGGCCGTGGCCGGCATCCTGGCCGCGGCCATGAGCACCATCGCCAGCTCGCTCAACTCGCTGGCCTCGGCCACGACCGCCGACTGGTACGCGCCGCTGGCCGGCCGGACCGGCGACGACGCGCACCTGCTGAAGGCCGGCCGGCTGTTCACCCTGCTGTGGGCCCTGGTGCTCATCGGCGGCGCCCTGCTGTTCCATGGCCGCGACACGCCGGTCGTCGTGGTGGCGCTGTCGGTCGCCTCGCTGACCTACGGCGCCCTGCTGGGCGCGTTCGTGCTGGCACGATTCCCGCGGGTCCGCGAGCGGGACGTGATGACCGCGCTGATCCTCGGCGCGAGCCTGATGGCACTGGTGGTGTTCGCCGGCCCGCTCGGTCCGCCGCTGGGGCGGCCGGCGGCGTTGACGGCGCTGGCCCGGCTCGCCTGGCCGTGGTATGTACCAATGGGCCTGGTCCTCAGCGTCGGGATCGGGCTGACCTGTTCGCTGTTCGGCCGCGCCGCCGGCTCGGCGCACGGAGGGGACACGGCATGACGATGGTCCTGCTCGGGGTGGACGCGGGCGCGTCCCGGTCGCACGCGGCCGTCGGGGACGGTGGCGGCGCGGTGCTGGCGCACGGCGACGGCGGCCCCGGCGCGGTGCGGCCGGGCACCGCGCTGGTGGCCGCGGCCGCCATCGCCACAGCCTGCCGCGAGGCGCTCCAGCGCGCCCGCTTCGAGCCCCCGGCGCGGGCCCTGGTGGTCGGCGCCTCGGGCGCGGGCCGCGAGCCCGAGCGCACCGAGCTGGAGAAGGCCATCGTGGCGCTGAACCTCGCCGCGCGGGTGGCGGTGACGACCGACGCCGAGGTCGCGCTCGCCGAGGCGTTCCCCGACGGTCCGGGCATCGTGCTCATCGCGGGCACCGGCTCGGTGGCGTGGGCCCGGCTGGGCGACGGCACCATGGCGCGCAACGGCGGCCTCGGTCCGCGCCTGGGCGATCACGGCTCGGGCTACGACCTGGGCATGGCCGGCCTGCGAGCCGCGGGCCTCGCGTCGGAGGGCCTGGGGCCGCCGACCGGCCTGCGCGAGCGGCTCGCCGACCGGCTCCGGCTGAGCGTCGACGAGTGGCCCCGGTGGATCGCCGGAGCGACGGTCGCCGACGTGGCCGCGCTGGCGCCCGACGTCATCGAGCTGGCCGAAGGCGGCGACGGGCCGGCACGGCGCGTGGTGGAGGCGGGCGCCGACTTCCTGGCCCGGCACGCCCGCAACCTGGCAACACGCTTCGGCGGCGGGAAGGTGACCGTCGCGCTCGGCGGCGGCCTGCTGGCGAACCGGAAGTACTACCGCCAGCTCACGGCCGGGCGGCTGTCCCTGCTCGCCCCGAACGTGACGGTGGCGTTGGAGCCGTTCGACGCCGCCGCCGGCGCACTGCGGCTGGCACGGCGGCTGGCCGAGGCGTAGGACCGGCGGGCCTGCCGGTCAGAAGATCCCGTCGGCATAGAAGTCGAAGCGCCACCCGCCGCCCGCGCCGAAGCCGTGGGACAGGTCCAGCCGCACCAGCCCGTCGAGGAAGCTGGCGCCGACGCCGGCGCCCACCAGCGGACGACCCGAGAAGAACACGTCGCGCGTGCCGGTCCAGCCGGCGTCGGCGAACAGCGCCAGCCGGGCCCCCGGGTCGCCGCTGCCGGCGACCTCGGCTCGGCCGCGCCAGAACATCGGACCGGCCGCCGCGCCGCCGGCATAGCCGCGCACGGTGGCCGGTCCGCCCAGGTAGAAGAGCCCCTGCACCGGCGCGCGACCCGCCGTGGCGCCCGCCGCGACCTCGATCGCGAATGCCGCCGGCCCGCCGGGCGCCAGCGTCGTGCGCAGGGTGAGGGCGCCGCGGCCGTAGTCGAAGTCGCCGGTGGCGCCGTCGAGCACGGCGTCGGCCCCGAGGACCACGCTCCGTGACACGACCCGGGTGCCGCGCAGGGTGAGCGATGCGCCCGCCAGGTCCGCGTCCTGCGCCGCGATGTTCGGCCGGAACGTGCGGGCCGGACTGAACAGTCGCGGCAGGCTGACCTGGGTCTCGACGGACGCCGGCCGATGGCGTTCGGCGAACAGCCGCCAGCTCCACCAGCCGCTCCCGGTGTTCCGGCCCGTGAGTTCGAGGCCAAGCGTGCGGTAATACTCGCCGTCGTCGCGCTGGAGCCAGAAGGCCGAGAACGAGTTGAGCGCCCCGAAGGGTCGGGTATCGGGATTGGCCGCCGCGAGCCGGCGGAAGACGCCAAGCCGGTACCGGGCGCGCGTCGCCGGCCGGGTGAGGCCCAGCTCGGCGTTCGGCTCGAGGTCCGCGATGCCCAGCCGCACGGCGCCGTCGGCCGCCAGGCGGCCGAAGTCGAGCGTCCCGCGCAGTCCCAGCGAGAGGGCCTCCACGCGATTGTAGCGGGCCTGCTCGAACGGGGCCCACAGGCCGCGCGGCAGGTCGGCCTGGAAGCCCCAGGGGCGCTGGGCGATGACGCCGAGCGCGCCGCCGAGCTGACGCAGCTCCTGCTCGCTGATGACGTCGCCCATGGCCAGGATCGGCGCGCCGAGTTCCGGGCTCGCCAGCATGGCGGCCGTGTCGGCCGGGATCACCACCACCAGCGCGCTGTCGGACTCGTCGCGCCGGGTGCAGTTGCGGACCCGCACGCGGACCCGGCGGCGGCGCTCGTCACGGTCGGCCGCGTCGGCCGCGGTCTCGGCCTCGGCCTCCTCGTTGGCCCGGCGGACGCACGCGTCGATCTCGCGGCGGATGCTGTCGGCCCGCGCGCGGCGCTCTTCCGCGCGCCGGATCGGGTCGGCGGCCTCCGCCGCCGCGGCCGAATCGCCGCGCGCGCCGCGTTCGCGCCGCCGCACGGTGCCGGCCGGGCGGAACGTGCCGCCCTCGGGGGGCGGCGCGCCGCCGCGGACCCGGTAATCGGTGTAAGTCCGCTCGTAGCGGAACGGTGCGCTCATGAGCGATCCCACGGTGCCGACGGCGTCGATGGCGATGTAGCGCGGCATCCACCAGCGGAACTCGTAGAGCCCGTACTCGATCGTGACGTAGCGCACCTCGGCGCCGGGGTTGATGAACCCCGGCACGTCGCGGCGCTCCTCCTCGTCGGCGTCGCGGCGGAAATCGAAGGCGCGCGCCGGCCGGAACGCCGCGCGCACCAGGCCGTAGGAATCGGCGTCGAACCAGAGCGAGCCGTTCATCAGCCGGAAGTCGGGGCGCCGCGCGGTGACCACGAGTTCCAGCAGGCGGATGGTGCGGCCGTCGGGCAGCATGATGGTGGTGGTGTCGCCGGCGCTGAAGCGGTAGTCGTTCTCACCGCCCTCGCGCAGGGGGTAGACGAAGCCGTCGGCGTCGGCGCCCACCAGGCGCAGGTAGTCCTCGGCCGGGTTGATGACCAGCCAGCGGACCTGGTCGGCGAGGTCGTCGGGCACGTGGACGCCGCGCTGGACCGCGGGCGCCGCCTCCCTGGCCCCCACGACCTCGACGCGGCTGGGCGCGTCGCGCCGCCACTCGATCCGCGCGACCAGCTCCTGGGAGAACAGCATGCGGTCGCGCGACAGCGCCCGCACGCCCACGCCGATGCGCTGGCTGACGGTGGCGGAGTAGGCGGTCACGAGCCGTTCGTTGCGCTCGCGGGCGGCGCGGGCGCGCGCCACCAGGTCGGCGGCGGTGCCGGGCGGGACGGTGTCCTGGGCGAGGAGTGCGGCGGTGAGCGCGATGACGATCATCGCGGTTGATACGCCGGCACCGGGGGGAAAGTTTCGGCGGCGCGGCGGCCGGCCCTGGTCGGGGCCGGCCGCCGGCCTCGCGCCGCGATCACCCCGGGGCCGCCGTCACCTGCTTGGGGTCCCAGCTGCCCTCCCAGCGCGCCACCACGCAGGTGCCGACCAGGTCGCCGGTGACGTTCACCGTGGTGCGGCACATGTCGAGCAGGCGGTCCACGCCGATGACCAGCGCGATGTACTCGCCCGGCACGCCCACCGTCTGGAGCACCAGCACCAGCAGCGGGATCGAGCCGCCGGGCACGCCGGCCGCGCCGACGGCCGTGAGCACCGCCAGCACCACGACGATGATCTGCGTCGGCACGTTGAGGTTCAGGCCATAGACCTGCGCCAGGAACAGCACCACCACGCCCTCGAACAGCGCCGTGCCGTTCATGCACATGGTGGTGCCGAGCGGCAGGGTGAAGCCGGCCACCGCCGACGGCACCTTGAGCTCGCTCTCGGCGACCGAGAGCGCCGTGGGGAGCGTGGCGGCCGACGACGACGTCGAGAACGCGGTGACGACGGCCGCCTTGACCTTCCGGAAGAACAGCAGGGGGCTGATGCCCGCGATGAACCGCAGGATGAGCGACAGGTTCACCAGCGTGTGCAGCAGCAGGCCGCCGATGACCGTGAGCACGAACAGGCTCAGCGGTTTGAGCAGGGCGAAGCCGAAGCGGCTGGTGACCACGAAGATGAGGCCGAAGACGCCGTAGGGCGCGAGCAGCATCGCCATGTCGATCAGCTTGATCGTCACCTCGCCGATGCCGTCGAGCACCTTCATGACGGGCTCGCTCTTCTCCTTCGGCAGGAGGGTCAGCGCGGCGCCGAAGGTGAGCGAGAAGAAGATGATGCCCAGCATGTCGAGGTCGGCCGCGGCCTTGACCGGGT
>CAZJZC010000181.1:0-5016 GCA_964550365.1 uncultured Gemmatimonadales bacterium | reverse complement strand
CGATGCTCCGTCCGTTGACCGCGATGGCGCTTCTGGCGTGCGCCTCGGCCGCGCCGCTCGGCGCCCAGAGCCTCCGCGACCAGATGTCCAGCCTCTTCACCTTCGGGACCTGCGGCGAGCCGCTGTGCCTCGACGTCGGCAGCGGACACGGCAACCACTACCTGCCGGCCGTGGCCGCCGGCCAGACCACGGTGATCGGCTTCGTCACCGAGGCCGTGGCCAAGAGCGCCGCCAGCATCCCCATCGCCTCGACCAGCAGCGGCGCGACCTACACCATCGTGGACGGCCTCCCGGTGCGCTCCTCGACCTCGGCGGGACCGATCTTCGCCGAACGGTCGCAGACCCTCGGACGGGGACGGTTCTTCCTCGGCGCCAACGCCACCAGCATCCACTACTCGACCCTGAACGGCGTCCCGACCGACAACCTCCAGTTCGCCTTCGCGCACGAGGACGTGGGCAACCCCGGGCGCGGGGACCCGGCCTTCGAGAACGACGTGATCCGGATGCAGATGGCACTCGACGTCGAGGTGGTGGTGGCCTCGCTGTTCGCCACCTGGGGCATCCTGGACTTCGTGGACCTGGGCGTCGCCGTGCCCTTCGTGCGGGTCTCGATCCTCGGGACCAGCGTGGCGCAGATCGATCCGTTCGGCCCCAACCCGCCGCACTTCTTCGGCGGCGACATCAACAACCCCATCCTGCGCGCCACCAGCGGCGTGTCGGCCTCGGCGGCGGGGCTCGGCGACGTGGTGGGCCGGGTCAAGATCAACCTGGGGCAGTCGCCGCGGCTGGGCGCCGCCCTGCTGGGCGAGGTGCGCTTCCCCACCGGCGACGAGGCCAACATGCTGGGTTCGGGGGGTACCGCCGTGCGCGGCCTCGGCGTGTTCGGGGCGACGTTCGGCAGCTTCTCCGTGCACGGCAACGCCGGCTACCTGGTGCGGACCGGCGACTTCCAGAACGACGCCGCGCTGGCGACCATCGGCTTCGACAACCAGATGAACCGCTGGGCCACGGTGGCGTTCAGCCTGATCTCGGAATGGCAGGTCGGCGACTCGAAGCTGACCCTGCCCGGCCCGATCGACTTCGACATCCCGTTCCGGCGCCAGATCCCCGCGACGTCCATCCCGACCCGCCGGGAGGACCGGCTGGATGCATCCCTGGGCGTGAAGTTCAGCGTGCGGGGCGGCACGGTGCTGGTGCTCAACGGCATCGCGCCCCTCCGGCGCGCGAGCCTCCAGCCCAACCTCATCTGGACGGCCGGCCTGGAGTTCAGCTTCTGAGGCCCTAGTTGTTCAGGGCTCCCTGCAGGATCCAGTCGCGGACCAGGCGGATCTGGAGCGCCGACATCAGTCCCGACGTCGGCATCACGGCGCCGCACGCCGGCGTGGCGGTGCGGATCTTGGCATAGATCAGGCTGTTCGTGGTGTCGTTCGGCACGATGCGCGTCTGCGGCGCGCACGCGCCGAGCGTCGCGGGCTGGTTGACCGAGTTGGCCCAGGTGAAGGAGTGGCAGCCGATGCACCCGTTGCGCGTGTAGACGTCGACGACGTTGTACGCGTACGACACGCCCACCCGCACGGTGTCCGACCGCACCGCCGTGAAGCCCGGCGAGGAGAACTGCAGCACGTGGGCGCCGGTGCCCAGCGTGTCGCCCCCCGTGCGGGTGCCGCGGATGCGCAGGCCGCTGAAGGTGGCCCGGCCGTTGACCGCGTTGACCGTGAACGATCCCGACTGACTGATCAGCGTGCCGCTGCCGGAGACCAGCGACACGGTCACCGCGTCGCCGGCCGACGGCACCCGGTTGCCGAACCCGTCCAGGATGTCCACCACGGGCTGGGTCACGAAGGCCGCGTTGGCGACGGCACCGGCCGCCTGGGTCGACACGCCCAGCATGGCCGGGGCGGCCGCCGAGACCGAGACCGTGGCCGTCTGCGTCAGCATCACCGTCCCGTTCACCACCGCCGAGACCGTCTTCGTTTCCGCCACGCTCGAACTCAGGGCTCCGCTGGCGCGGCCCTGGAGGTCGGTCGGCGCCGTGGGCTGGCTCAGGATGTTCCCGGTCCCGGTGGCCGAGAGCGTGACCGTGGCGCCGGCGATGGTACTGCCCGCCGAGTCCTTCACGGTCACCGTGATGGTGGAGAAGCTCGCTCCGCTGCTGGGGACGATGGCCTCCGGCGAGGCGGTGATGGTCGACATCGCCGCGCTCGGCGGCCCCACGGTCCCGGTGGCGGTGAAGGTGGCCGGACTGCCGCCGATGCCGGTCCCGGTCGCGGTGGCCGAGACGGTGTTGGCGCCGGGCAGGGGACCCAGGGTCCAGGCGCCGCCGCTGGCCAGCCCGTCGAGGCCGGTGACGACCGCGCCCGCGCCCGCCAGGCTGCCGCCGCCGCCGGTGACGGCGAAGGTCACCGTGACGCCGGAGACGGGGTTGCCGCCGGCGTCGCTCACCCGCACCGTGGGCGCCGCCGCCAGGGGCGCATTGACCGCGCCGCTCTGGTTGTTGCCCGCCGTGATGGCCATCGCCGACGGCTGTCCGGTCACCAGCACGACGGCCTGGCCCGGGACGCCCTCGGCCGTGCCGGTGAGCGTGGCGGTCCCGGCCGCGACGGCCGTGACGCGGCCCGTGGCGTCGACCGTGGCGACGCTGGTCGGGTTCGACGACCAGGTGACGATGGCCTGCGCGTGCAGGGCCGAGGAGGCGTCGATCGCGAAGGCGCGCACCGTGGTGGTGTCGCCGATCCGGAGCACCACCGTGTCGGGTGCCAGGCGGACCGAGGCGATGGCGCCCGGCCGGCTGACGTTGAGTTCGACGCAGGCCGTCAGCACCAGGGCGGCGGCCGCGGCGGCGCGGAGCGGGGCGGTCCGCGGGGGACGCGCGGGCCTCGTCACCGGCTGGTCAGCGAGCGGATGCGCCATCCGCCCGTTCCGTTCTCGAGGGACGCCTGGAACCGCACCGGGAGCCGCTCGGTGCGGCGGTTCTCGGGGCTGAAGAACTCGTACTCGCCGCTCACGGTGGCGGTGGCGTTGTCGCCCTGGACGTCGATGCCGCTGACCCGGAGCCGCACGCGCAGCTGCTCCAGCGACTGCAGGGTCTGGAACTGGGCGCCGGAGATGTCCGGATAGACCCGGCGCACCTCGGAGATCTGCCGCGATTCGAGCGCCCGGGCGTACTCCTGGATGACGGCCGTGATGGCGTCGCGCGGATCGACGGCCGGCGGCGGCGGCGTCGGGTCGGGCGTCGGGGGCCGCGGACCTTCGGGGGCGACCACGGTGATCGCGGTGGACCCTTCGCGGCCGTCGGCCGCGGCGGTGATGGTCGTCGAGCCGGCGCCGACGGCGGTGACCAGGCCGTCGCTCACCGAGGCGACCCGGGCGTCGGCGCTGCGCCAGATGACGGCCGAACCGAGCGGGCGGCCGTCCTCGCCGCGGACCGTGGCGCTGAGCCGCGTGGTGGCGCCGACCGTCAGCGGGCCGGGGGCCGAGGAGACCGACACCGACGCGGCCCGGGGCGCCGACACCTGGATGGTCACGCGCTCGGTCACGGCGCCGCTGCGCACCAGGATGGTGGCGCTGCCGGGCGCCACGGCGCTGACCAGGCCGGCCGGGCTCACGGTGGCCTGGGCCGGGTCGCTGCTCGACCAGGTCAGCGTGCGGCCGGGGACCGAGGCGCCCTGCGCATCGAGCGGGATCGCGCGCAGCTGCGCCGAGCCGCCCACGGGGAGCGACGTCGGCGCGCCGTCCACCCGGATCCGGGCGACGGTCGCGGTGGCCAGGCCGACCGGCGGGGGCGGCGCGGCCGTCTGCGCCGTCACGGTCACCTGGGCGGCGCTCGAGAGCCCGCCGCCCGTCGCCGCGATGCGCGCCGTCCCGGCGCTCACGGCCTGGACCAGCCCGCCCGGCGTCACGGTGGCGACGGCGGCATTGTCGCTGGTCCAGGTGACGGGCACGCTGAGCGAGCCGCCGGCGGAATCCAGCGCGGCGGCGCCGAGCTGGAGCGTGGCGCCGACGTCCAGGACGCCGCTGGACGGCTGGACCACGAGGCTGGCCGCCGCCACGCTCGCCGCCGGCCCCGGCCGCGGCTCCCAGGGCCGTTGCCAGATGGCGAAGCCGCCCGCCCCGAGCACCACCGCGGCCAGGACGCCCCAGAGGGCCCGGCGTCCGGAGCGGGCCTGCGCCTGCGCCGTGGCGAGCGCCGCCGTGGCCGCGGCCTGGGCGGCGGCCGCATCGGCGGACGGGCCGGCGTCGGCGACGACCGTGGTCTTCTTCGGCGCGCCGGTCCCCTTGGCCTGGCGTGAGCGCAGCGGGGTCGGGCTGCGGGGCGTGCTGACGCGCTTGAGGATCGACAGGTTGCCGCCGACCTTGGCCATGGTCATCAGCTGACTGCGGATCGGGTCGTCGAACGCGAGCGAGACGGCGCCCATGGCCTGCACCGCCGCCTCCAGCGACGGGAAGCGGTCGTCCGGCTTCTTGGCCAGCATCTTCATCACCGCGTCGTGGACCGCGGGCGGGCACTCGGGCCGCAGGTCGCGGAACGGCGGCGGCGGCTCGTGGCAATGCTGGTACAGCAGGCCCACGATGCTGTCGCCCTGGAACGGCAGGCGCCCAGCGAGCATCTGGTAGGCCACCACGCCCAGCGAATACTGGTCGGACGCACCGGTGATGGTGCCGGCCGCGCACTGCTCGGGGCTCATGTAGGTCGGCGTGCCGATGGTCGCGCCCGTCATGGTGAGACCGCGGGTGTCGGCCACCTTGGCGATGCCGAAGTCGGTGACGATCGGCTGGCCTTCCACGTCGATCATGAGGTTCGCCGGTTTCACGTCGCGATGGACCACGCCGCGCCGGTGCGCGTAGCCCAGCGCCTCGCCCACCTTGGTGAGGATGGCCTGGGCCATGGTGATCGGCAGGCTGCCGAGCTCCCCCATGATCGAGTCGAGCGGCCGCCCCTCGATGAACTTCATCACGAAGAACAGCAGCTGGTCGTCGTCGCGGACGGCGTAGATGGGGATGATGTGCGGGTGGCTG
>CAZJZC010000180.1:0-5024 GCA_964550365.1 uncultured Gemmatimonadales bacterium | reverse complement strand
GTCGGGCGGGCGCCGCGCGCGGGTCCGGACGTCGGCCAGCGCCCGCTCGGTGAAGTCGAGGCGTTCCTCGAGCTCGGCGAGGCGGCCTTCCATGCCCGGCAGGCTGTCAGGGTCGGCGAGCAGGGCCTCGAGTTCCCTCAGCCGCCCCACCACGTCGGGCTCGGCCGTCGCGCGGCCGGCGAGGTGACGCGCTCCGAGGCCGAACAGCACCGCGAGCGCCGCGTGGATGGTCGCGTGCCACGGCTCGCCGGGCCGGGCGGCGAACCAGACGGCGCCCAGGTTCACCAGGCACAGGAGCCACGCGACCGGTATCCACGCGCGATGCCTGAACCACCGGGGACCTGTCACGGGAGCAGGGTCACGCTCGTGCGCGCGGCGCGTGCCGGGGGGCGCACGGCGGCGATGGATCCGGCCGGCCGGACCGAGCGGGGCGCGCGGCGGACGGCGAAGGACAGGACGATGGGCATCGGCGTCACTGCCCCCGCATCGCCACCGCGGGGTCGATCCGCGCGGCGCGCAGGGCCGGGATCCAGCAGGCGCCGAGCCCCACGGCGAGCATCAGCGCGGCCACGGCCGCCAGGGTGACCGGGTCGTTGGGCGCGATGCCGAACAGCATGCCCCGGATGAGCCGGGTGGCGAGCAGGGCGCCGCCCACGCCGAGCACCAGGCCCACGGCCAGGAGGACGCCGCCCTCGCGCAGGACCATGCGCTGGACCATGCCGCTGTCGGCCCCGAGGCTCATGCGGATGCCGATCTCGTTCACCCGGGCGCTGACCGAGAAGGCCAGCACGCCGGCGATGCCCACGGCCGCGATGATGACGGCCAGGATGCCGAACGAGGAGACCAGCGCGGCGTTGAGCCGCCGCGGCGCCACGCTCTGGTCGCGGATCTCGGAGACCGTCAGCACGTTGTCGATGGGGTCCTGCGGCGCCATGCCGCGGACCAGGCGGGTGGCCGAGGCCGCCAGCGCCGCCGGGTCGCGCTCGGCGCGGATGACCAGGCCGCCCGAGAACGTCACTTCCTGGGCGAACGGCATGAACATCACGGCCCGCGGCTCGGCGTCGAGCCCGCCGTCCTTGGTGTCGCCGACCACGCCGACCACGGTGCGCCAGTCGCCGCTCACCGGGATGAAGCGCAGCACGTCGCCGGTCCAGGCCAGCCGCTGGCCGATGGGGTCGCGGCCCGGGAACATCTGCTTCGCCAGCGTCTCGTTGATGATCACCACCCGGCCCGAGGCCGTGTCGTCGCTGACCGAGAACGGGCGGCCGCGCTTCAGCGGGATGCCCGCGGCGCCGAAGTACTCCGGGCTGGCCGTGCGGTACTCGGCCCGCGGCATGGCAGCGCCCGGTGCGTTCGTCACGCCTTCCGCCTTGATCTCGAGCTGGAAGGGGGTGTTGCGCAGCGGCATGGTGGAGCCGAGGCCCACCTGCTCCACGCCCGGCAGGGCGTCGAGCTCCATGCGCATGCGCTCGTAGAGCGTCTTGGCGTCGGTATCACTGCGGGTGCCGCCGGCGATCGGCACTTCCATGGTGAGCACCTGTTCGGTCGCCAGGCCGCTGTCCACGGAGGCCAGGCGCAGCATGGTCCGGGTCAGCAGGCCCGCGCCGGTGAGCAGGATGACCGACACGGCGAACTGGGCGACGACCAGGGAACGCTGGAGCCGCTGACGCCGCAGGCCGCCGCTGGCGCGGCTCGCGCCGGCGGCCAGCCAGGCGCCGAGCGTGCCTTCCTTCGCGAGGCGCGGGGCGTACGCCAGGATGAGCGCGACGACGACCGACAGCAGGACCGTGAAGCCCAGCACCATGCCGTCGAGCCGGATCTCGCCGGCGCGCGGCGAGTAGCGCTCGGCCAGCGCGATGAGCAGGCGGATGCCGCCGACGGCCACCAGCAGGCCGAGGGCGGCGCCCGCGAGGGCGAGCACCAGGTTCTCGGCCAGCAGCAGCCGGCGGATGCGCCCGGTGCCCGCGCCAAGGGCCGCGCGCACCACCAGTTCCTGTTCACGCCGCACGCCGCGCATCAGCGTCAGGTTGGCCACGTTGGCGACGGCGATGATCATCACGAAGGCCGCGGCGCCCATCAGCAGCCACAGCGTGGGGCGGGCCCGCTCGCCGAGCACCTCCTGGAAGGGGCGGACGGTCACCTGGTAGCCCGACCCCGGGTCGTAGGCGTCCCGGTGGTCGGCCTCGACCCGCGCGCGGACCGTGGCGACCTGGCTGCGGGCCTGCGCCAGGGTGGCGCCGGGCGCCAGCCGGGCGACGACCTCCGTCATCCGGTGGGTGCGGCCCTGGACCATCAGCGCGCTGGTATGGTGCTCGCTGATGACCATGTTGAGCAGGGCGTCCATCCGGGTCGGGAACGTGGGCGCCGGCTGGACCACGCCCACGATCTCGACGGGCCGGCCGCCGACCCGCACGGTGCGGCCCACGGCCGAACTGTCGCCGCCGAACCGCTTCACCCAGTACGCGTGCGTCAGCACCATCACCGGCGGGACGCCGGTCCCGTCGTCGCTGGCGAGCAGGCCGCGGCCGAGCACCGGCGCGAGGCCCATGACGCTGAAGTAGTTGCCGGTGACCAGGCCGACGTTCATGGTGACGGCGTCGCCCTCGCCCTCGAGCGTGTAGGTCATGCCCGAGTACTCGGCGATGCCGCCGAGGGCGGGGACGCCCTCCCGGAAGTCGTTGATCTCGGGGACCGAGAACACGATGTTCTCGCCGCCCGGGCCGTCGATGGACTGCCTGAGGTAGACCAGCCGGTCACCGTCGCGGTGGGGCAGGGGGCGGAGCAGGACGCCCCGGACGACGCTGAAGATGGCGGTGTTGGCGCCGATGCCGAGCCCGAGGGTGAGGACCACGGTCAGCGCGAAGCCGGGCGACCGCGTCAGGGTGCGCAGGGCGTACTTCAGATCACTGATGAACATCGTGTCCTCGCCTCCCTCGCGGGGGCGTCCGTGGTCCCTGGGTGCTCGGTGGTTCCCGCGAATGTGGTCCGGACCGCTCCGTCCTTCAAGGGCCCGCCGCCATGCCGGCCGCCGGGCGCGGCCGCGCCAGCCGCACGCCGATCGGGAGGAAGATGAGCCACGGGATGACGTAGTAGACCGTCAGGTACCAGTACCGCCCGAGGAACGCCCACCCGTGGCCGAGCAGCAGGCCGCAGTAGAGATAGTCGAGCATAGCGAACGGGAGGGTGAAATAGACCGACAGCCACAGCCCGAGCCGGGCGCGCCGCTCCGCACGCGCGCGGCGGATGACCCGGAAGCCGATCACGACCACGAGCGGGACGAGGAGCAGCGAGAGGGCCAGCTGCGCGGCGAACGAGTACTGCTGATAGTAGTCGGGCAGACCGGCCACCCAGAACCCGGCCCAGACGAGCGCTGCCAGCGCCAGCAGACGCAGGTGCGCGGACCGGGACATGCCGCGCTAGGCCTTGGGTGCGGTCATGCGGCGGTACACGGCCAGTGCCGCGACCACGACGGCGCCGGTGATGCCGCCGCGCACGCCGGCCGGGAGGCCCAGCGACGCGCCGAGGAGGCCCATCAGTGCGCCGACGACGATGCCGACCACGAGGCCGACGCCGATGTGCTTTTCACGAGGTCGCGGGACTGCGTCATGGCCGTCCGTCTCCGGGGGATCGGGTGGTCGTCGGGGCGGCCGGTCCGGCGAACGCCTCGGCGTAGTCGTCCAGCGCCGCCTGCACCACGGCGAGGGCGTGCGCGCGGCCGTAGGTCCGCTCGATGGTCACGGCGGCCGGCTGTTCGGGCACCATCTTGTAGGTCGCGAAGTAGTGCTGCAGCCGCTCGATGAGCACCGGCGGCAGGTCGGTCAGCTCCCGTGCGCCGCCGTAGACGTAGTCGTTGTCCAGCACCGCGATGATCTTGTCGTCGGCCTCTCCGGCGTCCACCATCTGGAGGCCGCCGACCACCCGCGCCTTCACCAGGATCTCGCCCCGCGCGATGGCGCGCTCGCTCAGCACGCAGATGTCCAGCGGATCACCGTCGCCCCGGGCGGACGCGGGCGAGAGCAGGCGCAGCCGCTCGGCGCAGTACGTCCGGGGCACGAAGCCGTACAGCGCCGGCGGCTGGGACGAGGTGCGCTGGGGACGGTCCACCCGGAGGTAGCCGGTCTGCTTGTCCACCTCGTACT
This sequence comes from uncultured Gemmatimonadales bacterium, assembly GCA_964550365.1. GTDB lineage: Bacteria > Gemmatimonadota > Gemmatimonadetes > Gemmatimonadales > JACORV01 > DASXPG01. The sequence continues at coordinate 885 of CAZJZC010000180.1, read as the reverse complement.
TGACCAGGTCGAACGGCGTGATCTCGATGTACGCCCACAGCAGGTCCGGCGGGGCGGGACCCGCCTCGAGGCCGTGCCACGGATGCGGCCGGAAGCGGCTGGGTGGCACGGCCTCGTGAGGGCTCACCGCTGCGGCGGCTGGGGCGTCGCCCGCGGCGCCGGCTGGCAGGTGGGCCAGCTGCCCGGCGTGCCCTGGAACGTCGGCATCACGGTCCGCCGCTCGCGCGAGGTGCGCTGGGGGTCCTCGCTGGCCAGGTAGGCCAGCATGGCCGTCAGCGTGGCGTTGTTGCGGATGTCGTCCCACGAGATCTTGTCGTAGGTGTCGCGGTTGGTGTGCCAGGTGTAGGCCCCGTAGTCCCAGCTTCCCGAGCCCAGGCCGAAGCCCGGCGCCCCCGAGCAGATGAACGCGGCGTTGTCGGACCCGCCGCCCGACGGACTGCCGGTGAAGCCGAAGGTGATGTTGCGCGTGATGTCGGCCGGGATCTGACCCAGCCACCGCGCCAGCGAGGGGCCCGCGCCCACGAGGCCCGCGGCGCTCACGTTGACCACGCGGCCGGTGCCGTTGTCCTGGTTGAAGAAGGCCTGGAGGCCCTGCACGACGCGCGGGTTGTCGGCGGCGTAGGCGCGCGAACCGACCAGGCCCATCTCCTCGGCGTTCCAGTGGCCCACCAGGATGGTGCGGCGGGGGTTGGGGTAGGCGAGCCGCAGGAGCCGCATGGCCTCGAGCATCACGATGGAGCCGGTGCCGTTGTCGGTGGCGCCGGAGGCGCCGTCCCACGAGTCGAAATGGGCCGAGAGCATGACGTACTCGTTCGGCAGTTCCCGGCCGCGGATCTCGCCGATGACGTTGAACGCCGGGACCTCGCCGAGGAACTGCGCGTCGGC
>CAZJZC010000179.1:0-5030 GCA_964550365.1 uncultured Gemmatimonadales bacterium | reverse complement strand
TGGCGCCGGCCGAGAAGAACTTGTTGCCGGCCCCGCGCAGCACGATCACGTGCACGTCGTCGTCGAACCGGGCCTGCAGGATCGCGTCGTCGATCTGCCGGTTCATCTCGTAGGTGTAGGTGTTGGCCGGCGGATCGTTCAGCTGGATCACGGCGATGCCGCCGTCGGTCCAGTAGTCCACCAGCTTCTTGGTCGCGGTGTCGGGCATGGTCGCGGTCATGGTGCGGGAACCTCCACGGGGTAACCGTTCAGGAACAGCGTCGTGATCGAGTCGGCGAGGTCGTCCACGCCGACGGGGCCGGCGGGGTCGTACCAGGTGTAGATCCAGTTCATCATGCCGAAGAGCGTGTAGGCCGCGACCTGGCGGGCGGTGCGGCCGTCCTCGCCGCGGCCGTCGAGGTCGGCCAGCAGGCCGGCCAGCATGTCCACGTACTGGCGCTTGAGCGCGCGGACCGCCCCGAGCGACGGGCCGGTGAGCGACTCGGCCTCGTGCGCCAGGACCTTCATCTCGGCCATGTGGGCGACGAAGTAGCCCAGGTGGTGGCGGATGAAGGCGGCCAGCCGCGCTTCGGGGCCCGGGGCCCGGGCCACCGCCGCGCGCGCGCCGGCATCCACGCGTTCGAAACAGGCCTTCTGGATCTGGAAGAGCAGGTCGTCCTTGCTCTTCACGTAGTAGTACATTCCGGCCAGCGACATGGCCGAGGCCCGGGCCAGGTCCCGCATCGAGGTGCCGGCGTAGCCCTGGTCGGCGAAGACCCTGGCGGCGGCGGCCAGCAGTTTGTCCCGGCGGTGGTCGTAGCCCGCCATGGCGGCTCCATGGTTCGAACGAGTGTTCGAATGAATATCACCCGTCCTTAACGCCACGCGCAACCCTGCGTCTAACCCCTTGGAACGATGGGAGCTCTGGCCACGGCGGACGTCGCTGACGACGCGCTGATCGCCCGGTACCAGCAGGGCGACGAAGCGGCGGCCGCCGAACTGGTCGGCCGGCATGCGCGGCCATTGGCCCGTTTCCTGGCGGTGCAGGGCGCGCCCGACCATGAGCTCGACGACCTGGTGCAGGAAGCGCTGTTCAAGGCGTTCCGGAGCCTGGCCACGTTCCGCGGCGGCGCGAGCTTCCGCACCTGGCTGCTGACCATCGGCAGCAACGTGCTGAAGGACCGGCGCCGGCAGTGGCAGCGCCGCCGCGTGCTGGAGCTGGCGCCCGAGACGGTACCCGACGTGGCCGACCCGGCCGCCGACCCGGCAGGCGAGGCCGACGCCCGGTTCGCCGCGGACAAGCTGGCCGAGGGCATCGGCCGCCTGGCGCGGCTGCAGCGCGAGGTGTTCCTCCTGCGGGCCCAGCAGGGCCTGGAGTACGGCGAGATCGCCGGGGCCCTCGGGATCAGCCCGGGCGCGGCCCGGGTCCACTACCATCACGCGGTGAGGCGGCTGAAGGGATGGCTGGCATGACCCACGACGAACTGCCGAAGGACCTGCGCGCGGCGCTGGACGCGCTGGAGGCGCGGGCCGCCGCGGCCGCCGAGCGGGTGGACGTGGCGGCGGTCGAGGTCCGGGTGCTGGAGCGGCTGCGGACCGAGCCGGCGACGGCGGCGGCGCCCGTGCGCGCCGGTCTGCCGCGGCCGCTGCTGCGCCTGGCCGCGATGCTGGCCCTGCTGCTCGTCGGCGCCGCGACCGCCACGCTGATGCTCGATCGCGGGCGCGAGGGGCGCGACGCCGAGATGGCGGGCGCCACCCTGCCGTTCATCACGCTCGATGCGTTCGATACCGCGCAGGCGCGCGCGGCGCTGGCCGTGGTGGACCGCTTCGAGCGTGCCGACACGCTCGCGGTGGTCCGCTCCACGGTGACCGTGGACGATCTCAACGAACAGGAGCTGCGAGCCCTGCTCCAGGCCTTGGAGACGGAAGGACTGTCCCTGTGAAGACCTTGAGGATCCTCGCCGCACTCGTCCCGGCGCTGCTGGTGTCCGGACTGGCGGCCCAGAATCCGGCGCCGCCGGCCCCGCCGGCCGGCGATTCGATGCCGCCCGTCGGTCCCGGCCGTCCCGGGATGATGGGCCGGCGCGCCATGCCCGGACGGCCGATGGCGCCGGCGCAGGCCGGCGCGCGGTTCGAGGCCGTGCTCCGCGGCGAACTCCAGCTGAACGACCAGCAGGTGACGCGGGTGCAGGCGGCCGTGCGCGCCAACCAGGACCGCCGGATCGCGCTGATGCGCCGCGGGATGGACGTGCGCCGGGCGATCGCCGGGCAGCTGCAGCCGGGCATCGCGGCCAACAACGACTCGCTGAACCGGCTGCTGGAGCAGGCGGGCCGGATCGGCGTCGAGCGCGCGCAGTCGCAGGCGCAGCTGTTGCGCGACCTGAGCTTCCTGACGCCGGTCCAGCGGGCACGGCTCCTCGCCATGTCCCGCGGCGGCCGGCCGGGCGGCGGCCCGCGCGGCATGCGCGGCGCCCGGGGCGGCTTCGGGGACCGGCCCGGCATGCGTGGCGCTCCTGGCCGGCGGCCCGCGGGCGGGCTCCCGGGCCCGGGCCGGGGCCGCGGCATGGGTATGGAGCGGTCCGATGAGGCCGCCCCGGCCCCGTCGATCGGGATGGAAGGACGGATCCGGTGAGGCCGATGAAGCTGGCCGCGGCCCTCGGGTCGGCGCTGGTGGCGTCGTCGCTCGCGGCGCAGAACCCGCCGCCGCGCCCGCCGATGGCGTCGGACACGCCGCCGGCATACGAACCGGGCATGATGGACCCGCGCGAGCGGATGCAGCGCGAACGCATGGAGATGCGTGAGCGCATGCTGCGCCAGGAAGTCGAGATGCGGTTCAACGAGCTGATCCGCACCCAGCTGGAGCTGAACGACCAGCAGATGCGCCAGCTCCAGACGGCCATGCGGGCCAACCAGGACCGCCGCCGCGGCCTCATGCAGCGCGAGATGGACACGCGGCGCGCCATGGCGAGCCAGATGCAGCCGGGGGTCGCGGCCAACAGCGATTCCCTCAACCGCCTGCTCGAGCAGGCGAGCCGGCTCCGCATCGAGCGGGCGCAGTCGGACGACCAGTTCATGCGCGACCTGGGGTTCCTCACGCCGGTCCAGCGGACGCGGTTCGTGTTCCTGACGCAGCGCTTCGAGGAACGGCTGCAGCAGATCCGCCAGGGCCGCATGGGCCCCGACGGCCCGGGCGGACCCGACGGGCGCGTGCGGCCCGACGGGCCGGAAGGGCAGGGCGGCAGGGTTCGGCCCGACGGTCCGGGCGGCCAGCCCGGCCAGCGTCAGCCCATGCGGCCGAGGCAGCCGCGGCCGTAGGGGTAGGGGTAGCGGTAGGTGAGGGGGGTAGGGGTAGGGAGAGGGATAGGTGATAGGTGAGAGGTGAGAGGTGAGAGGGGTGTCTCACCTATCACCGCCTCTCACCCATCACCCCCTATCACCCATCACGTCTCACCGTCACCTATCCCCATCCCTCTCACCCACCCCTACCCCCACCCGCCGTTCGTCCTTTTTCACGAACTGCATTAGCTTCTCCGCATGCCTTCGACCCTGTGGACCCGTTTCCTTCCCGTCCTGCTGCTGGCGCCCGGGGTTCCCCCGGCGATGGCCCAGGAACGGCCGGTGGTGCGTGTCGCGGTGACGGGCATGATCGAGCTGGGCCTGGCGCCGTTCATCGCCCGGTCCATCCGCGAGGCCGAGCGGCAGAACGCCCGCGCCGTCATCCTGGTGCTCGATACGCCCGGCGGGCGGGTGGACGCGGCCGAGCAGATCGCCGACGCGGTGCGCGAGACGCGGCTGCCGGTCTACGCCTTCGTGGACCGCCGCGCCTTCAGCGCCGGCGCCCTCATCGCCTTGTCCGCCGATTCCATCTTCATGCGGCCCGGCTCGGTCATCGGGGCCGCCACGCCGGTCAGCGGCCAGACCGGGGAGAAACTGCCCGAGAAGTACGTCTCGGCCATGCGGGCCGAGTTCCGCGCCCTGGCCGAGGAGCAGGGCATCGACCCGCGCCTGGCCGAAGGCATGGTGGACGAGAACATCGAGATCGAGGGCGTGAAGCCGCGCGGCCAGCTGCTGACCCTGTCCACCAGTGAAGCAGTGCGGCTGGGCGTCGCCCGGGGAGGCGAGGTCGCCGACTTCGCGGCGCTCATGTCGGCGCTGGGCCTGGGCGGCGCGCCGGTGGTCGAGACCCGGGTGAACTGGGCCGAGGGCCTGGTGCGGTTCCTGTCGAACCCCATCGTGGCCTCGCTGCTCATGACGCTCGGCATGGCGGGCCTCATGATCGAGCTGAAGACGCCGCACTTCGGCCTGGCCGGGCTGGCCGGCACCGCGTGCCTGGCGCTGTTCTTCGGCAGTCACTGGGTCATCGGCCTGGCCGGCTGGCTGGAGGTCCTGCTGGTGGTGGTCGGGGTGCTGGGGATCCTGGCCGAGATCTTCCTGGTGCCGGGCTTCGGCATCGTCGGCATCCTCGGGCTCGGCTCGCTGGGCGCGGGGTTCTTCCTGTCCATGCTGGGCCCCTATCCGACGCAGGCCGACTGGTGGCAGGCCCTGGCCGGCGTGGGCGTGGGGCTGTTCGTGCTGGCGTCGCTGGCGGTCGCCTTCCTGCGGCACCTGCCGGTCAGCAAGCGGCTGGCGGGCATCCTGCACATGGACGCCCAGACGGCCGAGTCGGGCTACGTGTCGGCGCCGGCGCGGCGCGAGCTGGTGGGCAAGCAGGGCGTCGCCGTGAGCGAGCTGCGGCCGGTCGGCGTGGCCGACATCGCCGGCGAACGGGTGGACGTGACCACCGAAGGGGACTGGGTGCCGGCGGGGACGCCGGTCACCGTCGTGAAGGCAGAATCGATGCGCCTCGTGGTGCGGCGCGTCGCCCAGATCAACGCCTAGGAGCCTCTCATGGACCAGCTCGCCGGCCCGATCCTGATCGTGATGATCATCGGGATACTGATCTTCATCGCGCTGTTCTTCCACTTCATCCCGCTCGGGCTGTGGATCACCGCGTTCGCGTCGAACGTGCGGGTGTCGTTCTTCACCCTGTTCGGCATGCGGTTCCGCAAGGT
>CAZJZC010000178.1:0-5043 GCA_964550365.1 uncultured Gemmatimonadales bacterium | reverse complement strand
CCCTGGCCAAGCTGCGTCCCGACGCCCCGCAGGTCCTGCGCGACGTGGTGGACGGCTGCCTGGCCCAGAACCCCGATGAACGGTTCCAGAACGCCATCGACATCGTCCGGGCGCTGGGCGGCTCCACCCCGGTCTCGGGTCAGCACGGCACCGCCGAGATCGTCATCAAGACGCGCAAGAAGAAGACCCGGCGCCTGGTCCTCGTGGGCGCCGCGGCGCTGGTGCTGATCGGCGGCGCCGCCGTGGCGACGATGGTCCTTGGCGGAGCGGACCCGCCGGCGATCGCCCCGGTCGACAGCGGCATGGTCGTCATCGCGGCCGGCAGCTACACCATCGGCGTGGACGACGGCCCCGACATCAACCGGCCGGCCCACCGCGAGGAGGTCGCGGCCTTCGGCATCGATACGGTCGAGGTGACGGTCGGCGAGTACCGCCGGTTCATCGCGGCCCAGAACGTGCCGGTGCCCTGGTCGGGCGAGGCCCCCGACGAGCGCCTGCCGGTGACGGGCGTGCTGTTCGGCGAGGCCTCGAACTTCTGCCTGTGGCGGCATCCGGACGGCGGCCGCCTGCCCACCGAGGTCGAGTGGGAGGCCGCGGCGCGCGGCCCCTCCGGCCGGCTCTACCCGTGGGGCGGCACGTTCGACCTCACGGCGGCCAACACGCTGTCGGCGCGGCGCCAGGGCGCGGCCCCGGTCGCCAGCTTCCCGCGCGGGGCGACGCCCACCGGCCTGTACGACATGGTGGGCAACGTGTGGGAATGGACCCGCTCGAAGTACCTGGCCTACCCCGGCAGCAGCGCGGCCGGCGACTCGTCGTTCTACGTCATCCGCGGCGGCGCCTGGAACACGCCCGATGCCTTCTCCACCGGCGCGCACCGGGGGGCGGCCCTGCCGAGCACCGGCGACCGCCGGCTGCTGGCCCAGACCGGCTTCCGCTGTGTCATGGCGGTCAGGGCGCCCGCCCCGCGCTAGCCTAGCCGTGGCGCCGACTCCGGCCTAGCTTCCGGGATGCTGCGCCGCGCCGTCTTCCTGGCCGTTCCCTTCCTGGCCCTTTCGTCCGCGCGGCTCGCCGCCTGGCAGTGCCCCGACGGCTCACCGCCGCCCTGCCGCGGCGCCCGGGCCGCGAACCCGCCGGCCCGCCGCCCCGCGCCGCCGCTGGACGAGCGCACCTGGATCGTCCTGCCCTTCGAGAACGTGGCCCGGGTGGCCGACATCGAGTGGCTCCGGGACGCCAGCGTCAACCTCCTGTACCTCGACATGTCCCGCTGGCGCGACATCCGGGTCATCGACGACGAGCGCGTGGCGGACTTCATCCGCGACGCGCCCGAGGCGCGCGGCGGCACCCAGCTGACGCTCCAGGGCGGCATCGCGGTGGCCCGGCTCGCCGGGGCGGGGAAGCTGGTCATGGGCGACCTGCTCAAGATCGGCAGCCGGACCCAGGTGGTGGCCAAGGTCTACGACGTGCGCACCGGCCAGCGCCTCCGCACGGTGCGTCAGGAGGCGAGCGAGCCGGATTCGATCATGAGCGCCTTCGGGCGCCTCGCCCGGGCGGTGCTCAATGTCGAGCCGCCCGCAGGCACCCAGCTCGGCTCGGTGGGCACCTCGTCGGTGGGCGCCTACCAGGCCTACCTGACGGGCGTGTCGTACCTCAACCGCTGGCTGCTCGACTCCGCCGACGCCGAGTTCACGCGCGCCCTCGCGCTGGACTCGTCCTTCGCGCTGGCCCACTACAAGCTCGCCCTGGTCTACGGGTGGCGCTCGCCGGGCAACCGGGCGGGAGCGCAGCACGCGTCGGCCGCCCAGCGGCTCGGCGGCGGCCTGCCGGCGCGCGAGCGGACCCTGGTGAACGGCTACGCGGCCTTCAGCGGCCAGCGGTACGCCGAGGCCTGCGACCTCTTCGGGGGCATGGTCCGCGCCGACTCGAACGACGTGGAGGCGTGGTACCAGCTTGGCGAGTGCCAGTACCACGACCCGGTCGTGGTCGCGGCCGCGGGCGATACCACACGCTACCGGTTCCGCTCGAGCTGGAACGCCTCGTTCCGCGCCTTCCGGCGCGCGCTCGCCCTCGACCCGTCGTATCACCTGGCGTTCCAGCACATCCAGGACGGTCTGCTCTCGTCGATGCGCAACGGCTGTGCCCTGGGCGCCAGCGAGACGGTCTGCGGCGCTCAGAGCGCCCCGTTCCAGGCCGTGGTACGGCGCGCCGGCGACAGCCTGGTCACCGTGCCCATCTCGCCGGCGGCGCCGGGTGGCGCCGCACAGCTGGCGGCCGACGCCGCCGCGGCCGGGGCGGAGCGCGCCCGGCGCCAGAACCTCGAGGAGGCCCGGCGCGCGGCCGAGCAATGGCTGGCCGCGGGGCCGACGGAGCTGCGCCCGCGACTCGCCTATGCGCGCATCCTGCTGGGGCTCGGGCGGGTCCGCGCCGCCGACTCGATCCTGCAGGCCGTTGGCGGCACCGGCCTGACCGTCAACGAGGACGTCCGGACGGTCGGCGACCGGCTCGAGATCGCCTTCAAGCTCGGTCGCATGGCCGAGGCGGTGCGCCTGGCCGACTCGCTCCGGGCCGCCACCGCCGGGAACCGCAGCGTCCGGGGACTCGGCGTAGTCGCCACCGCGATGTTCGGTCATCCGGACGACCTCGCGGCGTTCGTCGAACAGCAGGTGCAGGGGCCGCCATTCGTCAAGGCGTACTTCGGCGCCCAGGCCGTCGCGTTCCTCGGTGCCCCCTCGGACAGCCTGTACGACATCGAGCGGGCCCTGGTCGCGCCGGTCAGCGCGGGGCAGGGCGCGGCGCGCGCCGCGGCGCTCGCCATGCCCACCCTGGTGTGGACCGACCCGCGCGCGCGGCCGTCCTGGCCGGTGACCGACACGACCAGCGGCGATCCCCGTCTCAGGCTGGTGTCCGTCCTGGCGACCGGCGACACGGTGCGCTTCCGGCGTGAGCTGGCCCGGTTCGATTCGATCGCCGGCGCGCGCGTGGACGAGCCCGACCAGGGCTATGCCCTCGCCGGCGCCCTGGCCCACCTCGCCGTGGCCGACACGGCGGGCGCGCTCGCGCACCTGCGGCGGTTCCGCGACGTCACCCTGGCCCACACGCCCGCGCTCGACCAGCTCGGGCCGGGGTTCACGTTCGCCGGCATGCTGTGGCCGCGGTCCATGCTGCTGCTCGCCGACCTTGCCGCGGCCACCGGCCGGGGTGAGGAGGCCGCCGCCGCCTACCGGGGCTTCATCGCCGCATGGGAACGCGGCGATCCGTCGGTCCAACCCATCGTCTCACGGGCCCGCGCGGCGCTGGCCCGGCTCGGCTCGTGAACCTCCCACACCCAAACCGGGGAACCACCATGCGACTCCGCGCCCTCGTTGGCACCCTCATCCTCGCGGCCGCCACGACGGCCCAGGCGCAGGAGTCCATCCTGCTGCGCCTCGGCGGCCGTCAGGGCGACGTCAACCGCTACCGCACCGTGATGGAGACCTATGTCCGCGGCGGGCCCATGGCGTCGATGATGGGCGGCGACACCACCCAGCCGATGACCCGGGTGACCACGCAGAGCACCCGCACGCTCACCGCCATCATCGGCGACACGCTGGTCTTCACCGAGGTCATCGACTCGGCCGGCATGGAGAGCCCGGCCATGCCGCAGATGGCCCAGATGGCCGGGAGCATGATCGCCCAGATGCGCGGGCAGCAGACGGTGCAGAAGATGGACCGGCGGGCCCGCACCTTCTCGACGGAGGTCACCGGCGGCATGAGCTCCATGATGGGCCAGCCGGGAGGCGGCGGCCCGGGCCGGGGCGGGCGGGGCGGTCGCGGCGGACCGGGCGGGCCCGGGGGCGGCATGGGAGGGCAGAACGATCAGCGCGCCGTGTTCCTGCTGCCCGAGCGCGCCGTGCGCGTCGGCGAGAGCTGGACCGATTCGCTGGTCACGACCGAGGGCGGCAACACCACGTCGATGCTCTGGACCTACCGGCTGGTGCGGGTGGACAGCCGCGGCGGCGCGCGCGTCGCGGTGCTCGACGTCAACGGCACCATGGCCCAGCAGACCCCCCAGGGGCCGATGAACATGTCCCTCACCGGCCAGCTCATGGTCGACGTCACCAACGGCCGCCTGGCCAGCTTCACCATGACGATGACCGGCACGGTGAACTCGCAGATGGGCGAGATGCCCATGAAGATCCAGCTGATGCAGTCGTTGATGTAGCTTCCGGCCATGGGCCGATCGCTCACCACGCTCCTGCTCCTGGGCTTCGCGGCCGGCGCCGCCGAGGCCCAGGAGTCCGTGCTTCTGCGCCTGACGCCGGCGCCCGGCCAGCGCACCCAGTACCGGGTCGACCTCGACGCCTGGCTGACCACGCCGCTGCTGCCGTCCAGCGACCCGGCCCGACCCACCGTCAGGATCATCAGCCACATCACGCGCACCGTGTCGGCCGTCGACTCGTCGCGCGTCGAGTATACCGACGTCACCGATTCGTCCCGATACGACTTCCCGGCGCTCAGGGCCATGTTCCCGGCGCTGGGCCAGAACGCCGACCTGCTCCGCGGCATGCGCACCATGACCACCATGGACCCGCGCGGCCGGAGCGTCGCGACCCGGGTGCTGGATGCGCCCAACCTGCCGCCGGAGCTGCCGGTGCTGATCCGCGGCATCCAGGGTCTGGTGGTGACCGCCACGCGCCTGGCGACCGTGAGCCTGCCGGAGTTCGCCGTCGAGCCCGGCGAGACCTGGACCGACTCGCTGCGCTACGATCTCGGCACCATCCAGGGCCTGGACCAGTCCATCGTGCAGGGCGGGGGCGTCGGCCTGGCCGACATGCGGCTCGACAGGCTCCAGGTGCGCGATGGCGCCCGGCTCGCCACCTTCTCGGCCCGCGCCAACGTCACCGCCGGGGCCGGCGACGCCGCGGCGTCGGCGACCATGACCGTGGGCGCGACGGCCACGTCCGTCCTGGACCTCGGGACCAGCCGCATGGTGAGGGCCGAGATGGACATGTCCGGCCCCATGCTGACGCGGATGGGCGTGATCCCGGTCCGCCTGCACCTGGTCAT
>CAZJZC010000177.1:0-5103 GCA_964550365.1 uncultured Gemmatimonadales bacterium | reverse complement strand
GTCCAGGTTGGCGCTCAGCTGGCTGGTCAGCGAGAACTGCTGCTGGTGGCTCCAGGAGACGCGGCGCGAACTGCTGCCGCCGCTCTCGTGCAGTTCCTGGTAGGCGATGCCGCCGGCCATGAAGCGGTCGAGCCAGCGGTAGCGCAGGCGCCCGTTCAGCGTCAGGGACCGGCCGGCATACCAGTCGAGCGACGTCTGGGCGTCGGCGTAGTCGCTGATGGCGAAGTAGTAGCCGACGTTGGTGATGTGGCGGCTGTAGCCGGGGTTGAACCGCACGATGTCGTTGATGCCGAACTGCGGCGCGAGCACGCCGGAGCGGCGACCGCGCCGGGTGTCCTGGAAGACGAAGGGCAGCCACAGGATCGGCACGTCGGCCACGTACAGCACCGCCGGCCGGGCCACCATGAGCCGCTTGTTGACCCACTTCACCTCGCGGGTGGCGAAGTGGTAATGCGACTGTTCCAGCGTACAGCTGGTGATCTCGGCGCCCGCGGCGTAGGTGCGATCCTCGGCGTTGTCGACCGCGATGTCGCCGCGGAGCAGCCAGGTGCCGCCGCCGTGCTGGAGGTCGGTGGTGGCGTTCTGGACGATGCCCGTCCGGTTGCAGGCGTCGTACCGCATGCCCTCGCCGATCAGGTTGCCCGACGGGTCGAACAGCCGGGGTGAGCCGCTCGCCAGCAGGCCGCAGGTGCGCTCCACGTAGCGGACCGTGTCGGCCTCGAGCGTCGAGCCCTCGCGGGTGATCAGGCCGCGGCCCGCGAGCCGGATCTCCTTGTCGTCGGCCAGCAGCTGGACCGAGTCCGCCGCGTACCGGGTGACGCGGAAGCCGCGCCGCTCGAGCAGCGCCTGGAGGATGGAATCGGGGGCCGGGAACTGGCGCGAGGGACTGCGCGGCACCACGGTGCGGCCGCGGGTGGTGTCGGCCGCGGCGGTGTCGGCGCGCGCGCGCAGGGTGTCGCCGGCCCGCCGCAGCGTGTCGGTGCGGATCACCTCGCGGCGCTCGACCTGCGCCGACGCCGCGCCGGCGAGCCAGACCAGCAGGATGCCCGCCAGGGCCGGGCCGCGCATCAGGCCCGTTCCGGCGCCGGGCCGCCCGCGGGCTCCCCGGACGCGCGCGCCTCCCGCGCCCGGCGCCGCTCGATGAACATGGCGAGCACGATGGACAGCTCGTAGAACAGCTGGACCGGCAGCATCACCACGGCGGTCATCACCACGATGTCGCCCGGCGTCAGCACGCTCGAGAGGATGGCGTTGATCACGATGAACGTGCGCCGGTGGCGCCGCAGGAACGACGAGGAGATGATCCGCAGGTACACCAGCAGCACCAGCAGCAGGGGCAGCTCGAAGATGGCCCCGAACGAGAGCACCACCGCGGTCGCGAGGCTGAAATACTCGCGCGCCGTGATGAACCCCTGCAGGCTCTGGACCTGGAACCCGAGCAGCACCTCGAGGGCGATCGGCAGGACCACGTAGAAGCCGACCGCGGCGCCGCCCAGGAACATCAGCACGCTGAGCAGGGCGACCGGCACCACGACCCGCCGTTCCTGGTCGTACAGGGCCGGGCGCAGGAACCGCCAGGCCTGCCAGATCACCACCGGCGAGGCCAGCAGCAGGCCGGCCACGAACGCCAGCTTGAGGGTGAGCATGAACGGGTCGAGCGGGCTGGTGAAGAGCAGGCGGTGCCCGTCGGGCAGGTACGGGTCGATCGGCTGCTTGAGGAACCCGATGACGTCGTACCGCGTCATCACCACGTAGCCGACGCCGATGCCGATCGCCACCGCGATGACGGCCTTGAGCAGGCGCCAGCGCAGTTCCTCCAGGTGGTCGAGGAACGGCATCTCGCCGCGGGCGGGGCCCGCCGGTTCGCGGCGCAGGGGCTCGCTCATCGCGGCGGCAGGGTCCGGAGGCGCTCGCGGGCCTGCGCGGCCTCGTCGGAGGTCGGGTACTGGCTCACCACGCGCTCGAAGGCCTGACGCGCGTCGGCGGTGCGGCCCGCCGCCAGCGCCAGCAGGCCGAGCTTGTACTGCGCCCGCGGCGCCCGCGGCGACTGCGGCCAGCGCCGCAGCACCTCGCGGTACGCGGCCAGCGCCGAATCGGGCCGCTGGTCGGCCTCCCAGGCCTCTCCGGTGAAGTACACCGCGTCCACCGCGCGCGGGTGGTCCGCATGGCGCCGCAGGAACTCCGCCAGGCCGGCGCGCGCGGTGCCCGGACTGCCGCGCCGCAGCTGGCCGAGCGAGAGGTCGAGCAGTTCGACCGCCGAGGGGTCGCTCACGGGCGCGCCGGCGGCCGCGCGGGCGGTGTCGGGCGCCTGCTGCACCCGCTGGGCCAGGTCGGCCCGCAGTTCCGTCAGCCGCTGCTGGCTCTGCCCCGTCAGCTCCTGCACCGCGACGAGCTGCTGCTGGATGGCGAACAGCTCCCCGCGCACGTCGCCGCGCAGCCGCGTGAGCATCAGCCCCTGGGCGGCCAGCGTGTCCTGCACCGCCTGCAGCATGCGCGCCGTCTGGGCGGCGTTGGTGGTGGCGAGCGAATCGCGGCGCGCCGCGGCGCGCCGCTCCTCCGCCAGCTGACGCTCGAGCCTGGTGACGTCGCTGCGCAGGGCGCAGCCGGCCAGCAGGAGGCCCAGCAGCGGCGCCAGCGCCACGGGCCTCACCGCGCGCTCCGGGTGACCCGGAACTCCGCCCGGCGGTTCCTGGCCCATGCCGCCTCGTTCGCGCCCCGCTCCACCGGCCGTTCCTCGCCGTACGAGATCACGCTGAGCCGCTCGGCGGCGATGCCGCGCTCGAGCGCGTAGCGCCGCACCGTCAGCGCCCGGCGGTTGCCCAGGGCGAGGTTGTACTCGTCGGACCCCCGCTCGTCGCAGTGGCCCTCGATCTGCACCGCCAGCCGGGGATGGGCCCGCAGCAGCTCGACCTTCTGATCGAGCCGGGCGCGCGCCTCGGCCGTGAGGTCCGACCGGTCGGTCTCGAACAGCAGGGGCAGCGCCAGGATAGAATCCTGGGCACGCGGCAGGCCCGAGGGGGTCGCCGGTTCGGTCTCGGCGCCGTCGCGCTGCACCTGGGCGCGCACGCTGTCCGGCCGGGCCGCGGCCAGGGCGCGCGCGGCGCTGTCGGCCCGGACCCGCGCGATCGAGTCGGCCCGGGCCGCGGCCGCCAGGGAGTCGCGGCGCGCCTGCGCCGCGAGCGAATCGGCCCGGGCACGCGCCAGCGCGCTGTCGGCCGCGGGCGGGACCACGGGCGCCGGCCGGTTCCCGGCGCAGGCGCCGAGCGTCAGCAGCAGGGGCCAGAGGAGCCGTCCGCCGATCCGGTCGATGCGCGTCCCTGTCATGGTCTTCCCTCCGTGGCGTCGGTGCGCGACCAGTCGGGCAGGCGCACGCCGGTGACGGTGGTGACCTGCCGCAGCCGGCCGGTCTCGAGGTCCACCACCCACAACTCGCGCGCGCCGCCCCGCGAGGACACGAACGCCAGGTGCCGGCTGTCGCCGGCCCATGCCGGGTCCTCGTTGCGGCCCGCGCCGGTCAGCTGCCGCTGGGCCCGCGTCGCCACCTCGTAGACGAAGATCTGCGGCGCCCCGGCGACATCGCGATGGAACGCCACGAACTGGCCGTCGGGCGACCAGGCGGGCGCGTTCGTCGGCCCGGTCGCGCCGAAATCGAACCGGGCCATCACCTCCTGCCCCGTGCCGTCGGCGTTCATCACGTAGAGCTGCGGCGTGCCGGCCCGGTTCGAGATGAAAGCCAGGCGGCTGCCGTCCGGGCTCCAGGTCGGCGACAGGTTGTCGGCGAAACGACCCACGGTCAGCCGCTGCATGGGCGCGAGCGGCACCGGCCAGCCGTCCGCCATCGGGGAAAGATAGATGTCCGTGCCCGCGTCGGTACCGCGGGCGAAGGCCAGGCGTCGGCCGTCGGGCGACCAGGACGGCGTGATGTTGAGTCCCTCCTCCGTCCCGGGCACGATGTCCCGCCGGCCCGACGCCAGGTCCTGCACCACCAGCGGCTGGCCGCTGCGCACGAAGGCCGTGTACGCCAGCCGCCGGCCATCCGGCGAGAGCGCCGGCGAGAGCGCCGGGGCCCCGGCCGTGCGCAGCGGCGCCGCGCCGAAGCCGTCGGCGTCCACCCGCCAGATGCCGCCGTCCTTGACGAAGACGAGCGTGGTGGCCGCCACGCCCACCTGGCCCATCACCGCCCTGAGCAGGGCGTCGGACAGCCGGTGCACCCGGTGGCGCCCCGCCGCGGTGTGGATCGACGCCAACTCGACATCGGCGCGATACAGCAGTCCCGCGGTGGTCGCATCGAACGCGCTCACCCGCGCCGCGCCGCCGCCCGGCGTCGTGTCGACCACGACCATCACCTGGACCGGGCCGGTGACCATCGCCCGCCGCAGGGCCACGCTGTCGGCGCGCTCGGGAAGATCGGGACGGCGGATCACCTCGAACCGGTCGGAGTGGTCGAGATCGCGCTCGACGACCGCCCGCACCGTGTCCAGCGCGCTCACGCGGGCCGACCGCACCACGGCCAGGGTCGGGCGCGTGCCGGGCGCGTAGGTGATCCCGATCCGGACGCCGCTCTGCGCGGTGTCCTGCGCCCGGGCCGCCGCCGGCCACCAGGCCAGCGTCACCACCGCCGCGAGGGCCGCGCACAGGGCCGGCCGGGCATCCGCCGGCGCACCGGGCCGCCGGACCGCGAGGGCTCGCGCGGCGCTCACCGCACCGCCCGCGGGCTGAAGAAGAAGCTCACCGGCAGGACGTCCGGCCCGTAGCCGGCCGGCAGGGCGCCGAACGCGGCGGCCCGCGCCGCGGCCTCGATGGCGCCCTGCGCCTCGAGGTCGAACGCGAAGGACCCCGACCGGGTCACGAACTGCAGACCGCTGATGCTGCCGTCACGATGGACCAGGAACAGCACTTCCGCTTCGAGGGTGGTGTTGCCCGCCGGCGGACGCCACCGGCGATAGACCTGCGCGACCAGATTCCGCAGATACCCCGGGAACGGGAATTCGACTCCCTCGGTGCGGACCGTGGCCGGATCGGCCCCGGCGCCGCCCGCCGCGGTCGGCGCCGCGCTCGCCGGGGTAGCCGGGGCCGGGGCCGGCCGGGCCGGCGCGCTCGCCG
>CAZJZC010000176.1:0-5112 GCA_964550365.1 uncultured Gemmatimonadales bacterium | reverse complement strand
CTAGGACGCCACCCTTTCAAGGTGGAGACACGGGTTCGATTCCCGTTGGGGCTATGCGGCGCTAGCCGCGGAAGACCACCATCGCGACCAGCAGGGCGGGCAGGTAGGTCACGGTGGCCAGGAACAGCCGCCGGGCGGTCTGCCGCGCCGGCGCCAGGGTCCAGCGCAGGGCCAGCCACACCAGCGCCCCACCCAACAGCATCGCCAGCAGGGCGTAGGCCCTGTCCGTCACGCCGAGCGGCGTCAGGCTGAGCGAGGCCGCCACCAGCAGCAGCGCCCAGGCCGACGCCTTGGCGCCGGTGCGCCCGCCGTGCGCGTCGTCCCGGCCCGGCATCACCAGGCCGCCGGCGCGGTAGTCGTCCCGGTACATCCAGGCGAGCGCCAGCGTGTGCGGCAGCTGCCAGAGGAACAGCACCGCGAACAGGGCCCACGCGCCCGGCGCGAGGTGGCCGGCCGCGGCGGTCCAGCCGCCCATGATGGGGAGCGCGCCCGGGACGCAGCCGACCAGGGTGTTGAGCGTGGTGCGCTTCTTGAGCGGCGTGTAGGCGAGGACGTAGCTCGCGAGCGTGACGCCCGCGAGCAGGGCCGTGAGCGCGTTGACCGTCAGCAGCAGCAGCGCCGTGCCGGCGACGCCGATGGCGAGCGAGAACGCGGCCGCGGCCCGTGGCCGGACGCGGCCCGAGGCCACCGGGCGATGCCGGGTGCGCGGCATGCGGGCGTCCACGTCGCGCTCCCACCACTGGTTCAGGCCGTTGGTCCCGCCGGAGACCAGCGCCGTGCCGAGGAGCAGGGCCGCGAAGCGCGGCGCGTCGAAGGCGTCGCCCGTGCCGAGCCAGTAGCCCGCCGCGGCGGTGAGCACCACGTGCCGGGTGATGCCGGGCTTGGTCAGCGCCCAGTAGTCGCGCCAGGCCCCGCGCGCGCTCACAGCCGCCCCAGCAGGCGCACCATGACGTCGGTCCGGCCCGGGGACTGGAACACGATGCGGCTGCGTCCGTCCACCAGGTAGACGAAGGTGGGATGGGTGATCTCGCCGGTCCGCCCGTCGCGGGTGCGCGGCACCGCCCAGGCATCGAGGGCGGCCTCGACCTCCGCCACCTCCCCGCTCAGCAGCCAGGCGTCGGCCCCGAGCCCCCAGGCCTCGGCCAGGGCGCTCAGCCGGGCCGGCACGTCACGCCACGGGTCGAGCGTCACGATGACCAGGGCCGGCGCGCGGTCCGGGCTCGCCGCCCGCACCGCGGCCTGCGCGGCGATCGCGTCGTGGACGATGAGCGGGCACACGGTCGCGCAGTGCGCGTAGGCGAACGCCACGATCACCGTCCGGCCGCGGAAGCGGTCCATGGTGGTGCGCCGGCCGTGCTGGTCCACCAGGTCGAGCAGGGGCGTGGGCCGGTCGAGCCGGGGCAGGTCGGCGATCGCCGCCGCCGTCCCGGCCGTCGGGTCGAACGTCTCGGCGGCGCGGGCGCTGCGGATGCGCAGGCCGGTCGCGGCCAGGCCCACCAGCACCGCGACGGTGCCGCCGGCGAGCGCCACGCGGCCGGGCCAGCTGCGGCGCAGGGCGGCCAGCGAGGCCCGCAGCGCCCGGGGCCAGATGATCCACAGCGCCGCGAGCATGGCGAGCGGCTCGCCGATGAGCAGCGACCAGCCGGCGGGGGTCGGCAGGGTGTCGCGGGTGCTCCCGAAGCACACGAACCGGGTGCGCTCCAGCCAGGCCGGCGTGTCGGCCGGGAGCGGCCACAGCGCCAGCGCCCACCACGCCGCCGTGATCAGCAGGATCAGGGCGAGCGCCAGCGCCGGGGCCAGCTCCCGGACCTTCACGTCAGCCGACCTTCCAGACGAACGACAGCAGGTTCCAGTTCACGAAGTAGTAGACGATGAACGCGGCCAGGAACACGCCGATGAGGATGTAGGTCCCCTTGACGCGGATGGCCTTCCGGTACGTCTCGCCCTCGTCCTGCCCGGCCTCGGCGCCGTGCGCCTGGACCGGGAGCTTGAGGACGCCCTGGGGGATGCCGTGGAACGCCATGGTTCAGCCCTCCTGCGTGGCGGGCATCGGCTTGCCGAAGAACACCGACCACACGGTGATGACGATGTAGAGCGTCGCGGCGGTCGCGGCGATGAGGCCGCCGATGCCGGTGATGGCCAGCAGCAGGTCCACCGCCGGGCTGTACTGGAGCGTCTGCGCGGCGCCGGTGAAGGAGATGTCCCAGTGCCGGCGCGGCACGCCGAAGGTGCCCGCGAACGTCATGCTCATGGTGAACAGCACCATGCCGCCGGCGAACAGCCACGGCTGGATCCGGGCCAGCGGCCACAGCGCGATCTGCTTGCGGAAGATCAGCGGGATCACGTAGTAGGTGGCGCCCATGAAGGCCAGCGCCGTCCCCGCCACGACGGTGGCGTGGAAGTGGCCGGGCACCCGCAGGGTGTTGTGCGCGATGATGTTGATCTGCTCGGTGCCGAAGGTGACGCCGGTGATGCCGCCGATGAAGCCGAAGATGACGATCGAGAAGATCATCGCCGAGAAGCCGGGATCGCCCCACGGCGCCTTCTTCAGCCACTCGAACGCGCCCTTGGTGTAGCCGCGCAGGCGCATGCCGGTCTCGATGCCGGCGGGCACGGTGAAGCCGTGGATCATGGAGGCCAGCACCGCCAGGTACATGGCGTAACTGGTGTTCCAGACCTTCCAGGCCGGGCCCATGCCGGGGTCGACCAGCAGGTGGTGGGCGGAGGCCATCGAGATGAACAGCACGTACAGGAAGAAGGCGCTGCGGCTGATCTTCTCGTTGATGACCACGGCGCCGACGGTGAGGCCGCCCAGGAGGTACCAGATCGAGACCATGGCCGCGACGTTGATCTGCTGGGAGCTGTGGCCCAGGCCCCACCAGATCATGCGGTAGACCTGCGGGTCGGGCATCGGCGTCCAGCCCATGGCCCAGGTCCAGGTGGGGATGTAGATGGCGGCGCCGTGCAGCAGGGTGATGACGGCGATCACGGCCGCCGTGGTGGCGCCGAAGGTCACCAGCGGCACCGACCCCTGGTAGGTCTTCTCGCGCTTCGCCACCACCAGGTTGGCGAAGTACAGCCCGACGGTGATCAGGGCGCCGACCGCGAACAGGATGACCCCCAGGTAGTAGTTGGGGTCGGCCTTGAGCGGCGGGTAGGAGGTGAACAGCACGTCGGCCTTGCCGATCCACATCACCACCTCGACCATCACGGCGCCCACGGCCATGAGGATGAACCCGAGCCACGACAGCTTCGGGGCCACCGCGCGGCTGTTGAGCATCACCGGGCCGGCGAAGTACAGCACCGCCATCTCGAAGAAGATGATGAAGAAGATCAGCATCGAGACGCCGTGCACCGTCAGCATGCGGTAGTACCAGTCGGCCGGCAGGAGATGCACGGCCTGCCAGCGCGTGAGCACCAGGCCGAAGGCGGCGATCACGCCGGCCACCATGGCCAGGATGGCGCACACCGCGTGGGCCTTGATGAGCGACTCGGCGCCGGCGGCGACCTTGAGGCCGGTCGTCGGGCAGGTGCGGAACCGCGCCAGCGGCGCGGTCAGGGCGGCGGCGGTCACTGGGTGCCTCCGGGGGCGGCGGCCACGCCGGCGGGCGCGGTCGGATCGGTGTTGGGGCCGTCGGTGACGATGATGCGGCCGAGCATCGTGTGATGGCCGATGCCGCAGAACTCGTTGCAGACGACGCGGTAGTCGCCGGCCTGGCTGGGCGTCACCCGCAGCCCGTAGTCATAGCCGGGGAGCACCTGGAAGTTGATGTTCAGCGGATACAGGTTGAAGCCGTGGTTCACGTCGAGCGACGAGAGGTGCAGGGTGTACTGCACGCCCTTCTGCAGCTTGAGGATCGGGTACCACTGCCACATCATGCCGATCAGGTAGACGTCCGATCCCGGCGGCGGCGCGACGATGGGGATGCCGTTGTCCTCGCCCACCTTGTACTGGTCGGTGAACGACTGGACCCGGGTCATGAAGGCGGCCGGCTCCACCTTGTGGCGGATGCCGGACGGGTTCTGGCCGCCCTTGAGGTGCCAGAACGGCATCATGGCGAACAGCACCATGCACCAGGCGAAGGCGATGGTGATCCACACCTTCTCGCCCTTGTGCGCGGGCAGCCACCAGATGCCCTGCGGTTTGGTGAGCGCGGTATGCATGTCGGGCGGGCCTCAGGGCAGGGGCGCGGGCGTGAGCGAGGTGATCTCGATCAGGCCCCAGCCGGTGTAGAAGATCAGCATGATCAGGATGCCGAGCACGAGCAGCAGGAACGGGTTCTCCATGACGCGCTGGCCCAGCGGCACCTTGGGCGGCGCGCCGGATTCGGGGGTCATGCATGCCTCCGGGAACGGGACGTGGAACGGGACGAGGAACGGGATGCGGCGGGCGCCGCGAGCTGGGCGGGCGTTCCCTGGATGTCGGCCACCATGGTGGTGCGGAAGAACCGCGCCACCTGCTCGGCCGTCGCCTTCCAGGCCTCGTGCGCGGCGCAGGCGGTCCGGTCGGAGCACTCGGAGCGGCCCAGCAGGCAGTGCCGCCGCTCGACCACCGAGTCGAACGGGGCCACCACCGTCATCAGGGACAGGTCCTCGGGGGCCACGGCCAGCTGGAAGCCGCCGTGCGGCCCGCGCAGCGAGGACAGCACCCGCGCGCGCACCAGCGTGTTGAGCGTCTTCGAGAGGTAGTTGCGCGGGATACCCAGCGCGGCGCCGATCTCGTCCACCCGCACCGGGCGGCCCTCGGCCCGCTCGGCGAGGTACAGCACGGCTCGGAGCGCGTACTCGGCGGTCTGTGACAGCATCGGCACCTCGGCGTCCGGAGCGGGGTGGGTGTTCTTGCTATTAAGATGCTAATGTCTTAAATATCGGCCGTCAAGAGGCGTCCACCCGTTCGAGGTCCACGGCCCGACCCCATGCCCGCCCGCCCCATCGACCTGCTCCGCCGCCCCCTGGCCGCCGCCGACGCGGCCATGAACCGGCTGTACCACTGGCGCGGGAACCCGCTGTACCACAGCGGGGTGCTGGCCGCGGCGCTGTTCGCCGTGGTGCTGGTGACCGGCATCTACCTGCTGCTGTTCTACCGGATCGGCGCCCCGTACGCCTCGGTGG
>CAZJZC010000175.1:0-5121 GCA_964550365.1 uncultured Gemmatimonadales bacterium | reverse complement strand
CGCAACCAGACGTGCCGCTTAGGCGACCGTCGCGCACATGACGCCCTTGGGGATGGCCAGCTTGGGGATGCAGTTCTGGACGCAGTGCAGTTGGACCTGGGCTGGCTCGTCCCACTCCTTGACCCAGGCGAACGTCCCGTACCTCATCACCGCCGGGGCGATGGGGTTTTCCTTCACCGGCTCCGACCCTTCCTGCATGGCGAACCAAGTCTTGTTCGGCTTCACCATGAAGGTCGCCTTGGTGCCGTCGTAGAACTGGGCGTAGGTGCCGTTGAACTCCAGGCCGGTGTCGATGATGAGCCACTCCAGCCAGGGGATCGCCTTGATCCGGCCCACCATGATGCCCAGGCTGTTGCCGTCGGGGCCCAGCAGCGGCTTCATGTCGTACTCGGCGTACGGCGTGTTGACCGACCCGGCCTGGTTCTGAACCGCCGTGTTCTTCAGGACAAATCGCCACACCGTGGAGTCGGTGATGACGAGGCCCAAGGGGCCGCCGACCAGGTTCTGGAAGGCCCGGTTGATGGAGTCCAGGTTGCCGGGGATGTCAGCGGCGACGTTGGACCAGGCCGTGCCGATGATGTTGCCCGCGCCGGTGGGGTTGAGGCCCGGCACCGCCGCCGACTTGTTGCCCGCCGGAATCTGGTAGTCCACCGTGAAGCCGACGTTCGCCCCCAGGGCCTTGACGATTTCCCAGGTCTCGCCGTCGACGAACTGGACGCCGAAGGAGCCGTTGACCAGGAGCATCGCCAGCTCGGCCTCGCGGAAGTTGTCCGCCCGCTGGCGGACGACGGTGGCCTGGCGCTCCAGGTACTGGGCCCCCATGCGGTCGCGCACGCCGGCGTTGGCCCCCAGCGTGCGGATGTTCGCCAGGAGCTCGTACTGGAGCGGCATCTTCTCGTAGGTCCGCGGGAAGGTGCCGGTCTGGCGGCCCACCGGGTTGACCGGGATGACCGCCGGGCCGGTGCCGGGCGCGCGGCCGCGGGCGATGGAGCGGACGTTGTCGAAGATGTCCCAGGAGAACGCCCGGCCTTCGATCTGCTCGACGGCCGGCCCGCCGATCTGCATGCCGAAGAACTGCTGCAGCGCGGCCCCGGGCGTGTAGATGCGGGAGACGATCCCCGTCACCACGCTGGGCGTCAGGATGTCGGTAATCAGCGCCATGACTGGGTTCTCCGCAAAAGGACGGTACGGTCGTTCGCTCGCGCCGCCGGCCTACGCCACGGTGATCGTCTGGCCGGGGTAGACCTTGGGAATGGCGATGTATTTCGACAGGTCGTCGTTGGGGACGACCTCGAACATGCCGCCGATCTTCTGGCCGGCGGTCGACAGGGCCACCGACGTGGCGGCGACGTTGTTAAACGTCACGAGCTTGGCGGCCGGGGCCGTCACGGTCATGTTCTGGTTCGCTTCGGAGGCGAACCCGAAGCGCTGGCCGCGGGAGATCGTCGCCGGCAGGGTGAAGTTCACCGCGCCGGCCGCGCCGCGCGTGGTGAAGCAGATATCGTTGTCCTGGTCGTTGACTACGGTATAGTCCGCGGTCTTGGCGACCATGTCGAGCCAGCCGCCCTGCGCGCCGAAGAGGCGGTCGTCGAACACGAAGCGCCCGTGCATCTGGCGGCGGGCCTGCATGTCCAGGCCGAGGAGCTGGGACGCCCGCACCGGGCCGCTCACCAGGAGCATGCCCATGCGCTGGACGGCGGCGGCGTCGTTGTCGGTCATGCGCCGGGCTTCCAGGAGGACGCCGGCGACGAAGTTGGTGCCGTCCGTGGCGGTCGGGTCGTACTGCTTGGCCAGGCCCGTGGCGGTCACGATGCCCATGAGCAGGCCGTGGCGGAGCTCCGTGGTCGGCGTGTTGCCGGCGTCCACGGCCGCCGAGTCGATGGCCACGCCCTTGATGAGGTGGAAGTTCGTCCCGCCCCAGAGGCAGGAGCGCTCCGCCGTCACCGCCGCGGCGGCCAGTCCGGGCATCGCCGAGTAGCCGAAGAGGTCAGCCATTGGTCGTCACTCCGCTTCGTTAGAGACACCCGGGAACCGCTCTGCCCGCTTGCCCCCTACTTGGGGACGCTGCCGCCGGTGAGGACGAAGAAGCCGTCCACGGCCTTTTTCGTTTCCGCTTCGGACTGGGGGCCGCCGAGCAGATGCGCCGGCGGGTCGACCGATTCCACGCCGAGGCCGAGGCGCTGGGCGGCCCACGCCGAGCTCGGCTCCAGGGCCTCGTAAGCCTCGATCTTGGCGAGCACGGGGCTTGGCGACAGCTCGCCCTCGGCCGTCAGGCTCAGTTGCACCGTACCCAGCTCGGCCTTCAGTTTCTGGTGGACCGTGGGCCCGACCCGCCCCGTGCTGAGCAGGGCGTCGGCCCGCGCCTGGAGGTCCTTGTGGGACAGCGCCAGCAAGCGCTTCTCGGCCGCCGACGGCTGGGGCGGCTGGACGCCGCCGTGGCTCATGCCGATGGGGGCGGGCGGGACCGGGGCGGTGACCGCCTCTTCGGCCTCCGGGCCCTTCTTGGTGAGGGCCGCCGTGTGGAGGCGGTCCAGGAGGTTCTCCGGCGTGGTGTCGTCGGGCAGGACCAGGCCCACGTCGGCCAGCGCCTTCAGGACGGTCTTGAGCTGCGCGCCGCTGCCGTCGCCGCCTTCGCCGTCGGGTTTCTTCGCGTCGTCGGGCATGGTCGTGTCTCCGCGGTAGTCGGCCAGGCTGAGGGAGATCGACCCGTGGGAAAACGCCACGGGCTTGAAAGGCTGCTGGCGGTGCTGCACGGGCCGCGGCGTGGCGGCCAGCTCGAGGACCGACGCGCCGGGCCAGAAGCGCCCGTCGCCGTCCGTCCAGTCGTGCGCGATCGTCGGGGAGACGAACCGCACCGCCGGCAGCCGCTTGGCGTCGTCGTCCACCGGGACCGCCACGCGCCCCGCCAGGAACCCTTCGGGCGAAAGGCTCGCCGACTCGACGTGGCCCAGGGTCAGCCGCGTCTGGTCGGCGGTCAGTTTCGACAGCTCCGCCTTGGTCCGCGGCGCGAGGCCCTGGTGCTCCCAGGAGACGGGGATTTGCAAGCCGGCGGCCAGCATTTCCTCCAGGCGGCGGGCCAGGTGGGCCACGTCGCCGGCGCTGGCGTGGAAGGTCCGGCCGTCCTTGAGGCGGTAGGTGCCGGGATACAAGAAGTCCTTGTCGAACGTCGCCATGACCGCCCCACTGTAGCACCCGCACGGGGCGTGCAAGTGGTACGGTGGGCCGCACCACCCAAGGGGACGCGCCATGGCACTGGACTACACGACTCCAAATTCCGGCCTATTTGTAAGGATCGGGAAACTTTTAAAGTACATCAATTCCCACCTGGCGGACGCCACGACTAACCTCCCGGCGGAACTGAAGGCCATCGCCGACCTGTACGAAGCCGCCGACCTGACCGGGCAGATCGCCGGCCTGTACGGCACCTACGACGGGTTCAAGGCGCAGGTCGTGGGCCTGCGGCGGTCCCTGGCGTCTTACGCGAACAACACCCTGCTCGACCCCGTGACGGTACTCTCCCAACTCGGCCTGGTCACCGCCGACATCAACGCCGTCACCGCCGCCCTCATTCAGCAGATGATCGTTGACGCCAAGACCGTACAGCAGTGTGCGACCACCGTCGGGGGCGTCACCGCGGCGGCGGCGAACGTCGGCAACGGCACCGCGCTGGTGACGAAGCTCCTCGACGGTTACAACGCGCCACTCCTGGGGGGCCGCAGCCACATTCGGTACGCGGGCCTGAACTCCGAACTGGCGGTCACGTCGGAGACGATGACCCTGGTGTGTACGGCGGACTCCAACGTGTCGGGCACGCGCGAGGGCGGGGAGCGGTTCGGCTGGTCGGGCGGGGCGCAGTACCAGGCCCTGGACTACCAGACCGAGGGCAGCGGCCAAGGGCCCACGGTGCCCGTCGCCAACGCCGGGTACTTCCTGGTCCAGGACGGCGACTTCGAGAACTGGGGCGGTACCGGGAACAACACCCCGACCAGTTGGACCATCGACAACGGCACCGCCGGGACGCACATCTTCCGCGAGAGCGGGGCCGGAAACTTCCACCGGGGCACGTACGGGATGAAGTTCCTGGGCACCGGCGCCCAGGCCGTCATCGGCGTCAGCCAGGCGATCAGCCCGACGACGCTCAAGGCGCGGCGGTGCTACTGCGTTTCGGTGCGGATCAAGGCCAGCGCGGTCCCGGCTGCTGGCAACATCAAGGTCTACTTCAGCGGCACCGGGTACGCGGCCGCGGCGTCGGAGAAGATCGACATCGCCGCCGGGGCGTTCCCGACCGCCGCTTTCACCGCCGCGGGAAGCTTGCAGAGTTTCTTCGTGGTCCTGCCGGCGCTCATCCCCAGCGACTGGAAGCTGGTCGTCGAGATCACCGGCACCCTGTCCAACGGCGTAGCGGTGTACTTTGACAGTCTCGCCCTGGCCGAGGTGGTCTACCACGGCGGGGTGGGCTTGTGCGTCGTCGCGGGGAGCACGCGGTTCGCCATCGGCGACCGCCTGACGTTCACGCTCACCAACGACGACGCCGGGAAGTTCCAGAAGTTCTGGCGCACGTGGTTCAAGGCGCAGCTCCCATCCAGCGGCGCGCCCAACATCCCCGAAGCCCTGGCGACCTAGCAGGGGATCGCCGGGCGGGCGCGAACGATGGTCCCCGCCGGGATCGGCTCGTCGATCCGCTCGATCACGGGGGAGGCCCGGTCCGCCTCGGGCGCGCCGTCGGGCCGGGGACGCTGGAAGATCACCCAGAGGCCGGGGACCATTTCCGTGGCGAGCGGGCTGGCCACGACGGGCATGGGGACGGCCACGGCCAGTTGCCAGCCGTCATCCCCGATCCGCGATAGAACGTCGGCGGCACCAGCCACGGTGACGATTTCGACGCGGTACTCCCAGCGGGTCATGGGCGCTTGCCGCCTTTCCTGCCCTTCTCCGCGGCGAGTTGATTCGCCAGGTCGTTGGCCCGCGCCTCGGACTCCTGCAGGGCCTGCCAGAGCAGGGCCTCGTCGCCGACGCAGAAGCCCAGCCGCCCGTCGGCGCGGCGCTTGACGGGCTTCAGCCCGCCAGTTTCGATCACGAAGCCCAACTCCACGGCCATCAGTTGCTCCCGGCGAGGACGTA
>CAZJZC010000174.1:0-5122 GCA_964550365.1 uncultured Gemmatimonadales bacterium | reverse complement strand
TGCCACATCCGCATCGCCAGCGAGAACGCGCGCTTCGGCCAGCCCGAGGTGAACCTCGGCATCACGCCCGGCTACGGCGGCACCCAGCGCCTGCCGCGGATCGTCGGCAAGGGGAACGCGCTCTTCATGCTGCTCAGCGCCGAGCACGTGAACGCCCAGGACGCCCTGCGCATGGGCCTGGTGAGCAAGGTGGTGCCGCAGGACCAGCTCATGGCCGAGGCCGAGAAGCTGATGCGGACCATCGTGGCCAAGGGACCGGCGGCCCTGGCGCTCACCATCGAAGCGGTCGATCGCGGCCTGGAGACCACGCTGGAGGAGGGCCTGCGCATCGAGGCCGACGCCTTCGGCCTGGTGGCGAGCACGCAGGACATGAAGGAGGGCCTGACGGCCTTCCTCGAGAAGCGGCCGGCGAAGTTTGAGGGCCGGTAGCGGCCTGCTGGTCCTGGCGCTGGCGCTGGCCGCGTGCACCGATCCGCGCGCGCGGCCCGTGCCGCCCCTGGTGCGGCTGGCCTTCTCGCCGACCCACCGCGTGACCAGTCCGGGCACGGTGCTCAGTTCGCTCTACGCCTACGACGACGACGGCCTGAAGGACCTGGCCCTGCGCCTGCGCGCCGGTGACGGCACGGTCCTGCTCGACTCGTCGGTGTTCTTCGGCGCCGAGGTGGAGCAGATCCGGCCGATCGTCCTCGCGGTCCCCGCCGGGCTGGCCATCGGGACCCGCCTCACCCTGCTGGTGACGGTCGGCGATCATGCCGGCTTTTCGACCAGCGACAGCGCCGTTTTCACCACCCAGGACACCGTCCTCCTCGGCCGCTGAGGACCGCACCAAAACCCTTGTATTTCAAGGGGTTCGGTCGTATCTTTCATGACGTGATCCGGGCCCGTTCCACCCCCTCGGCCAGGGTCCGCCTGCGCGCGGGCCGTGGCCTTTTTCGCGCCGGTTTCGCGGCCCTCGGATTGGGCGCGGTCGCCGGCTGCCGGGAGAACCTCTCGGTCCCTCCGCCGACGGGCTCCGGACCCGACACGTCGGGCCCGCAGGTGCGGCTGTCGCCGGCGGCCGACACGCTGGTGGACTCCACCGGCACCCTGCTGGTGCGGGTGAGCGCCAGCGACCGGTCGGGCATCCGGCGGATCGAGTTCACCATCACGCCGCCGACGTCCACGTTCGCGCCGATCGACCCGGCCGACACGGCGTTCGACGCGTTCTACCCGATCCAGCTGGCGACCTACAAGCACTCGGTGTTCACCTACGTGGTGCGCGCGGTGGACATCCTCGATCACGAGACGGTCACGCGGGCCGTGGCCGTGACGGTGCGATAGGCCGCATCGAGCACCTCGCGCTCAGCGGCTTCCGGGCGCTGGCCGACGGGGAACTGGAGCTGCCGGCGGCGGGCTGCGTGATCGTGGGCGACAACGGCCACGGCAAGACGAGCCTGATCGAGGCCCTGCTGTACGGCGAGGTGTTCCGCAGTTTCCGGGGGGCCGCCGACCGGGAACTGGTGACGTTCGGCGCCGACGGGTTCCACGTGCGGGCGGTGACCGGCGGACAGGCGGTGGCGGCGGGCTACGACGCCCGCACCCGCGAGAAGAAGGTGACGGTGGGCGGCGCGCCGCCCGCCAGGCTGGCGCAGGCGATCGGCATCGTGCGCGGCGTGGTGCTGAGTCCGGCCGACGTCCGGCTGGTCGCGGGCGGGCCGCGCGAGCGGCGGCAGTACCTCGATGTCCTGCTCTCGCTCACGGCGCGGGGCTATGTCGAGGCGCTGACCCGGTACCGCCGGGCCCTGCCCCAGCGCCTGCGCGCGGGCGCCGAGGCCGCGGCCTGGGAGCGGGTGCTGGCCGAGAACGGCGAGGTCATCGCCGTGGCCCGGCGCGACTGGGCCGGGCGCTGGGCCGGGCGCTACGCCGAGGTCTGCCGCGCGATCGGCGAGGCCGACGACGGCGGCGGACCGGCGCTGGCCGTGGTGGCGAAGACCGAGCCCACGGCCGATGCGATCGCCGAGGCGCTCGAGCGCGGCCGGGAGAAGGACCGGGCCCGGGGCCGCACCTCCGCGGGGCCGCACCGGGACGAACTGCGGCTCAGCCTCGGCGGCCACGACCTGCGCGCCTACGGCTCGGCCGGTCAGCAGCGCACCGCGGCCCTGGCACTGCGGATCGTCGAGGCCGAGACGCTGGCCGGCGCCCGTGACGGGGGCGTGACGCTGTGCCTCGACGATGCCTTCGCCGAGCTGGACGCCGCCCGCGGCCGGCGGCTGGGCGGGCTGATCGAACGGATGGCGGCCGCCGGGACGCAGATCGTGGCGGCCGTGCCCAAGCGGAGCGACGTGCCCGACGTGATCGCGTCGCTCAGGACCCACGGCATCCACGGCGGCCGCCTGGGCGACGCCGCGGACTGACAGGAGGCGAATGACCGTCATGCGCGCCAGACGCCGCCGGACCAAGGGCACGCCGACCCCGATCGGGGCCGTCGTGGCGTCCGTGCTGCGGACCACGGGCGTGGACGAACGGGTCGAGCAGGCGGGCGTCCTGGCGCGCTGGCCGGAGCTGGTGGGCGAGCGGATCGCCGGCGTTGCCGAGCCGGAGCTGGTGACCCCCGACGGCGTGCTGTTCGTGCGGGTGCGGTCGGCGGCGTGGCGCCAGGAACTGAGCCTGATGACGCCGAGCATCATCGCGCGGCTCAACGCGGGCCGCTCCACGGGACGCATCGAGGGCATCCGCTGGATGCTGGGAGCGGCGCGTGGCTGACCGTCCCTCCCTCGCGGCGGGCCCGCCGAGCACCGCGGCGGGCGTGGCCGGCCGGGTGGTGGGCGAGCAGTCCCGGGAGCTGCGCGCGCAGGTGCGGGCCGCGCGGCGCGGCAAGGACCCCGAGGCGATCCACCGCATGCGCGTGGCCACGCGCCGCATGCGCGCGGTGCTTCGGGTCTTCGCGGGCCAGGTCGAGGTGCCGGACCGGCTGACCCGGGGCCTGCGGTGGATCGCCGGCAAGCTCGGCGCCGTGCGGGACCGCGACGTGATCCTCGAGCTGCTCGCCGCGCACCACGGCGCCCTGCGCGGCGCCGAGGCCCGGCGGCTGGAGCGGCTGCTCAAGCGGCTCCGCAGGGAACGGCGGCGGGCGCAGACGGATCTGCTGGCGGCGCTGGACCGCGGACGCTGGCAGAAGCTCCTGGCGGGCCTGCGCGCCTTCGCGCGGGCACCCCGGTCCCGCGGCCGCAGCGAGGCCACGGCGGCGCGCACGCTGACCGAGGCGGCCGACGTGCTCGCCGGCGACGTGGCCGAGCATCCCGGGATGACCGAGGCCGGACCCGACAGCGCGGCCCTGCACGGCCTGCGCATCGCGTTCAAGCGCCTGCGCTACGTGCTCGAAGTGCACGCCGCGAGCGGCGCCGTGGCCTACGCGGTGGAACTGAAGCTCGCGCGGCAGATGCAGGACGCGCTGGGCGCCATCCACGACCACGACATCGTGCTCGAGCGGCTGGCCCGCGGCCGCGGCGCGTTCGCCGGCCGCTGGCCGGTCCTGCGCGGCCGGCTGGCGCGGTCGCGGCAGGCCCAGGCGCGCAGCTTCCTGCGCCTCAGGACGGCGTGGACCCGGCGCACCGCGCCGGCCCCCACCGTGGCGCCGCTGGAGTCGCCGCGGTTCGTGAACCTCGAGCCGCAGCCGGTGACCCTGCGGCTGCTGCCGGGCGGCCAGCAGGTGGCCGCGCGGGCCCGGCGCTCCGCCAGCACCGGATGGTGAGCCGTCCCCGGGCGGCACGACACGATACCGGACGCAGCATTCACCCGGAACCAAGAACCAGGAACCCATGAGCGCAGCCAAGAAGACCGACTACGGCGCCGAATCCATCCAGGTCCTCAAGGGGCTCGAGGCCGTCCGGAAACGGCCCGGCATGTACATCGGCTCCACCAGCAGCCGCGGCCTGCACCACCTGGTCTACGAGGTGGTGGACAACTCGGTCGACGAGGCGCTGGCCGGCCACTGCGACCGCATCGACGTGGTGATCCACGCCGACGACAGCGTGACGGTGCGCGACAACGGCCGCGGCATCCCGGTCGACCTCCACCCCACCGAGAAGATCCCCGGGGTCGAGCTGGCCCTGACCGTGCTGCACGCCGGCGGCAAGTTCGACAAGAACACCTACAAGGTCTCCGGCGGCCTGCACGGGGTCGGCGTCTCGGTCGTCAATGCCCTGAGCGAACGGCTCGAAGTGGCCGTGGACCGCGGCGGCAAGCGCCACCACATGGCCTTCGTGCGGGGCGAGACGGTCAAGCAGCTGTCC
Source organism: uncultured Gemmatimonadales bacterium (assembly GCA_964550365.1). GTDB lineage: Bacteria > Gemmatimonadota > Gemmatimonadetes > Gemmatimonadales > JACORV01 > DASXPG01. The sequence continues at coordinate 851 of CAZJZC010000174.1, read as the reverse complement.
GTCACCGGCGAGACCAAGGGCACCGGCACCATCATCCGGTTCAAGCCCGACACGTCCATCTTCACCGAGACCCGCTTCGACATCGGCATCCTGGAGAACCGCCTGCGCGAGCTGGCCTTCCTCAACAAGGGCCTGACCATCGTCCTGCGCGACGAGCGCAAGGACCAGGAGCGCGAGGAGACCTTCTACTACAAGGGCGGCCTGGTCCAGTTCGTCGAGTGGCTGAACACCAACCGCAAGGCGCTGCACCCCAAGCCCATCGTGATCGAGACCGTGAAGGACGACGTGGACATCCAGCTCGCGCTCCAGTACGACGCGGGCTACCAGGAGAACACGCTGACCTTCGTCAACAACATCAACACCCACGAGGGCGGCACCCATCTCACCGGGTTCAAGTCGTCGCTGACGCGGGTCATCAACGCCTACGCGGCCAAGAGCGGCGCGCTGAAGAAGGCCAACTTCACGCTCTCGGGCGACGACGTGCGCGAGGGTCTCACGGCGGTGCTCTCGATCAAGGTCCGCGAGCCGCAGTTCGAGGGTCAGACCAAGACCAAGCTCGGCAACAGCGAGGTCGAGGGCATCGTCAAGAGCGTGGTCAACGATCACCTCTCGACCTTCCTCGACGAGCACCCGCCGGTGGCGCGCGCCATCATCGACAAGGCCTGCCAGGCCGCCCTGGCGCGCGAGGCGGCCCGCAAGGCGCGCGAACTGGTGCGCAAGAAGAGCGCGCTGGAAGGCAGCGTCCTGCCCGGCAAGCTCGCCGACTGCTCGCTCAGCGACCCGTCGATGTGCGAGATCTACCTGGTCGAGGGCGACAGCGCCGGCGGGTCGGCCAAGCAGGGCCGCGACCG
>CAZJZC010000173.1:0-5127 GCA_964550365.1 uncultured Gemmatimonadales bacterium | reverse complement strand
GACGAGGCCGGCGCCGACGTCATCGGCATCAACTGCTCGGTCGGGCCGCAGGGCGTGCTCGAGGCCATCGAGCGCATGGTGCGCGTCACCCCGAAGCCCCTCAGCGCCCAGCCCAACGCCGGCCTGCCCCGCGCCGTGGGCGACCGCAAGATCTACATGGCGTCGCCGGAGTACCTCGGCACCTACGCCAAGCGGCTGGTGGAGGCCGGCGCCCGGTTCGTGGGCGGCTGCTGCGGCACCACGCCCGAGCACATCCGCGAGGTCGCCTCGTTCGTCGCCAGCGTCTCGCCGCGCAGCATGCCGCAGGTCGCCGCCGGCGGGGCCGCCGCGCCCGCCGGGGTCGACCCGGTGCCGCTGGCGGAGCGCTCGCGCTGGGGCGCCAAGCTGGCCCGCGGCGAGTTCCTCCGGACGGTCGAGATCGTGCCGCCCAAGGGCACCGACGCCACCGCCATGCTGGAGAGCGTCCGGGCCCTGAAGCAGGCCGGCGTCGACGCCGTCAACGTGCCCGACGGTCCGCGGGCGCAGAGCCGCATGGGCGCGCTGATGACCGCCCTGCTCATCGAGCGCGAGGTCGGCCTCGAGACGGTGATCCACTACTGCTGCCGCGACCGCAACCTGCTGTCGATGCTCTCCGACCTGCTCGGCGCGGCGGCGCACGGCCTGCACAACCTGCTGCTCATCACCGGCGACCCGCCCAAGATGGGCCCGTACCCCGAGGCCACCGCCGTCTTCGACATCGACGCCATCGGCCTGACGAACCTGGCCAACCGGCTGAACCACGGGCTCGACCCGGGCGGCAACGCCATCGGCAAGCCCACGGCGTTCGTCCTCGGCGTCGGCGTCAACCCCGCGGCGGTGGACCTCGAGCGCGAGCTCAAGCGCTTCGCCTGGAAGGCCGAGGCGGGCGCCGAGTACGCCATCACCCAGCCGGTCTTCGACCCGGCCCAGCTCGAGCGGTTCCTGCGGCGGGTCGAGCCGTTCCGCGTCCCGATCATCGCCGGCATCTGGCCGCTGGTGAGCCTGCGCAACGCCGAGTTCCTGGCCAACGAGGTGCCGGGCGTGACCGTCGGCGCGGGCATCATGGCGCGCATGGCCGCCGCCCAGGACAAGGGCAAGGACGCCGCGCTCGCCGAGGGCGTGGCCATCGCCCGGGAGATGCTGGCCGAGGTCCGACCCATGGTCCAGGGCGCCCAGGTCTCGGCGCCGTTCGGCCGGGTCCCGGTCGCCCTCGAGGTCTTCGGCTGAGGGGCATGCGCGCCGAAACGCGCAAGACGTTGCAGTCCGCCGTGGTCCCGCCTTGCCTCACCGCCCCTCCCCTACCAGCTTAGGTGGATGCAGGCGTAGGCTCCACAAGCACTTAGTCCCGTCGCGGGCCGGCGGAACGGAGCTTGCGCTATTCCGGGTCTACAGCGAGTGGACAACCTTGAGGCGATGCCCCTCCCGGGCCGGGTTCACGATCTTCGAAGCCCTCATGGTCCTGGTGGTCGTCGGGATCATCGTGGGCGCGATGATGCCGTCCGTGCGGCTGCAGCTGTCGCGGGCGCGGGTGAATCGCGCCGCGAACGTGACGGCCGCCGACCTGTTCCTGGCGCAGTCGCAGGCGGCCCGGCGCCACATGCCGGTGGTGCTCACCTGGGACGGGACCGCGAAGACGACGGTCATCAGTCTCCCGCCGCCGACCTCGACGGTGCTGCTGACCCGCCGCTACGGCGCCGACTCCGAGTTCCGGCTGGCCACGCTGTCGGCGTCGGTGAGCGCGGTCCAGGTGTACCCGAACGGCCAGGCATCGTCGTCGGTCACGGTCACGGTCGGGTTCGGCACCTACAGCCGGCAGGTGCGCATGACGAGGGCGGGCCTCATCCGGGTCCTGTGAGCGGCGGGGGCCGCGGCGGCTTCTCGCTCATCGAAGTGCTCATCAGCCTGGTGATCTTCTCCGGGGTGATCCTCGGCCTGGCCGGCCTGTCGTTCCAGGTCGCCAAGCGCTCGACGCGCTCGACCGACCAGGCGTTCATCATGACCAACATGCTCGGCGAGGTCGAGCGGCTGAGCGTGCTGCATTTCGACAGCCTGCCCGGCGCCGCCGGATGCCGCACCAACAGCAGCGGCCCGGTGTTCCTCTACCGCTGCGTGGACGTGTACATCCTCGGCCCCCGGCTGGACAGCATCCGCATCATCGCCTGGACCAGCATCGCGGGCGGCACGCGCGACACGATCGGCTTCCGGCGGGCCAAGGAACGACGGCCCGTGCCCCTGCGGTGAACCGCCGCCGCGGGTACTCGCTCGTCGAGCTGATGGTCGCCCTGGTGATCGCGGGCTTCGTCGGCGTGGCGCTGACGCGGCTGGTGATCAACCAGGCGCGGTTCATCTCGCTCCAGGACGGCATGATGCGGGCCCGGTCGGGCTCGCGGGCCGCCTACAACATGCTGGCGCACGAGCTGACCCAGGTGACCGACGGCGGGCTGGTCGCCGCGAACGGCGACTCGATCACGCTGCGCCTGCCCTATGCCTTCGGGATCGCCTGCGCCCAGACCGGCGGCACCACCATCGTCGCGGTGATCCCGACGGACTCGACGACGTTCTTCAACGCCACGCCCTCGGGGTACGCCTGGCGGGATTCGCTGGGCGTCTACCGGTTCGAGAACGGGGCCACCATATCGGACTTCAATGCCGCGCAGTCCAACTGCACCAGCGGCTCGCCGGCCATCAGCGTGACGGCGGGACCCGGCTGGTCGGCCAGGGCGATCGCGGTCTCGCCGAACAACCTCGCGACGCCGCGGGGCGGCGTGGTCTACCTCTACCAGACGATCCAGTACGCCCTGACCCCCTCGGTCGAACTGCCCGGGACCGAGGCGCTCTGGCGCACGCCCCTCGCCACCGGCGTGCGCGAGGAGCTGGTCGCGCCGTTCGACACCTCGAGCCGCTTCCAGTTCGTCATCGGCCCGGGCCTGACGCTGTCGGCCACGCCCGGCGCGCTGACCGGCGTGCGCGGCATCCGCGCCGTGCTGGTGGGCATGAGCGAGCGCGTGCCCCAGGGCAAGGCGGCGGCATTCCGCTTCGACCTCCAGACCAACCTCCTGTTCCGCAATGTCCCGTAGCGCCCGCCGCGGGTTCATCCTGCCGACGACCCTGCTCGTCCTGACCCTGCTCACCGTGATGCTCACGGCGGCCTTCATCCTGGTGTCGGCCGAGTTCCGCATGACGGACAACACCTTCGCCGCGGCGCGGGCGCTGGCGCGGGCCCAGGCAGGGCTCCAGCAGTACTTCGCCGCCACACCGGCCGTCACGCCGGCCTCGACCTACGACTCGACGCGCTACACCCTGGGCGGCGGCTACGTGGACGTGGTGGCGACCAGGATCGCGCCGGCCAGCGGGACCACGCTCTCCCAGTGGCTGGTCCGCGCCACGGGCTACAGCACCGAGGGCGCGCTCTCGGGATCGCCGCAGGCGACCCGCACGGTGGCGCAGGTGGCGCGCCTCAACCCCGGCCTGCTGTACCTGCGCGCGGCCCTGGTCTCGGCCAACCCGGTGCAGATCACCGGCATCGCGGGCCTCCCCAACCCGATCGACGGGCGCAACACCGCCTGCGGCGTGGGCGGCGACACCGTCGGACTCACCTACCCCACCGGCGGGTACAGCGAGCCCGCGATCGGCGCCAACCCGTCGGGCAGTCCGAGCATGCAGGCCTTCGCCGAAGCGGCGGTGCTCGACTCCACGCGGATCAACTGGCCGGCGCTCCTGGCCGGCGACTTCTCGCCCGACTACAACGTCACCGGCGGCACCTGGCCGGCCCCGCCGGGCGGGTACCCCGTCTATTACGCGGCGGGCAACATCACCGTCTCCGGCACCCGCTACGGCCTGCTGGTCGCCACCGGCGACGTCACGATCAACTTCGGCGCCACGTGGTACGGCGTCATCATCGCCGGCGGACGCCTGATCGGGCCGTCGTTCTTCCGGGTGCGCGGGTCGGTCATCACCGGCCTCAACAACGCCGTGTCGCCCGGCTCGGTGGGCGCCAGCACGCTCCCGCGCCAGCTGTTCGGCACCGGCATCGAGTACTCGCGCTGCGAGGTCAACAGCACCATGGCCACGCTCGGATCCATGACCCCGCTGCGCAACGGGTGGATCGGCGGCTGGGGCGCCTGGTAGCCGGCGCGCCTCGCCTCGCGCCCCCGCGCCGGCCCCGGTAGGTTTCCCTCATGACAACGACGTCCCCCCCGCCGCCGCTGACGGTCCTGTCCGACGAAGAGACCATGTTCCAGGGCGCCGTGCGCGACTTCGCGCGCGAGGTGATCCGTCCGCTGGCCGGCCCGATGGACCATGCCGGCGCGCTCGACCCGTCCGTCGTCCCGGCCGTGTTCGAGCTGGGTCTCATGGGCATCGAGGTGCCCGATGCCCTCGGCGGCGCGGGCGGCAGCTTCTTCATGGCGGCGCTGGCCGTCGAGGAGCTGTCGAAGGTGGACGCCGCCACGGCGATCCTCGTCGACGTGCAGAACACGCTGGTGAACAACTGCCTCCTGCGCTGGGGCAATGACGAGCAGAAGGCGCGCTACTTCCCGAAGCTGACCTCCGAGTGGGTCGGGGCCTACGCCCTGAGCGAAGCGGGCTCGGGGTCCGACGCGTTCGGCCTCGCGACCCGCGCCGAGCCCAGGGGCGAGGCCTGGGTGCTCAACGGCTCCAAGCTCTGGATCACCAACGGCGCCGAGGCGTCGCTCTACGTGGTCTTCGCGACGGTGGACCCGTCGAAGGGCTACAAGGGCATCACCGCCTTCCTGGTGGAGCGCGCGTTCGCCGGCTTCACCGTCGGGAAGAAGGAGGACAAGCTCGGCATCCGCGCCTCGAGCACCACCGAGCTGCACCTCGAGAACGTCGAGGTCCCGGCGGCCAACGTGCTGGGCGAGGTGGGCAAGGGCTACAAGATCGCGATCGAGACGCTGAACGAAGGCCGCATCGGCATCGGCGCGCAGATGACCGGGCTGGCCCGCGCGGCGCTCGATTACGCCATCGCCTACGCCCGGCAGCGCAAGCAGTTCGGCAAGACCATCGGGGAATTCCAAGGCGTAGGGTTCGAGCTGGCGCGCATGGCTACTGACGTGGAAGCAGCGCGCTTGATGACCTACAACGCCGCTC
>CAZJZC010000172.1:0-5182 GCA_964550365.1 uncultured Gemmatimonadales bacterium | reverse complement strand
AAGCCCGGCATCACCATGCGCCCCGGGAGGTCGAGCACCCGCGTGCGGCGGCCGACCCACCGCGCGGCCGCAGTATCGTCGCCGACGAAGACGATGCGACCGTCCCGTACGGCGACGGCTTGGGCGCGCGGGCGGGCCGGGTCCATGGTGACGACCGTGGTGCCACGGAGCACGAGATCAGCCGGGCGCGGGCCGCAGGCGGCCAGCGCCGGTGCGGCGAGCTGGGCGGCGGCCCTCACCACGGCGAGGAAGCGGCGTGCGGGCGGTCGACGCGTCAGGCGTCGGCGCCCATGACGGCGTCATGCTGCATGAACAGGTCGCGCGATCCCATGCAGGCGTACCATCGGGCCGGGGTGAGCGGCTGACCTCGCCGACGCGGGCCACGTCGGCCGCGGCCTGGGCGTCGGACCGGATGCGGGGTCGGGCCCGCCGCACGTGGCGTCGCGGCCGAGGTCGATGGCCACCACCGAGGCGTCGCCGGACGGCCAGCACCTCGGCGGTGGCTGCGACCATGCCGTACGGGCGCCGGTGATGATGACGACCGTGTCCTGCACGGGCGCTCCCGTCGGAGGGAAGTCGGAAGGTCGTCCCAGTCGGCGGCCGCGGCAAGGGAGCCGCCACCCGCCGTCCGCGGCCGGTCAGGCGTCGAGGACGACGTTCGCGCCGTGGACCTGCGCGGCCGGTCGCTCGAGCACGTCGGCGATGGCCGCCGCGACCTCGTCGGCCGATGCCAGCCGTCCCCGCGGGAGGTCGTGCCCCATGATCTCCAGGGCGCGGCGGTCGTAGTGGCGCAGGAGCGAGGTACCGGTCATCCCCGGCGAGACACCGAGGACCACGATGCCCCGCGGCCCGAGTTCGTGGGCGAGCACGCGGGTCATCCCCCACAGTGCGCTCTTGGCCACGACGTAGGCCCCCATGCGCGCCGGCGGGTCGCCGGCCAGGGCCCGGCTCAGCAGGACGACGATGCGCGAGCCGGGACGCATCAGCGGGAGACCCTCCTGCACGCAGTGCAGCAGGCCGCGGCAGGTCGTCTCGACCGTGGGCCGCACGTCGCGGTCCCAGTCGAGCGCCGTGACTCGCTGCGGGACGATGGGCGGCGCGGCACCGTGGACCAGGACGTCCAAGGCGCCGCCGCCAGCCGCGACGGCCGCCATCATGGCGGCGACGGCGGCGCGGTCGGCGACATCGGCCCGCACCACGACCGCCTCGCCCCGTTCGGCGGCGGCCTCGCGCGCGCGCTCGGCGTCGGCGGCCGAGTCGCGGTGATTGAGGTACAGGCGTCGCCCAGGCCCGGCCAGGCGGACGGCGAGCGCCGCGCCGATGCCGCGGGAGGCTCCGGTGATGAGCACGGCGCCCGGCCGGGTGTCCGCGGCGCGCTCAGAAGGCGCCATAGATCACCGCCGTCGCGCCGCCGAACGCGCTGCCGAAGAGCAGGGCGAGGACCACGGCGACCGTGAGCAGGGCGCACGTGGCTTCCAGGGCCCGCGGGTCCTCGTCCAGCCGCCGTCGCGCGGCGCGCAGGGACTCGCGCAGGGCCTTCACGGCTGGAACAGGCCCTCGCCGGCGCGCCGCAGCAGGGCCAGCGTGTCGCGCAGGCCCGGCGCGAAGGTCACGAAGCTCAGGCACACGTAGTGGAAGGTCGCCACGGTGGCGGCCGCGGTCGCGAGCGGGTGGGCCACGTAGCGCTGGAGCCCTGCCCGTCCGAATCGCGCCTTGAGCGCGTCGCCGTAGATGCGGACCGCCGTCACGCCGACGGCGTGGACCAGGCCGAAGGCGACGAAGTTCCAGTGCGGGCCGTGCCAGATCCCGGCCGCGAGCAGGGCGACGAACAGCGCCCCGTAGCCGAGCGCGCGGGCCCCCGCCGGCCAGCGCGTCGCCAGCGTCCGGTACAGCGGCGTGAAGAGATAGTCGCGGATCCACAGCGTCAGGCTGATGTGCCAGCGGTTCCAGAAATCGAGCAGGTTGCGGGCGCGCCACGGCCGGTCGAAGTTCTCCTGGTGGCGCAAGCCCAGCACCGCGGCGGCGCCGATCACCGCGTCGCAGTAGCCGGCGAAGTTGAAATAGACGTAGGCCGGGTAGCCGTAGAACATCACCGCCAGCCAGCCGGCCGTCCGCCAGCCGTCCGGCGGGCCCGCCAGCCGGTCGCGCGCGACGTCGTCGAGGTGGAATGCCAGCGCCCCGAGGACGCCGACCTTGAGCATGCCGAGCAGGACCCGGCGCCAGGCGCGCAAGGCGGCCGCGGCGTCCGGCGCCCCCGCGGGCGCGCGCCACCAGGCGGCGAAATCGTTGTAGCGCTGGATCGGTCCCGCCACCAGGCTGACGAACCCCAGCTGGTAGTTCAGGTACGTCACCAGGTCCAGCTCGGCCAGCTGGTCCTGCGCGAGGTCCACCAGGACGTGGATGAACTTGAACGTCATGTACGACAGTCCGATGATGCCGAGCGGCTGCCGCAGCAGCCAGGTCGGCAGGAGCCAGGCCAGGAAGACGTAGCGCTTGGCGACCAGCAGGATGACCACGGCGACGACCGTCGCGACGGCGACGAGGGCGGGGCCGGGCCGCCGCCGGACAACGAGCAGGGCCAGGTATCCGCCCAGCGTGACGAACGCCAGGCCGGCCAGCGCGGCCCAGCTGCTGACGAAAGTGGTCAGGAACACCGCGTTGGCGGCGCTCAGCACCGCCTGGCGCGCCCACGTCGAGCGCGCGGCGTGGAAGGCGAGAACCACGGCGCACAGGAAGGCCAGGAAACCGAAGGAGAAGACGCTCACGGGCGGCGCCCGGCCGGGCGGACGCCGGGCGACGTCACGCCAGCTTCCCCTCGATCAGCCGCAGGAAACTGCCGACGTTCTGCCCCGGCTCCTTCAGCCGGCCGATCTCGGCCGTGGCGAAACGGATGCCGAACTCCTTCTCGACCGCGATGATCAGGTTGATATGCTGGAGCGAATCCCAGTCGGGCACGTCGGCGGCCGTCATGGCGTCGGCGATGACCATCGTCTCGTCGTCGAAGACGTCGCGGAAGACGTCCCGGAGGCGTTCGCGGGGATCAGCCATCGGCGGCCGTGACCTCGATGTGAGTGGACAGGGATGTGAACTCGGCCAGCGCCAGCCGCCAGCGCGTCGTCCCGCCCTCGGCGCCGTCGGGCTGGAATCCGAGCCCGGCGTAATGGTCCTTCACCATGTCGTTGCGGCCCGACGGGATCCAGCACCCGTTCAGCTCGGTGCAGCCCGCCGCCGTCGCCAGGTCAGCGATTGCGTTGAGGGTCGCGCGCTCAACGCCGCGCTGGAGCACCCGGCAGCTCATCAGCCAGGTGTCGATCTCGAAGGACGGGCCGTCGGCACGGCCGAAGACGATGGCGATCAGGCCGCTGTCGCCCAGGCGGTCGGCCAGGCTGACCGTCAGCGTGCGCCAGGCGGGGTCGGCGGCAAGCGCCTCGATCTCCGCGAGCGTGCGGCGGCGGGTGGTGAGATTGAACTGGTTGCTCTTGCCGACCAACTGGGCGACGCGCTGGAGGTTGGCCGGGCCGACCGGCCGGAGCGTGGCGCGCATCGCGAGCGACGCGAGGAACGCGTCGAGGTCGCCGCTCTCGAGCCGGAGACGCCGCCGCTCGACGTTGCGCGCGTAGTCCTCGGCGCGGTGGCTGTCCTCGGCGGTCCACGAGGCGGTCTCGAAGTAGTGATGGCGCGCCACGGCCGCGACGTAGCCGGCCGGGTCGGACCCGAGCGCGGGCACCGCCACCTCGGGCAGGAAGCGGCGCACGATGGCCCGCTCGGCGGGGTTGTCGTCGGCGAAGACGAAGGCGTCGAGGCCCAGGTCGAGCTGGCGGGCGATGGCGCGCAGGTTGTCGGCCTTGTTCTCCCAGTTGGCCACGAAGCAGGCGAAGTCGTCGAGCCGGAGCAGCATGCCGTCATGGCACTCGAACGGCAGGCGCGCGTTCCGCTCGTCGTTCTTCGAGCAGACGGCCAGCACAACGCCCCGCTCCCGCAGCTGCCGGGCGTAACGCTGGAAGGCCAGGTACGACTCGCCGACCGGGGTCCCCTCGCCCACCGTGATGCCCTCGAGCCCGACGTCGCCGACCACGCCGCCCCACAGCGTGTTGTCGAGGTCGAGCACCAGGGCCTTGCGGTTCCGACCGAGGATCGCGCGCACCAGGCTGGCGAGGCTGTGGGCGTACGGCACCAGGCATTCGGGTGCGCACGGCATCTTGGCCTCGACGTAAAAGCGCGGGTCGTACCAGCGCCCGGACCCGACCTCGGCGATCAGCGCTGGCAGGTCGTGGAGGACGACGTGCGCCGGCGCCCGCTCGCCGAGACCGATGTTGAGGCGGCGCAGGTACTGGATCGGCGTCGCCGCGTGCCGCGCGGCCAGGTGTCCGGCGGCGCTCCAGGGCGGCAGGTCGAACAGGTTCTGCACCACGCTCGCGTTCCAACGCTCGCGGGCCCGGTCCCAGAGCGCGACCCAGCCGTCCAGCTCGGCGTCCACGTCGGCGAGAACGTGATCGCGGGATTCGCGGAGCGGCGGCATCCGCACGTCGCCCGCCCCGGTGGCCACGATGATGATCCGGGGCTCGAAGCGGTCGAGTCCCGAGCCGGGCGTGAGGATCTCCTGGCGGAACAAGCCGTAGTCGCCCTCGTAGACCTCGAGCGGCCGCTCCAGCTGTGCCAGCAGGACCCGGAGCAGCTCGACCAGCTGGAGCGTGGTGGGTCCGCCGAGGACCGCCAGGCGGAGAGGCTCGCCCTGCGACTCCCCGGCGGCCGCGAGGATGCGGCCGACCCGGCGGAGCGCTGTGTAGTCGAGGAGCGGCGAAACGGCCTGCAGGGCGCAGGCGCGCACCCCTTCCCGGTCGCCGCGCGCGAGTCCCTCCTTGAGCGCGGCGAGACAGGCCCGCAGGCGCGCGGGGTCGCCCGGGTCGGCCTCCAGGCAGGCCGCGACGGCCGGGTGCCAGGCGAGTTCGCTCATGGCGCCGGTGCGAGGCCGCACTGCACCGTGCCCTTCGCCAGCAGGGAGCCGTCGGCCGCGTGGAGCGTGACGGCCAGCCGCACGACGCTCACCGAGGCGACGTGCTCCACCACGACGGCCCGTATCGTCACGACCGTCCCCGGTCGGCAGGGGTTGCGGAAGGACAGGTGGATGTCCTGGAGCAGGCCCGGCCGGCCCGGCAGGTGCATGCCCACCACCTCCGAGACG
>CAZJZC010000171.1:0-5257 GCA_964550365.1 uncultured Gemmatimonadales bacterium | reverse complement strand
GCTTCACGGCGCGCAGGTAGGCCGCCTGGGCCTCCTCGGTGCGCCCGGCCCGGTAATGCAGGTCGCCCATGTTCTTGGAGAGCTGCGGCAGCGAGGCGTCGTCCTCGATCGCGGCGGCGATGACCTCCTCGGCCCGCTGGTACTGCCCGGCCCGCTCGAGCAGCACGCCGAGGTTGTTGCGCAGGGGCGCGTTCCTCGGGTGCGCCGCGACCCCGGCTTCCGCGATCTCGAGGGCCTCGCCCTCGCGGCCGGCGACCAGGGCCGCCAGGGCGCGGGCCCAGAACCACACCACGGGCGGGGTCTTCTCCCCCATCGCCGCGCGGGCCCGGTCGAGCCGGTCCACCGCCTGGTCGCCCTGGCCGCGCTTGACGGCCAGCACCCCCCAGCCGGTGAGCACGCGCGGGTCGCCGCCGGCCTGCGACGCCGCGGCCGCAAAGGCCGCGTCGGCCTCGCCCAGCCGCCCCATCTGCTCCAGCGCCAGCGCCAGGTTGTGGAGCACCGCCCCGCCCGCCCCGCCGTGCTCGGCCGCGTGGCGCAGGGCGTCCACGGCCTCGCCCCAGCGGCCCTGCCGCAGGGCCACCAGGCCGGTGTAGAAGTGCGCCGAACCGTCGGTGCGCCGCAGGTCGGTGACCCGGCGGAACTCGCGGCCCGCCTCGTCGTACATGCCGGTCTTGTAGAACGCCAGGCCGAGGTTGCGGTGCTCCTCGACCCGGCCCTCGGGCACCTGCGGCACCGGCGCGGCCGCCTGGGTCTTGCCCAGCCGGTGGGCGAAGCCGGCCTGGATCAGGCCGTAGAGGGCCTTGCCGACCTCGAACTCGCTCAGGCCCGCGTCCTCGATCAGCCGGGTCACGTCGCGCACGCCGTCGAGCAGGCCCACCACCCGCTCCTGCTCGGGCGTCAGCGTCACGCCGGCCTCGCCGAGCCGCTGACCCTCGACCACGAAGATGATGTCGAAGCTGGGGACCTTCTTCTCGATGAGGCTCCACTCGTCCACCCGGCGCGCGCCTTCGAGCAGCATGGACTCCGGGCTGATGCGCACCAGGAAGTCCTGGGTCTCGGGGCGGACGTCGCTCTCGAACGAGAAGGTCCCCTGCGACCAGGTGAACAGGAAGTAGACCGCTTCCTCGATCTGGATGCGGATGTAGCGCTCGAGATCGTCCCGCGAGAGCGCGCCGCCCAGGACCAGCAGTTCGCCGAGCCGCTTGTCGCGGTCGAGCGCCTGCCGCTCGATCGCCTCCTGGAGCTGCTCGTCGGTGACCAGGCCGTTCTTCACCAGGATGTCGCCCAGCCGGTCGCGCCGGTTGACGATCGACGCGTAGGTGATCAGCCCCTGGTCGAAGAAGATGTAGCCGAAGTTGCTCCGGTCGGCGACCGAGAGGCAGCCGGTCTTCTTGCCCATGGCCAGCAGCTGGAGCACGTCGGGCAGGCCGGCTTCGCGGAGACTCCCCTTGATGGCCACCTAGCGCCCGTCCTCCGCCAGCCGGTCGCCGACGTCCGGCCAGTCCCACACCAGCTTCTCCCGGCTCTGCAGCACCGGATCGAGTCCCGAGGGGATCAGGGCGCTCACCGCCTGCGCCTGCGAGGGCCGCATCACGCGGCCCTCGACCGCGCGGCGCGCCGCCTCGAGGCTCAGGGCGTCATCGGCCGGGTCCATCGACGACACCGCCCGGTTGACGATGCCCTGCACCGCGCGCGCGCTGTCGGCCGGCCGAGCCGCCAGGTACTGCACCACGTCGTCGTCGTGGCCGATCTGCTGGGTCGTGAGCAGCCGCCGGACCATCGCCTCGCGCATGGCGCGGTCGGGCGCGGCCAGCTCGACCACCAGGCCGCCCTCGAACCGGGTCACCAGCCGCGCCGCCACGCCGGTCAGGGCCGCGGGCGGGCGGTCGGCCGTGAACACCAGCTGCTTGTCGGCATCGGCGAAGGCGTTGAACAGGTTGAACAGCTCGTCCTGCGTCTGCTCCTTCGCGGCGATCAGCTGGACGTCGTCGAGCAGGAAGGCGTCGGCGCGCCGGTAGCGCCGGCGCCACCAGTCCACGTTGCCGGCCTCGATGGCCGCCAGCAGGTCCTCGATGAAGGTCGGGGCGCCGAGGCAGGCCACCACGCCGGTCTTCCCCGCGGCGAGCAGTTCGTTGCCGATGCCGTGCAGCAGGTGGGTCTTGCCCACGCCGCTCGGCCCGGCGATGTACAGCGGGTTGAACCGCCGGCCCGGCTCGGCCGCCACCACGCGGGCCGCGCGCACCACCGCCTCGTTGGCCGAGCCCACGACGTAGTCGGCGAGCAGCAGGGCGCCCGAGGGCGGCGGCGGCGGCACCACGCCCTCCTGGAGCCGCGCCACGAAGGCCCGGGCGTCCTCGACCTGGTCGGGATCGCGGAAGCGGGGCTGGCCGGCCGCCGCGGGGTCGAGGGCCGCGGCCTCGGCGGCCAGGCTTCGCAGTTCCTCCACGTCGGCCGCGAAGCGGCCCAGCACGGCGTCCACGTCGGGCAGGTCGTCACCCTTGAGCAGGGCCTCGAGCCGGGCCGTCCGGACGCCCTCGCCCTGCCACCGCATGACCGCGCCGCCGACCTTGCTGCGCCAGGCGTCGATCGACTGCGCTACGGTGCGGGTGACGGCCGACAGGAAGGCACCGAACTCGTCGGACGGCGCTTCGGGCGCCGGCGCGGGCGCCGCCGGGGCCGCCTCCTCGTCGCCCACGAGGAGCGCCCGCGCCCCGGCCGGCGTCAGCGGCGCGTCGCTCACGGCCTGGAACGCCATCAGCCGGTTGACCAGCCCCACCAGTTCCCGCACGTTCGCCGCGCCGATCTCGGCCACCGTCTCCAGCACGCCGGCGCCGAAGGCGGTGCCGCGCTCCTCGGCCTTGCGCCGGAGGATCGCGAGCCGGGTCTCGAAGTCGGGCGCGGCCAGATCCACCAGGAGGCCGCCGGAGAGCCGCGAGATGAGCCGCTCGTCGAGGTCCTCGATCTCGGCCGGCGGCCGGTCGCTCGTCATCATGATCTGCCGCTGGGCGGCCTGCATCCGTTCGCACAGCCGCAGCAGTTCCGCCTGCATCTCGCGGTGCTTGGCCAGGAACTGCACGTCGTCGATCAGCACGACGTCGTTGTCCTCGAGACTGGCGCGGAAGGCGTCCACCTGTCCCGCCGCCACCGCGGCATGCAGCTGTTCGACGAACTCCTCGAGCGTGAGGTAGCGCACCCGGAGCGCCGGCTGGCGCTCCAGCGCGCCGAAGCCGGCCGCGTGCAGCAGGTGCGTCTTGCCCAGGCCCGAGCGCCCGTAGAGGAACAGCGGGTTGTAGGAGACGCCCGGCGCGTCGGACACCGCCTGCGCCGCCGAGCGCGCCAGGCGGTTGCTCGGCCCGACGACGAAACTCTCGAAGCGGAAACGGGGATTCAGGTCCACGTCAGCGCTTCGCCTGCCCGCTCTCGCTGAGCTTGCGGAGGACCTCGCCGCTGATGGCCTTGAGCGTCTCGAACACGCCCTGTCCGTGGAGCGCGTCGGCCGCGAAGGCCGGCGCGGCGCGGAAGTTCAGGGCCTCGTCGAGTTCCTCGGCCGAGAGGATCAGCTCGCGCGGCAGGTCCTGCTTGTTCCACTGCAGGACCACCGGCAGGGTCCGGATGTCGGTCCCGTGCTCCAGCACGTTGGCCTGCAGGTTCTGGAGGCTCTCGATGTTCTCGTCGAGCTGGCGGACCTGGCTGTCGGCCACGAACACGATGCCGTCGGCCCCCTGGAGCACCAGCTTGCGGGTGGCGTTGTAGTAGACCTGCCCCGGCACGGTGTAGAGCTGGAACCGGGTCGTGAAGCCCGAGATCGAGCCGAGGTCCAGCGGCAGGAAGTCGAAGAACAGCGTGCGGTCCGTCTGGGTGGCGAGCGAGACCATCCGTCCCTTCCGGTCGTCCGGCACCTGCGAGTAGATGTACTGCAGGTTGCTCGTCTTCCCGGACCGGCCGGGCCCGTAGTAGACGATCTTGCACGTGATCTCGCGCGTCGTGAAGTTCACGAGCGACATGGGCTCACCGGCGAAAGAGGGAGGCCAGACTGCTGTTGAGCTCGTGCTCGAAGTCGGCCGCCAGGATCGGCGCGCGCGGCTGATCGACCGGCGCGGCCTGCTTGAGCGCCGTCACGAACTCCTCGAAGAACACCTGCACCAGGCCGATGGACGTCTCCCGGCCGAAGACCGTCAGCACCACCAGGCGGCCGCGCGGCGTCTCGCAGCCGGCCAGGTGCACGCCGTGCTTCTGCCCGGCATGGTACAGGGCGCCGAAGGTCGCCTCGCCGACCTGCTGGGCCAGCGCGCCCGAGCTGGCGAAGATGGCCGCGCCGAGCGCCGAGGCGCTCATCAGGTCCACCGCCTTGGCGAAGCCGTGCTGGGCCAGCACCTGGCCGGCCGGCGTCATCACCACGACCAGCCGCGCGCTCGACTGCGCCACGAAGCGCTGGAGCGGCAGCTCGGTCCACGCCTCGACGACGGTGGTGGTCACCGGGCCTGCTCGACGGCGCGCATCATCTCCAGCCGCGCCAGGCCCACGTTGACGCCGGTGTCGGCGATCACCGCGACCAGCAGGTCGCCGCCGACGCACACCATCAGGACCCCGGCCGCCGCCTGCATCTGGATGAAGCGCACGCGGCCGGCACCGGTCGCCGCCGCCGCGCCGCTGACCTTGCGCGCCAGCGCGCCCGCGAACGCCGCCAGCGACCGCGCGTCGACGTGCTCCATGACCAGCTGCGCCACCGGCAGCCCGTCCTCCGCCGCGACGTACATCGACCCGCGCACCCCGCGCACCCGCGAGAGCCGGTCGAGGGCCTTGAGCAGGGCGTCGCTCATCGGGCCTCGGTGGCGAGCCACTGCGCCGCGGCCACGCGGGCGCGCTCGGCGATGCGCAGGGCCAGGCCGACCGGCGTGCTCTTCTCGCGCCGCGCCATCAGCAGCGCGCCCTCGCCCACCGGCGCCAGCACCACGTTGGCCCGGTCGGCCTCGGCCACGATCACGTTCCATTCGCCGAGTCCGAGGTACCCGGCCGTGCGGTCGGCCTCGCCCGACACGCCGGCGAGCGCCGCCGCCGCCAGTTCCGACGCGTCGGTGCCGTCGGCGGCCTTCAGGCCGCCCGCCATCACCAGGCCGCGGCCGTCGAGCAGCAGCAGGTCGGCCGTCGCCCCCTCGAGACCGAAGAACACCGGCGGCCGCTCCGTCGGGCTCGCCGCCGGCTGGGCCGCCGCGGCCGCGGTGCCCGCGGGGACCCCCGCCGCCGGACGCGACGGCGC
>CAZJZC010000170.1:0-5280 GCA_964550365.1 uncultured Gemmatimonadales bacterium | reverse complement strand
GCTCGGGGCCGGCGGCCGCGCCGCCGCGGCCGGCGGTGCCGCCGCCGCGCCGGCACCGCCGGGCGCCGTGCTGG
Organism: uncultured Gemmatimonadales bacterium; assembly: GCA_964550365.1. Classification (GTDB taxonomy): domain Bacteria; phylum Gemmatimonadota; class Gemmatimonadetes; order Gemmatimonadales; family JACORV01; genus DASXPG01. Next base: position 5,206 of record CAZJZC010000170.1, on the reverse strand, counting down.
CGGCGGGCGCGAGCGTCACGGGCCGCCTGGAGGCCGGCGATGCGACACTGGCATCCGGCGAGTTCGTCGACCGCTATGCCTTCGACGGCCAGCGCGGCCAGGTCGTCACGATCGCCATGACCTCGAGCGAGCTCGACGCCTACCTGCTGGTGACGGCGCCCGGCGGCGCCCAGCAGGAGAACGACGACGCGTCGGCATCCGACCGCAACGCGCGCGTCACCTGGGCGCTCCCGGAGACCGGGCGCTACACGGTCCAGGCGACCAGCTACCGGCCGGGCGAGCGCGGCGGGTACGCGCTGGGCCTGACGCGGGGCACCGGCCCGGTGAACGCCGCGGCCACGCCGCCGCCGGCGGGACCGTCGCGCGGCGCCGCGGGCCGCCAGCGCGTCTGGGCCGTGGCGGTCGGCATCTCGGCGTACGGCGGCGCCGCGTCCGACCTCCCCTACACGGCCGACGATGCCGTCAAGATCGCCGAGACCCTGCGGCGTGCCGGCGTGCTCGCCGACGGCTCGGTCGTCCTGACCGACGGCGATGCCACGGTCGGCCGGGTGCGCGCCGCCTTCGAACGGGTGGCGCGCCAGGCCGGCCCGGACGACGTGTTCCTGTTCTTCTATTCAGGGCACGGCACCCAGTTGCCGGTCGACCGCGCCTCGAGCGAGCCCGATCAGCGGGAGGAGGCCATCGTCCTGCGTGACGGCATGGTGACCGACGACGAGCTCGGCCGCTGGTTCGGGCAGGTCCGCTCGCGCATGGCGATCGTGGCCCTGGACGCCTGCTTCAGCGGCGGCTTCGCACGCGACGTCGTCACCCGGCCCGGCATCATGGGGCTGTTCTCCTCCGAGGAGGACCTGACCAGCGCCGTGGCGGGGAAGTTCCAGGCCGGCGGCTACCTGGCCCACTTCCTGCGCTCGGCGCTGGCGGGCGAGGCCGACCAGGACCGCAACGGGCAGGTCACGGCGGGCGAGCTGTCGTCGTACCTCCGGCGCCAGTTCGCCACGCAGGCGGCCGAGGTCGAGGCGGTGACGTCCGAGCGCCAGCGCAACTACCAGTTCCTGGTCATCGACCGCGGCGGCGTCAAGATCGACGACGTGGTGCTCGCGCTCCGCTGAGGCGGGTCGCCGCCGCTGACGGTGCGCCGGCCGGCCGATCGGTGCGGGCCCGCGGCCGTTCCGGTTATCTTGACCGGATGCCGCCCGTCACCACGCCGGCCATCATCCTCCACGTCATGCCCTACGGCGAGACGTCGAAGATCGTCCGGCTGCTGACGCCCGACCTCGGTGTCGTGAGCGGCATCGCCCGCGGGGCGCGCGGCGCCCGCAGCCGGACGGGCCCGCGGCTCGACCTGTTCGCGGCCGGTACCGCCACGCTGTTCACCCGGCCGCACCGCGACCTCCATCCCCTCACCGGCTTCGAGCTGACGGCGACCCATGCCGCGCTCGGCGCGGACGTCACGCGGTTCGCCGCCGCTTCGGCGCTGGCGGAACTGGTGCTCCGCTGCGCGCCGCCCGAGCCCCACCCGGAGATCTTCGACGCGGCGGGCGCCGGCTTCGACGCCCTGGAGCACGCGGAAGCGGACCTGGCCGGCGCGGTCGCCCTGCTGGCCTGCTGGGGCCTGGTGGTGGCGCTGGGGTTCCGCCCGACGATCGAGCGCTGCGTGGTGTGCGGCACGCCGCTCGAGGGCCCGCGGGCGTTCGCCGCCGCGCAGGGCGGCGTGCTGTGTCCCGTCCATCGTGCCGGCACCCGTACCGCCCAGCTTGCCGGGGACGACGTCGCGGCCCTCGAGGCCCTGGTCGCCGGCCGGCTGCCCGAGGCGCTCGACGCGCGTCACGAGGCGGCGCACCGCCGCCTCCTGCTGGGCTTCATCCGTCACCATCTCGCCGAACAGCGGGCCATGCCGGCGCTCGCGTTCTGGGACGCCGAGGCATGGACCGCCACGTCGTCGTAGGCACCGCCGGGCACATCGACCACGGCAAGACCACGCTGGTGAAGGCCCTGACGGGCGTCGACACCGACCGGCTGGCCGAGGAGAAGGCCCGCGGCATCACCATCGACCTGGGCTTCGCGCCGCTGGACCTGGACGGCGTGCCGGCCAGCGTGGTGGATGTCCCCGGACACGAGGCGTTCGTGCGCAACATGGTCGCCGGCGCCACCGGCGTGGACGTCGGTCTGCTGGTCGTGGCGGCGGACGAGGGCGTCATGCCGCAGACGCTCGAGCACCTGGCGATCCTCGGGTACCTCGGCGTGCGGCGCGGCGTGGCGGCGCTCACCAAGTGCGACCTGGCGCCCGATCCGGCGTGGCGTGAGCTGGTGGCCGACGACGTCCGCCGGGCGCTCGCCGCCCATCTGGGCGCCGAGTGGCCGGTCGTGGAGGTGTCGGCGGCCGACGGGTCCGGCCTGCCGGCGCTGCGGGCGGCATTGCGCGCCCAGGCCGAGGGCGTGCCGGTCCGGTCCGACGCGGACCGGTTCCGGATGCCGGTGGATCGGGTCTTCGCGCTCCCCGGCGCCGGGACGATCGTCACCGGCACCGCCTGGAGCGGCAGCGTGGCCGAAGGCGGCCGGGTGCTGGTGTTCCCTGCCGGGGTCGAGGCCCGGATCCGCTCGGTGCAGGTGCACGGCCGCGCCGCGCCGCGGGCCGAGCCGGGGCGGCGGGCGGCGCTGGCGCTCGTGGGACTGGCGCGCGAGGCGGGTGCGCGCGGCGCGGTGGTCGTCACCGGGACCGGGTGGCGCGCGAGCCGGGCGGCCGACGCCGTGGTCCGGCTGGAGCCGGGCCGCGAGCTGCGCGTCCGCCAGCGCCTGCGGGTCCATCACGGCACCTCGGAAGTGATGGCGCGCGTGGCGCGGGTCGCGGCCGGCGGCACCGAGGGACTGCCGCTGCGGCTGGCGTTCGACGAGCCGCTGGTGCTCCGCGCGGGCGACCGCGTCGTGCTGCGCGCCTCGTCGCCGGTCACGACCATCGGCGGCGGCGTGATCACCGATCCGTGGGCCGACACGCTGGACCACCGGCGCCGGCGCCTCGACGGCCAGCCGGCCCCGATGGCGCCCGACGACGCCGGGCGGCTGCGCCGCCTGGTGGCGCGGCGCGGCCGGTCCGGGATGGACCGCGCCGAGCTTGAAGTGGCATCGGGCCTGGATCGGGAGCGCTTCGACACGGCGTTCGCGCGCGCCCTGGGAACGGGCCTGCGCGGCAGCGGCCCGTGGCTGGTCTCGGAGGACGAGGTGGATGCGGCGGCGGCACGGCTCGACGCGTCGCTCGATGCGTTCCACGGTGCCCACCCGCTGGCGCCCGGCATGCCGGTCCAGGAGTGGCGCGCCGCGGCGCAGGGCGGACCCGCTCTCCAGGACCTGGCCGAGGCGCGGGTCGTGGAGCGGGGCGGGGCGGTCCGCGAGGCCGGCGTCGTCCGGCGGCCCGGCTTCGCCCCGGGCTCATCGGCGGCGGCGCGGACCGCCCAGGACCGGGTCCTGGCCCTGCTGCGCCAGGCCGGGGCCGAGCCGCCGACGGTGGGGGAACTGGCCTCGAGCCTGGCGGACATCGACGTGCCGGCGGTGGTGCGGCTGCTGGAGCGGGCCGGCCAGGCGGTGGCCGTGAACGAGCGCTACTACGCCGCCGAAGCCCTGGAACTGGAGCGGACGCGACTGGTGGCCGCTCTCCGCGAGCTGGGGGCCGCGAGCCCGGCGGAACTGAGGGAACGGCTGGGGCGCTCACGCAAATGGCTGATCCCGTTCCTCGAGTGGGCCGACCGGGCGGACGTTACGGTTCGAGACGGCGACCGCCGGCGCCTCAAGGTGCAAGCAGGCGCTTGACTTAGGTCACCCCGTTCGGCAACATTCACGGTGCCGTGAGGGATGGCCGTCAACCCAATGGAGGAGTCGAGTAGCGAACCTTTTTGTCCGATTGGAGTGAAGGATGAAGCCGAACGGCTGCGCAATCGCGTGGCTCGCAGCAGCGTTCGTCCTGGCCACTCCGTTGGCTGTTCAGGCGCAGCAGCCTCAGCAGCCCCAGCGCAGGACCCAGGCCGAACTGTTGCAGAATTACCCGAACCCGTTCAACCCGGCGACCACGATCCCGTTCCGTCTGAGCGAGGACCTGTTCCGGGACGGACGGCGTCCGGTCGTGAGTCTGAGGATCTTCAACGTCCTCGCCCAGCTGGTGGCGGTGCCGAGCCTCCAGCAGTCGGGCGAGAAGCTGGACAACGTCGCGCTGTCGTGCCCGAGCCCGATCGGCGGATTCTGCGACTACTCCGCCTACTGGGACGGCCGCTACGAGAACTCGGCGCGTGAGGCCGCTTCGGGGGTCTACGTCTACCAGCTGATCGTGAACGGTCAGCGCCAGTCACGGCGCATGATCATCATGAAGTGATGATGAACTGAGTTCCTCGGATTCCGCGAGACCATGCGCGCGCCGGCCACAGTGGCCGGCGCGTTTGCGTTCTGGTGCCGGCCCGGCAGATTCGGATGCCGGGATGGCGGACGTGGTGGGCACGGGGCTTGAGGGGCAGGGGGGCATGGCGAACTACGAGAAGCTCACGATCAAGAGCGGCGAAGCGCTGGAGACGGCGCGGGCGCTGGCGGCCCGCCGGGGGAACCCGGTGGTCAACGACGCCCATCTCTTCGCGGCCCTGCTCGAGCAGGACGAGGGGATCGTCGGGCCGTTGCTGGGCAAGGTCGGCGTCAACGTCGACCGACTGCGCGACGACGTGGCGCGCGAGCTGGATCGTTTCCCGCGGCAGTCCGGCGGCGGCGAGCCGCAGTTCTCGCGCGAGATCACGGCGGTGCTCGACCGCGCCGAGGCCGAGGCCGGCCGGCTGGGGGACGACTTCACCTCGACCGAGCACCTGCTGGTCGGCCTGGTCGACACCAAGGGGACCACGGCGCGCCAGCTGCTCGGCGCGGCCGGCGTCTCGGCCGACGACCTGCGCACGGCGCTGACGGCGGTCCGGGGCGCGCATCGCGTCAGCGGTCAGCGGCCCGAAGACTCGTACCAGGCCATCCAGAAGTTCACCCGCGACCTGACCGAGATGGCGCGCGCCGGCCGGCTCGACCCGGTCATCGGCCGGGACGAGGAGGTGCGGCGGGTGATCCAGGTGCTGTCGCGGCGCACCAAGAACAACCCCGTCCTCATCGGTGAGCCGGGGGTCGGCAAGACGGCCATCGCCGAAGGCCTGGCCCAGCGCATCGTCAACGGCGACGTGCCCGAATCGCTGCGCGA
>CAZJZC010000169.1:0-5314 GCA_964550365.1 uncultured Gemmatimonadales bacterium | reverse complement strand
AGGATGCTGTCGAGCCGGACCCGCAGCCACTCCTGCTGGACGGCGGCCTGCTCCCGCAGGGTGCCGAGCGGCCGCTCCTGCGCGCGCGCCACGCCGGTCACGCCGAGCGTGGCGAGCACCACTATTGCGGCGAGCCGGTATCGGGCCGGCCGTGCGTCAACGCGCTTCATACACCGTCCTCCCGCCGAGCACCGTCATCAATACCCGCGTCTCGAGGATGCGCTCGGGCGCCACCGTCATGATGTCCTGGTCCAGCACGACGAAGTCGGCGTACTTGCCGGGCGACAGCGAGCCGGCGACGTCATCCATGAACGCGGCGTAGGCCGGCCACAGCGTCATGCTTGCCAGGGCTTCCTCCCGGCTCATGCGTTCGGCCGGGAACCAGCCGCCGGCCGGCCAGCCGCTGGCGTCCTGGCGTGTCACGGAGGCGTGGAACGAGATGAGGGGGTTCCAGTGCTCCACCGGGGCGTCCGACCCGTTGGGAATGACCACGCCACTGTTGAGCAGCGAGCGCCACGCGTAGGCGCCCTGCACGCGGGTCCAGCCCAGGCGGTCCATCGCCATGGGGGCGTCGCCCGACTGATGACTGCCCTGCATGGCCGGGATCACGCCGAGCTCGGCGAAGCGGGGGATGTCCTGCCGGTGCACGACCTGGGCATGCTCGATGCGGAAGCGGTGGTCGGCGCGCGGGACCTGCCGGAGCGCCGCGGCGAACGCGTCCAGGACGTTGCGGTTCGCGCGGTCGCCGATCGCGTGCACGTTGAGCTGGAAGCCGCCTTGGAGCGCCCACACGGCGACGCGCTCCACGTATCCGGCCGGCAGCAGGTCGAGCCCGCGGTTGCCGGGCTCGTCGCTGTAGTCCTCGAGCAGCGCGGCGCCGCGCGAGCCGAGCGCCCCGTCGGCCGACAGCTTGATCGCCGCGACCCACAGCACGCCGCCGTACAGGCCGCGCCGGGGCCCGGCGCGGAGCATGGTCCGGAGCGTGGTGCTGTCCTCCCGGATCATCACGTAGTTGCGGAGCGTGAACCTGCCGGCCTGCGCCAGTTCCTCGTACAGCGCGATGGTGCCCGAGTCCACGCCGGCGTCGTGGATGCCGGTGAGTCCCCAGCGGCTGAGCTCGGCGAATGCGGCCAGCGCCTGCGCGCGCTGTTCGTCACGCGAGGCCGGCGGCACGACGCGCCCCACCAGGCCCATGGCCCGGTCCACGAGCACGCCCGTCGGCGAACCGTCCGGGTTCCGGACGATGCGGCCGCCCGCCGGGTCGCGCGTCGCCGCGGTGATGCCGGCGAGCTGGAGCGCGCGCGCGTTTACCCAGACCGCGTGCCCGTCCACGCGCGTGAGGATCACCGGATTGTCGGGCACCGCCCGGCTCAGCACGGCATGCGTGGGAAAGCGCGTGTCGGCCCACTGCTCCTGGTTCCAGCCCCGGCCGCGGATCCATTCACCGGGCCTCAGCTCGCGCGCCCGGGCGGCGACGCGTTCGACGACCTCCGCCTCGGAGCGCGTGCCGACGAGGTCCACGTTCCGCAGGGCGGCACCGACGCCCATGAAATGCAGGTGCGCATCCACCATGCCGGGGATCACCGTGGCCCGGCCCAGCTCGATCACCCGGGTCGCCGGACCCCGAAGCGTCATGGCCTCGGCAGCGCTGCCGGCGAAGACCACCCGGTCACCGCGGACGGCCAGCGCGCGCACCAGCGGTCTTGCAGGGTCCACGGTATGGATGCGACTTGCCGTCACGATGAGGTCCGCTGGGGCATTCTGCGACTGGACTTGGGCGGCCAGCGGATGGGCCAGGACCAGCCCGGCTATTGCTAACTGGCGCAGATTCATGAACTTGTGTGCTCGATTGGAGGGTGGCGGTCGGTGAGTCGCGTCACGCGGATACGGGACGCCGACGGGTATATTCTTTGCCATTGGAGGGAATATGGCAATGACAACGACTTGGGTGCGGCCGGCGGCCCTGTTCCTGGCCGTCGCTGGCGCCCCTGCCTGCCGGAACGAGATCCGTTCCACCGACCCGCCCCCGGCCGTCATCTCGATGCGGCGCGCCTGGCTGCCGGGCGAGCGGGCCGCGAAGATCCAGGACATCGTCACCAATCGCCGATTCGTGTTCCCGTATGCCGGCGACGTTTCCGACATGGCTCCGGCCATCTACGCCGATCCCGATTCGGTGACCATCATGGTGGCGAACCCGGCCCTCCAGCCGTCGGTCACCGGCCCGCCGGACGCGAGTTCGCTGACGCTCTTCAGCCCGGCCTGGGACTTCGTCGTCCTGAGGATAACCAGCGTCAACAACAACACGGCGCCTCCCGATTCGCTGCTGTGGGTCATGACCCTCTGGAAGGACCCGGCCGACGCCGGGAGCCACGGGTTCGCCATCGCCTACTCGGCCGCAGCGACCTTCAACATCAGACCGATCAACACGTCCATCTTCGATGCGGCCGCCGGCAAGAGCGGCGCCGCCGCCGGGGAATTCCATGCCTCCACCGGCACCTACTGGGAGGATGACGGCACGGGCGGGCGGTACCAGTCCACCAGCCTGGTCTTCTCCGGGGCGTTCTCGCCCATCACGACGGGTCCGTACCTCGGAGGCGAGTCCCGCGCCGGCCAGGCCTATGGGCGGTTCCGCACCGCCAACTTCGTTCGGAAGGTGGGCGCGGAGAATCCGGCGTCGTTCACCATAGACTTCGACTATGTCGGACCGCCGCTGCCTGCCGTCGAGATCGTGTGCCTGTTCCCGACCCCCTGCACCACCAACGGGCCTCTGATCGCGGCGCACTTGGCGCGCTCCGCCCGGATGGGGCGATGAGCGCACTCCTCCACTCGGGCTTGACCGGGCGCCCGGCCCGTCCAGCTGCTTCGAGTCGCGGCTGAGGCGAGGCGTCGCAGTCGTCATCATGGCCGCGTTCGTTCTTCCCGCGGCGTGCAGCGAGAGTTCCGGGCCGGCCCGGCCGTCGGTCCAGACCGAGTTCGTCACCCGCCGCCGAGCGTGGCGGCCGGGTGAGCGCGACTCCGTCGTCGCCCGGGTCATTCGGACGCGACAGTTGAGCCTGCCGTATGCCGGCGACGTGTCGGATTACATCGGCTTCATGCTCGACCAGGATTCGGCCGTCGAACTGGTGCCCAACCCGGCCGTGAGCCCGTCCGTCGCTTCGCCGTTCGGACCGGCCTACTCGCTGGGGCGGTTGCAGGTGCCCGGCACCGGATGGTCAGCGGCGGGTATCGACGTCCGCTCCATCAACAACAGCCAGTCGCCGCCCGACACGCTCGACTGGCTCGGCTGGTTCTGGTGGAACAACGCCGACTCCACACAGAAGGGCTTCGTGTTCATCGCGACGCGCAACACCACGGTCGCCGCGACGACGGTCAACACCACGTCGTTCGATGCTGCCGGGGCGAAGAGCGGCGCCGGCGGCGGTGAAGCGCGCGCCGGGACCATCTGGCTGGCCAATGGCTGGGTACGCCGCAACACCGCGTCCGTGACCCAGAACATCTCGTTCTCGCCGGTGACCACCGTGACGACGGGCCCGTTCCTCGGCGGCACGCAGCAGACGGCGTTCATGAGCGGCGTGCTCGACAGCGTGCGGCTCGACCGGGTGAGCGGTTCCGGCACGCCGACACCGCAGTATGCCAGCGCGACGTTCTCCCTCGTCGGCAGTCTGCGGCTGACCTGCATCTTCCCGTCGCCGTGCACGACGAACGTGCCGCTGATCGCGGCCGCGGCCCGCGGCGGCGTGGCGCCCGACGGTCCCGGCGCGCGGTGGCCTGGCGCCGATGGTCGCGGCGCGCCGTTGCAGCGGCCGGCAGCGGGCCGCTAGGCTGCGCTCGAGCGGTCCGCCAGCTTCGCGTCGAGTTCCCGCAGGCGGCCGGAGAGCATGCGGATGACGCCCTCGGCGATCTCCACCTGCTGGTGGAGGATCTCGTAGAACTCCTCGCTGCCGATGCGCAGCACCTCGGTCTCGGTCACCGCCGTCGCGGTGGCGCTGCGCGGCGCGCGGTCGAGCACCGACATCTCGCCCACGGCATCGCCCGGACCGAGGGTCGACAGCGGCCGGCCGTTCCGTGTCACCGCCACCTGGCCGCGCACCACCACGTAGAGTGAATCGCCGGCCTCGCCTTCGCGCATGAGCGGCTGACCCGCCGAACAGACCTCCACCTCGGCGACGCTGGCGAGCGGCGCCAGGTCCTCGCCGGCCACGCGCTCGAACACCGGCGCGTTCTTGAGCAGCAGGATCTTCTCCACGGTCGTGTACACGGGATCCTCCGGGATCGGTCCGCCGGTCAGGCGGGCGTGGGCGCGCGCGGCGAGGCGCGCGACCTGGTGTTCAGGGTCGGCGGCGAGGCGGCCCAGCGCATCGGCCGATCCGGCGTCCGCGGCGAGCGCCAGCACGACGCCTTCGCGCACCAGCGGCGAGGAGTGCGAGAGCAACCCGGCGGCGATGTCGGTGACGGCCGGGTCGGCGGCGCCGGCCAGCGCGTCGAGCGCCAGCAGGGCGATGTAGGGATTGGGATGCCGTGCCTGCGCACGCATGAACGCCGTGCCGTCGCCGTCCGCCACGGCGGTGCGCCCGCCTTCGTCCACGAACGGCATGATGAGCCCGCGCAGGGCCGGGTCGAGCAGGGTGTCGAGCACTTCGAGGGCGTTGGCGCGGCGGGCCGGCTCGCCGAGGTGGTCGCGGACCAGGCGCAGCGGGGCCGGATCGCAGCGCAGTTCGAGGAGCCGCAGGAGGCGCCGGACCGAGTGCTCACGCCGCAGGGTGAACATCTCGGCGAGCAGCGCGCTGCCGCCGAACCGCGCCTTTGCCGAGGCCCAGCCCACCTCGGTGCGGCGCGCGTCGGCGATCTCGTGTTCGGCCAGCGCGAGCACGGTGGCGACGGGTTCAGGGCCGCGCGCGAGGTCGGCGCGCAGGTGCGAGAGCGCCGAGTAGCAACGCAGGCGCAGGAGGCTGTCGGCGTCCTTCGCATGCCCCCGGAGCACGACATACGACTCCGAGGTCACGATGCGCCGCAGGAGGCGTGGGATCTCCAGCCGGGTGGCGCGGTCCACCGCCGGATCGGCGAGCAGCGCGCCCACGGGACCCACGGCCGGGCGGCCGACGGCGGCGAGCGCGGCTGCGGCCCGGCGTCGCGTCGCGGGATCGGCGAGCATCCCGAGCAGGGCCGGGACGAGGCGCGGGTCGGCGACCCCGGGCGCGGCGCGCACCGCGGCCTGCGGGAACCCCGCCGCGGGAGGGCCGACCAGCCGGCCGAGCGGGGGGTAGGCGTGGGTGGCGGGGGGGGCCCGGGCCCGGGGCGCGGCGTCGCGGGGGGG
>CAZJZC010000168.1:0-5345 GCA_964550365.1 uncultured Gemmatimonadales bacterium | reverse complement strand
CACGTTGGTCACTTCGGCCATGCGCTTCATGAACAGGAACGCGGCCAGCACCATGCCGACCTCGATGGCCACCGTCAGGTCCACCAGCACCGTCAGCACGAAGGTGCTCAGCATCACGGCCACGTCGCTGCGCGGCGCGCTCAGTTCGAACACGAAGGTGCGCCACTCGCTCATGTGCCACGCGACCACGACCAGGATCGCCGCGAGCACCGCGAGCGGGATGGACCCGGCCCAGCGGCCGAAGAAGAGCATGATCAGCAGCAGGGTGAGGGCGTGCACCATGCCGGCCACCGGCGTACGGCCGCCGTTCTTCACGTTGGTGGCCGTGCGGGCGATGGCGCCGGTCGCCGGGATGCCGCCGACCAGCGGCACGGCGAGGTTCGCCACGCCCTGGGCGACGAGTTCCATGTTGGAGCGGTGGCGCCCGCCGATCATGCCGTCGGCCACGACGGCCGAGAGCAGTGACTCGATGGCCGCGAGCAGGGCGATGGCGACGGCCGGCTGGACCAGCGCGGCGAGCCGCTCGGGCCGGAACGACTCGGCGGTGAACGGCAGGTGCGGGCGCGGCAGTCCGCCGTGTATCTCGCCGAACCGGCTGGCGATGGTCTCGACCGGCAGGTCGAACAGCCGGACGATCGCCGTGGCCGCGAGCAGCGCGACGAACGGCCCGGGGACGGTCCGGTTCACGCGCGGCCAGATCAGCAGGATGGCGAGCGTGCCCGACGCCACGGCGAGCGCCCACGGGTTGACCGCCCCGGCGTGCGCGGCGAAGGCGGCCCACTTCTCGAGGAACCCGGCCGGCACGTCGCCCATGTCGAGGCCGAGGAAGTCCTTCACCTGGCTCGAGAAGATGATGACCGCGATGCCGGTGGTGAACCCGATCGTCACGGGGAAGGGGATGAACTTGATCGCGCCGCCGAGGCGGGCGAGACCGAGGCCGATGAGCATGAGCCCGGCCATGATCGTCGCGACCGCCAGTCCGTCGTAGCCGAACTTCTGGACGATGCCGTAGACGATGACGACGAAGGCGCCGGTCGGCCCGCCGATCTGGACCCGCGAGCCGCCCAGTGCCGAGATCAGGAAGCCCGCCACGATGGCCGTGGCCAGGCCCCGATCCGGCGCGACGCCGCTGGCGATGGCGAAGGCGATGGCCAGCGGCAGGGCGACGACCCCGACGATGACGCCGGCCGTCAGGTCGGCGAGGAACTGGCGGCGGTCGTACCCGCGCAGGGTCGTCAGCAGTTTGGGGACGAGCACGGCGACCCAAATCTAACGGAGGCGCCATGGCACGTGCGGATGCCCGGATCACGCTCCTGGTCGAGATGCTGGAACAGGCGTACGCGGGAAGGGCCTGGCACGGCCCGACCCTGCGGGGAGCCCTGCGTGGCGTGTCCTGGAAGCAGGCGCTCTGGCGTCCCGCGCCCGGGCGGCACTGCATCTGGGAGCTGGCGATCCACGCCGCCTACTGGAAGTATGCCGTCCGCCGCCGGCTGGCGGGCGCGGCCGTCGGCGGCTTCCCGCGGAAGCCGGGCAACTGGCCGCACCTGCCCGAGCGGCCGGACGCGCGGACCTGGAGCGCCGACCTCAGGCTGCTCGCCGTCGAGCACCGGGCCCTGGTCGCGCTGATCCGCACGCTCGATCCGTCACGGCTCGAGCGACGCTCGCCGAGCGGCGCCTGGAGGAACATCCAGCAGGTCTCCGGCGTCGCGGCGCACGACCTCTACCACACGGGCCAGATCCAGCTGATCAAGCGGCTGATGCCGGCCGCGGCCGGCCACCGCCGCTAGCGGCGGCGCCTGATCTCGTTCTGGATGGACAGCTTGATGCCGTCAGGGTCGGTCACGCCGATGTCGCGCACGCCCCAGGCAGGGTGGTCCTCGGGCCCATGGTCGAGCGTGCCGCCGCCGGCCGTGATCCGCTCGGCGATCCGGTCCACGGGCTGGGCCGTGGTCAGGTAGAGCCGCATCCCCACGCCCTTCGAGCGGCCGCGGCCCTTGGCCCAGTCGTCCTGGCCGATCCAGATGGTCTGGGTGCCGGCCTTGAGCTCGGCTCCGAGGACCGTGCCGCCCTCGGTCCACAGCTCGCCGGTCGTGAAGCCCAGCAGGTCGCGGTAGAACGCCAGGCTCCGCTGCATGTCGTCCACGGTGATGCCCACGCTGAGCGAGCGAAGGCGGAGGCTCTCGGGCTTGCGGCGGGGCTTGCGGGCCGCTGAGGCGCGGCGGGCGGCCTTCTTCTTCACGACCTTCTTCGCGGCGCTCTTCTTGCGTGCTGCCACAGGTGACTCCGTATGATTGCGGGACACCTGTAGCGTAGCCCGCGCCGCGCCGAGGCGCCAGAACCGCCCGCCGGCTCTGCCGGTCCGCCCCGCCGGATGGCCGGCGGCGGGCGCTCGGCTTGCCCCGGCCCCCGGCGTCGCACCCGGTGACGGCGGCCCCGTGCTAGATTCCGGCTCCAACATGAAGGGAGAGCATCCATGGCGGTACGCAAGGCGAGCGCGGCCTGGGACGGTGGCCTGCGCGGCGGGAAGGGCTCGCTGAAGACCGAGAGCGGGGCGCTGGACGGACCGTACTCGTTCGGCTCCAGGTTCGAGAGCGGCACCGGCACGAATCCGGAGGAACTGGTGGCGGCGGCCCTCGCCGGGTGCTTCAGCATGGCGCTGGCCGCGTCGCTGGAGCGCGCGGGCACGCCGGCCACACGAGTGGCGACGGACGCCAGCGCCACGGTGGAGAAGGTCGAGGCCGGCTTCCGGGTCACCCGGATGCACCTCGTGGTGCGCGGGACGGTTCCCGGCGTGAGCGCCGAGGCGTTCGCCAAGGCGGCGGCCGAGACCAGGGACGGCTGCATCATCTCCCAGCTGTACAAGGGCAACACCGCCCTGACCATGGAGGCGACGCTGGACTAGCCCGCCGTTCCGGCCGGCGGAAGAGGCGGGGCGGTCCCTGGGCGGGCCGCCCCGTTCGTTCGGAGCCCGGCGGCAATCGTGACGCCAGGGCTGAAGGCTCCCCGAGGGACCGGGCGAACGGGCTTCGCTTGCCCAAGTCCTTGTGCCCGGCGATCTTTCGACGTTGCGGCGCCGTAGCCAAGTGGTAAGGCAGAGGTCTGCAAAACCTCCATTCGGCGGTTCGATCCCGCCCGGCGCCTCTCCCCCGAGCCTCGGTCCGGAGCCGTTCGGCTGACGGTTCTAGGGCATGGCCCGCAGTGCCTCGATGTCCCGCAGGATCGTCGCGACCATGGCCTCGACCACCACACGCCCCTTCTCCACGGTGGCCAGCGTGGCGTCGCCCCAGATGCCGGTCGGCGAGTAGACGCCCGGCCCGCCCGGCACCCGCGTGAGCGCCCCGCGCCCCTCGAGCGACGTGAGGTCACGCCTCGCCAGGCGCATGTCCACGCGTCCCGGATCCATGTACAGCATCATCGACGTCTCGATCTCGTCGGCGTGGGTACCGGCCTCCTGCTGCCGGACACGGTCCTCGGCGTCGCCCGCGGCGGTCAGGATGTCGGTGTAGCGCAGGGTGATGCCCTGCTGCTGCAGGAGCGCGGCGGCCGCCGCCAGCGGCCGTTGCGTGGACACGCCGGTGTTGAGCACGTAGAATCGCCGGGGTCCGTGCCGCGCGAGGCTGGTGACGATGTCCACCACCAGGTCGCGCGCCGTCTCGAAGCGCAGGTGCGTCGAACCGGGGTACTCCAGGAAGGCCGGGTAGAAGTGATAGGTGATGGTGGGGGCCACCACCACGTCCGCGGCGGCGAGTACCCGCCTGGCGAAGTAGGCCGCGAGCTGATGGTCATTGTCGAGCCTGAGGTGCGGCCCGTGCTCCTTGGCGGCGGCGCCCAAGGGGATGACGACGACGGTCCGGCTCGTGAGCACGCTCTCCGCCTGGACCCAGGTCAGGTCCTGCAGCAGGATGCCGCGTGGAGCGGCCTGCGCCGACGCGACGGGCGCCGCGGCCAGGGTCGCCGCGGCGGCGGCGGCCGCGGCCCGGAGAAGCAGGAGCGATTTCGGTGATGGTCTTGTCATGCCGCAGAACCTACGCCCCCGCCGGCGGCTCATCCAGCGGGCGCCGCGCACCGGCCCCGGCGAGCGAGCCACGGCGGCGCTCCGCGGTCCGCGCTCTGGGCGCCGCCTGCGCCGCGCTCCAGCTGAGCGCCTGCATCCCCCTGCGCCCGCCGGCCCCGGCGGTGGATCCGCAGGGCCGTCCCATCACCACCGAGCAGATCCTGCGGGTCATGCGCGATCGCCGGCAGACGCTCGAGGCCCTCGGCCTCGGCCTCCTCGGGGGCGCGATCGGGCTCGTCGCCGGCGCGAAGATCGGTTACGAGATCGGCTACGCGCGGGACATCAGGCAGGGCTGTGAGGACTGCGGCCTGGGCGGACTGCTGGCGGGTGCCGGCGCGGGGACCGTCGTGGGCATGGTGATCGGAGGGAATCTCGGCCTGCATCACGGCGCGCGGGCCGACCGGGCCCACGCCGTCGAACGCATCATCCAGGAGCGGGCGCGGAGCCAGGGGCCCACGAGCCGTCGCCCGGTCGCCAACAGCCTGCTCTACGGCACCGTCTTCGTGCCGGTCGAGGCACCCGCGGGATTCGTCGTGCGCTGACCGCCGCCGCGCGGCGCCGGCCGTCCGCTCATGGATTGGTCGGGCGGATATCCAGTTCGGACACCATGGCGCGCTCGGGCAGGGCGACGGCATCGAGGATGACCTGCGCCACGTCGGCCGGCGCCATCATGGTCCGCCGGTTGACGCCGAACGGCGCCTCGGCCTTGTCGAAGATGGCGGTGTCCACCGATCCGGGGCACACGGCGATCACCCGCAGTCCCTGCTTCCGCACTTCCAGCATCAGCGACTTCGAGAACCCCAGCACGCCGTGCTTCGAGGCCGCGTAGGCCGAGCCGCCGGCGATGCCGTTGCGGCCCGCGAGCGAGGCGACGTTGACGATGGTGCCGTGGCCGGCCTTGAGCATGGCCGGCAGGAACGCCCGCGTCACCAGGAACATGCCGGTGAGGTTGGTGGCGATGACCGCCTCCCAGTCGGCGGGGTCCATCGCCTCCACCGTGCCCCAGTGCGCGACGCCGGCATTGTTGACGAGCAGTGTGGGCGCGCCGAACTCGGCCAGGACCCTGCCGGCGAAGGCCTGGACCGCCGTGTCGTCGCGCACGTCGCAGGCATGCAGTCCCTGGCCGCTCCGCCGCGAACAGGCGGCCACCTGCGCTCCCCGGCCGCGCAACGCTTCGACCAGCGCCCGGCCGATGCCCTCGCTGCCGCCGGTGACGACGGCCCGCGTCTGGGTCCAGTCCATGCCCAACGTTAGGCGGACCGCGATGGTGATGGAAGGTGCGCCTCGTGCC
>CAZJZC010000167.1:0-5374 GCA_964550365.1 uncultured Gemmatimonadales bacterium | reverse complement strand
ACGGGAGCGACCCGGACGCCGGTTGTCGTTACCTGCGTCCACTCCTCGTGCCGTATGGCGCTGCCGACGACCGCACCGAGCACCGACCCCGCCAGGCCCCCGAGCAGGAAGCCCCCGGCCGCGGTTCCACCTTCACCGAGGTCGTAGCAGAAGGAGAACCAACCCTGCTGGGGCCGGCACGGCTCGTAGGCAGCGGCTGCGACTATCGCTCCGGTAGCGCCGCCGACGAGGAACCCCACGAGAGCCCCCTGACGGGCATGCCCGATGCTCGCCGTGCGGACCTCCAGCCGGCGGCCGGAGGTCAGAGCGAGCGTGTCCACTCGCAGACCGGTTGCGAGCACCACGGTGTCGCCGGACACGCGGTACAGGCTGCCGGCGATGACCCGCTCCGGTCGGCCCCCGTCGGCGGGGATGACCACCCGGACCATGGTCCCGCGTTCGAGCCGCGGCCCGGCCTGCGCCCGGAGTGATCCGGCAGAGGCCGAGAGAAGGGCGGTCAACAGGACGGCGTACCCGGCGCGCATGGCGACCTCCATCTGGGGTGTGCGGCCACGTTGCGCACCCCGTGTCAAGCGTGCGTCAAGGTGCGTCGCCAGGCACGACCGGCGCCCGACCGCCTCCGACTCGACGCTCCCCTCGCCGACGTTCTCCAGGCCCCCCCACCCGTCCTGCCGACTGCGTCGCGCCGCGCGGGCCGCTCCCCGGTCGCGGCGCTCATCCCGGCCCCCGGGGTGGGCGCCGCGCCGTTTCCCGCGTACAATCCATGATGTCCCACGGGGCCCATCCGGGCCCGACCTGATGCCCATGCGCAAAGGAAGCCAGTGCCGCCACTGACACGGACCCGCGTCGCCCTCCCCATCATCGTCGCCGCCACGCTGGGGCTGCTGCTGTTCGTGCCGGCCCTGGCGCGCCTGCTGACCGACTGGTGGTGGTTCCAGGAGATCGGGTTCCAGGTCCTGTTCGCCCGCGAACTGACGACCAAGGTCGGGCTCTTCAGCGCCGGGGCCGTGCTGGTCGGCGGCGGGCTGTGGCTGAACCTGCGGCTGGCCCAGGGCGACGGCCTGATCGACCCCGTGGCCATCGAGACCGGCCGCGCCATGCCGCTCCTCAACCTCGGCGGCGTCCTGCGGCGCCTGAGCGTGCCCATCGCGCTCGGCTTCGGCGGGCTGTTCGGCCTCGGCGTGGCGGCCAGCTGGGACAGCGTGCTCCTGGCCTTCAACCAGGTGCCGTTCGGCACCACCGACCCGGTCTTCGGCCGCGACGTCGGCTACTACGTGTTCACCCTGCCGGTGCTCGCCGCGGCGCTGGCCTTCCTGTGGAGCCTGGCCGTCCTCGCCCTGCTGCTGGTGATCCCCATCTACTGGGTCCGCCAGGACATCCGCGTGCGCGGGCGGGCGCTCCACGTCGCCCGCCGGGCCGGCCTGCACCTGGCCATCCTGCTGGCCGCCGCGCTGGTCCTCTCGGCCCTGCGGCTGTGGCTGGTGGACACGGCGGCCCTGCTGTACTCGGGCACCGGGCCGCTGGTGGGCGCGAGCTACACCGACATCAAGGCCCAGCTGCCGGCCCTGCGCCTCTCGGCCGTGGTGGCCCTGCTGGCCGCCGTCGCCGTGCTGGTCGGCGCCGCCCGCGAACAGCTGATCCGCACGGCGGCGCTGGCCCTCGGCGGCTACGCCGTCATCGCGGTGCTGGCCCGCGCGGCGTTCCCGCCCCTGATGCAGAAGTTCATCGTGGCGCCCACCGAGCTGACCTACGAGACGCCCTACCTGGAGCGGCACATCGAGGCGACGCGCCGGGCCTGGGGCCTGGACAGCGTCGAGGTCCGCGAGCTCGAGGGCGAGGCCAACCTGACGCTGGCCCACATCCGCGCCAACGCCACCACCATCGAGAACGTGCGGCTGTGGGACCGCGAGCCCCTGCTCCAGACCTTCCGCCAGCTCCAGGAGATCCGCACCTACTACGACTTCGTGTCGGTGGACGACGACCGCTACTGGATCGACGGCACCTATCGCCAGGTCCTGCTCTCGCCGCGCGAGCTCAACAGCGCGTCCCTGCCGACCCGGACGTTCATCAACGAGCACCTGACCTTCACCCACGGCATGGGCCTGACGCTCGGCCCGGTGAACCAGGTGACCACCGAGGGCCTGCCGGTCCTGTTCATCAAGGACCTGCCGCCGGCCTCGACCGTGTCCCTGCGGGTCACCCGGCCGCAGATCTACTTCGGCGAGCGGACCGACAACTTCGTCGTCACCGCCACGCGCCAGCGCGAGTTCGACCATCCGGCGGGCGAGGCCAACGTCTACACCGCCTACGACGGCTCGGCCGGCGTCGGCGTCGGCGGCCTCCTGCGCCGGGCCACCCTGGCCCTGCGCTTCGGGTCGGCCAAGATGCTGCTCTCCGGCGACATCACCGCCGGGAGCCGGGTCCTGTTCGACCGCAACATCCGGGTCCGGGCGTCCAAGGCCCTGCCGTTCCTGCGCTTCGACCGCGACCCGTACATGGTGGTCGCCGACGACGGCACCCTGCACTGGATCCTCGACGCCTACACCACCACCTCCCGCTACCCGTACGCGGCCCGGCTGAGCGACGGCACCAGCTACATGCGCAACTCGGTGAAGGTGGTCATCGACGCCTACCACGGGTCGGTCCGGGCGTACATCAGCGCGCCGGCCGATCCGCTGGTCAACACCTGGGCGCGGGTCCTGCCCGGCGTCTTCCGGCCGCTCGACAGCCTCCCGGCCGACCTGCGGGCGCACCTGCGCTATCCCGACGACCTGTTCCGGGTCCAGACCTCGCTGTACACCACCTACCACATGGACTCGCCCGAGGAGTTCTACCACCGCGAGGACCAGTGGCAGATCCCGGTGGTGGACCGCTCCGACGGCTCGGTGCCGTTCATGCGGCACCTCGTCATGCGCCTGCCCGAGGAGGCCGCGGCCGAGTTCATCTACATGGTGCCGTTCACCCCGCGCGGGAAGGACAACCTGGCCGCCTGGATGGTGGCGCGCAGCGACGGCGCCGCGTACGGGCGCCTGCGGGTCTACCGCCTGCCGCGGCAGAGCCTGGTGTTCGGGCCCAAGCAGATCGAGAACCGCATCAACCAGGACACCGAGATCTCGCGCCAGGTCTCGCTGTGGGACCAGCGCGGCTCGCGGGTCATCCGCGGCGACCTGCTGGTCATCCCCATCGAGAACGCCCTGCTGTACGTCCAGCCGCTCTACCTCCAGGCCGAGGGCGGCCGCATCCCCGAGCTCAAGCGGGTGGTGGTGGCCTTCGAGAACCAGGTGGTGATGGAGGAGACGCTCGACGGCGCGCTGGCCGCGCTGTTCGGCGGCTCGGCGTCCACCCGCGGACGGCCCGCGGCGGCGGGCACCGTGGCCGCCGCCGGCACCGCCGACGCCGACCTGCGCGCCATGGTCGCCGAGGCCCGCCGCCGGTACCAGGCCGCCATGGACGCCCAGCGTCAGGGCGACTGGGCCCGCTACGGCGAGGAGATGCGCGAGGTCGGCCGCCTGCTCGAGCGGGTCGGCGCCGGAGCGCAGGGGCCCCGCTGATGAGCCTGCTCGACCGCCGCAGCGCCAGCCGCCGCCGCGAGGACCACGAGCGCGACCGGCTGTTCGCGCTCTCGCTCGACCTGCTCGCCGTGGCCGGCTTCGACGGCATGTTCCGCCAGGCCAACGTCTCCTGGGAGCGGGTCACCGGCTTCACGCTCGGCGAGCTGCTGGCGCGGCCCGTCATCGACCTGGTGCACCCCGACGACCAGCCGGTGTTCGCCAAGGCCCTGGAGGACCTGCGCCACGGCGGCGTCGAGGGCACCATCGAGAACCGCTGCCGCCTCAAGGACGGCGGGCGGCGCTGGCTCCAGTGGAACATGACGCCCGATCCCGACAACGAGGCCATCTACATCGCCGCGCGCGACATCATGGGCCGCAAGCTCGCCGAGGCGCAGGCCGCGCGGCTGGCCGCCATCGTCGAGTCGTCCAACGATGCCATCGTGAGCGCCTCGATGGCCGGCGTGATCGAGAGCTGGAACCCGGCGGCCGAGCGGCTGTTCGGCTACCGGGCGTCGGAGGCGCTGGGCCGGCCCCTCACCATGCTGGTCCCCCGGCTCAGCACCGACCAGACCCCCAAGGTGCTCGGGCAGGTGGCCGGCGGCGGCCAGATCACCAACATGGTCGTCGAGCGCCGCCGCAAGGACGGCACGCCGGTGATGGTGTCGCTGACCCTGTCCCCCGTCCGGGACGCCCTGGGCGCGGTCATCGCCACCTCGGTCATCGCCCGCCAGGCCGACGGCCCGGGGTCCTGACGGCCGGCCGGCCCCGGGGGGGGCCGGCCCCGCCGGGGGGAGGGGGGTGTCCCGGTGACTCAGGTCACAACGTGATGCAGGTCCTGTGGTTAACGGGTGGCGGGCGGTAACGTCTGATTGGGTGGAACGCCACCCGGGCGGCGCGCCGTCCGCCCTCTACCCCAAGGAGCGACTGAATGAACCGCACCAAGCTGTCGACCGCGGCCCTGGCCGCCCTCCTCGCCGCCGGAGCCGCCGCCTGCAGCGATGCCGCCAGCCCGGCCGCCCTGGTCACGGACAACGAGGTCACGGCCGACCTGGTCGCCGCCTCGGGCGAGGCCATCGCCAACGACGTGACGGAGCTGATCCTCAACGAGGCCTTCGCCGGCCTGCCGGCCGCGGCGCCGCCGAGCTTCAGCCTGTTCGGCAGCCCCCCGGGCGTGACCGTCACCCGCACCCGGACCTGCTATGACGCCGCGAACGTCCAGCAGGCGCAGTGCGACCCCAACACGACCGCGTCCATCCGCATGACGATGACGATGGACGGCTCGTTCACCCGCTCGCACACCGGGCCGCGCGGCTCCGAGACCATGACGGCCGCGGTCCACCGCGCCCGGACGCTGGTCGTCTCGGGCCTGGCGGGGCAGGAGACCTCGCGCACCCACAACGGCAACGGCACCAGCAACGACACCACCGAGTTCTCCGGCACGCGCGACGGCGTCACGCTGACGCGCGAGGTGCGCGAGTCGTCCAACGATTCGATCCTGAACATCGTCTTCAACCTGCCGCGGTCGACCAACCCGTGGCCGGTCTCGGGCAGCATCGTCCGCAACTCGGCGGGCACCATCGAGATCAGCGTGACCGGCGGCACCGCGGGCGACCGCAGCGAGACCCGCACGTTCCAGCGCCGCGTGGTGGTGACCTTCCCGGCCGACGCGCAGGGTAACGTCACCATCCAGATCAACGACCGGACCTGCACGCTGAACCTGGTGACGCGGGCGGTGACGAACTGCAGCACCTGACGGGGTTTGCCCCGTCCCGGAGGCGCGTCTAGCTTTCGGGCATGAGCGACCCTGCCATACCTTCGAGGCC
>CAZJZC010000166.1:0-5386 GCA_964550365.1 uncultured Gemmatimonadales bacterium | reverse complement strand
ACCGGCGGCCGCGCTGGCTCAGCACGGCGAGATCGCCGCGCGCCTGCGCCGCCTTCACGGTGCCAAAGGAATACCGGCGTCCCGGTACTGGCAAGTCCCGTGCCTCGTCGCAGGTGAGCTGGAGGAACACGCCCGACGGCGGTCCGCCCTTGTGCGCCTGGCCCGTCGAGTGGAGGAAGCGCGGCCCGAAGCCGAGCGTGGTGGCGACCCGGCGCGCGTCGCGCACCCGGTGCCGGAGGCGCTGGAGCACCGCCGCGTGATCGGGGCTCATCTCCAGGTACGCCAGCAGGGCGAAGTAGTCGCCGGCCATCAGCCGTCCGGCGTGGGCCTTCAGGAAGCCGGCCAGTGACCGCTCGGCGACCGCAGCCTCCAGCGCGGCGACGTTGGCGGGGTCGGCGAACAGCCGCAGGCCGCCCTCCTCGAAGAACGGCGCTTCGGCCGGCAGGGCGCCGGTCCGCTCGACCTCGTCGGTCAGCCGGCGCGTCTCGATCTTGCTGGCCTCGACGTCGGGCTGATCGAACGGGTTGATGCCGAGCACGTGGCCGGCCACCGCGGTGGCGACCTCCCAGCGGAAGAACTCCGCGCCGAGCTCCCACGCATCGCGCACCGGCAGACGCACCACCGCCGCGCCGGCGCGGGCCAGGGCCTCGACCGCGCGATCCTGCGCGGCGTCGCCGGCGGAGGCCAGGCGGATGTACACGAACAGCCGGTCGTCGCCGTAGCGCGCGGCCTCGGCCGGCGCTTCGCCATCGACCACGATCACCGCCCGGCCCTGCTTGCCGGTGGACTCGGCCACCAGCTGCTCCAGCCAGGCGCCGAGCGCCGCGAGACCCGGCGAGACGATCAGGGTCAGCTTGTCGCGGCCGGCCAGGGCCGCCTCACCCATGGCGCAGCCGAGCACCACCCCGGGGTTCTCCGCCGCCGGCACCTCGGGGCCGCAGGCACGGGCCATGGCCTGCCAGCGCTCCTCGAGCCGCGCCAGGTCGAGCCCCATCAGGGCCGCCGGCACCGTCCCGAACGGCGAGAGGGCCGAGAACCTGCCGCCCACGCTCGGAAGACCGTGGATCACGGCGCGGAAACCGCCGGCGCGGGCCTCGGCCTCGAGCTTCGAACCGGGATCGGTGATGGCCACGCAGCGGCTCCCGGCGTTCGCGGCGCCGACCGCCGCCGCCAGCCGCTCCCGGACGTGCGCCAGCAGGATGGCCGGTTCCAGCGTCGAGCCCGACTTGCTCGCCGTCACAACAAGGGTCCGCGCCAGGTCGAGCCGCGCCTCCGCGGCGCGCACCTGCGCCGGGTCGGTGGAGTCCAGCACGTGGAGCCGCGGCCAGCCTTCCTGCGGCCCGAAGGTGGCGTCGAGCACGAACGGGCACAGCGACGAGCCGCCCATCCCCAGGAGCAGGACGTGCGCGAATCCCTCGCGCAGGACGTCCTGGACCAGCGGCTCAAGCCCGTCCGGCCGCAGCGGCTCGGCGCCCAGCGCCAGCCAGCCGAGCCATGAGCCCTCGTCACCGCCGGTCCAGAGCGAGGCGTCGCGGGCCCAGAGCCGCCGGGAGCCGTCCCGCGCCTGCCAGGCGTCCAGCCGCCGGCCCAGGCTCTCGCGCAGCGCGGCGGGCAGCAGGTCGGTGACCGTGGTCGTCATACGGCGGAAGATAGCCCCGCTACGCCCTGCCGGCATGGCGCCCGCGGCAGCGCCGCGTTACGATAGCGCCACGGCTCGCGCGCAACCCTGCAACCGGGACCACCGTGGACGATCCGGCCCTGTGGCATCGCCTGCAGTTCGCCTTCACCATCACGTACCACTACCTGTTCCCCCAGCTCACCATGGGCATCGCGCCGTTCCTGGTGTTCTGGAAGTGGCGCCACCTGACGACCGGCGAGGAGCGCTACGCCCTGGCCGCGCGGTTCTGGGCCCGCATCTTCGGCCTGGCCTTCGCCGTCGGCGTGGTGACCGGCATCCCCATGGAATTCCAGTTCGGCACCAACTGGTCGCGCTTCTCGGCCTACGCGGGCGGCGTGATCGGCCAGACGCTGGCCATGGAGGGCATGTTCGCCTTCTTCATGGAGAGCGCCTTCGTCGGCGCGCTGGTGTTCGGCGAGCGGCGCCTCGGCCCGCGGCTGCACTTCCTCGCGGCGCTCGGCACGGCCGTGGGCAGCTGGCTGTCGGCCTACTTCATCCTGGTGACCAACGCCTTCATGCAGCACCCGGTCGGCCACAGCGTCGCGGCCGACGGCACCCTGCAGATCTACGACCTCGGCGCCTACCTGCTGAACCCGTGGGCCCTGGTGATGTTCGCGCACAACCAGGCGGCGGCCCTGGTCACCGGGACCTTCGCGGTGGCGGCCGTCGGCGCCTGGTACGCCCTGCGCAACGTCCACGACGACCAGGCGCGGCTGTACCTGCGCTGGGGCGCGCGCCTGGGGCTCGTGGCCGCCGTGGTGACGGCCTTCCCCACCGGCGACCTGCAGGCCAAGATGGTCGCCCGCCACCAGGAGGTCGCCCTGGCGGCCATGGAGGGCCGGTTCGAGAGCGGGCCCATGGCCGGCATCACCTTCATCGGCCAGCCCAATGTGGCCGAGCGGCGGCTCGACAACCCCATCCGCCTGCCGGGCGCGCTGAGCTTCCTCGCCTACGGGTCGTTCCGCTCGAACGTCCGCGGCCTCGAGGCGTTCCCCGAGGAGGTCTGGCCGACCAACATCGAACTGTTGTACTACTCGTTCCACGTCATGGCGGGCCTGGGCACCCTGTTCATCCTGCTGATGGGCGCGGCCGTGGTGCAGGAGTGGCGCGACCGCCTCCAGGCCGGCCGGCGCCTGCTGTGGGCGCTGATGCTGGCCGCTCCCTTCCCGTTCATCGCCAACACCGCCGGCTGGATGACCGCCGAACTCGGCCGCCAGCCGTGGCTCGTGTGGGGCCTGTTCCGCACCGCCGACGGCTACAGCACGGCGGTCTCCCCCGGCACGACGCTGTTCACGCTCATCGGGTTCTGCGGGCTGTACCTGGTGCTCGGTCTGCTGGTCCTGTTCCTGCTCGGCCGCGAGGTCCTGCACGGCCCGGGGCACGACGCCGAGCCCCGGCAGGAGGCGGCCCATGGTTGAGGCCTGGTACGCCATCCTGGCGCTGATGCTCACGGTCTTCGCCGTCACCGAGGGCTGGGACTTCGGCGTCGGCATGCTGCACCGGATCGTCGCGAGGACCCCTGCCGAGCGGGCGCAGGTGGTGGCGTCGATCGGGCCGCTGTGGAGCTGGCACGAGGTCTGGCTGATCGCGGCCGGCGGAGTGCTGTTCCTGGCGTTCCCCCGGGTGCTGGCCGTGGCGCTGGCCGGCTACTACCTGGCGGTGTTCCTGCTGCTGTGGTCGCTGGTCCTGCGCGGCATGGCGCTGGAGGTCGGCGGGCACATCGACGATCCGCTGTGGCGCTCGTTCTGGGACACGGCCCTGGCCGTTTCGAGCCTGCTGCTGGCGGGCCTGTTCGGGGCCGCCCTCGGCAACCTGCTGCGCGGCGTACCGCTGGGAGCGGACGGCGGGATGTTCATGCCGTTCTTCACCGACTTCCGCCCGTACGGCCGGACCGGCATCCTCGACTGGTACACCGTGAGCGTGGCGGCCTTCACCGTCGTCCTGCTCGCCGCGCACGGCGCCGGGTACCTGGCGCACAAGACCGACGGGCCGGTGCAGCTGCGCGCCGCGCGCCTGGCGCGACGGCTCTGGCCGCTCGTCGCGGCGGCCCTGCCCCTGCTGTCATGGCTCACCGCCGTGGTGCGGCCCGACTTCTTCCCCGCGATGGCATCGCGCCCGCTGGCGTGGCTGGCCGTCCTGGTGCTCGTCGCCGGGCTGGCCGCCGTCTTCGCCGGTCAGCGCAGCGGCAAGGACGGCCTGGCACTGCTGGGCTCCAGCCTGTGCATCGCCGGCCTGCTCGGAGGGGCCGCGGCCGCCATCTTCCCCGTCATGCTGCACTCCACGCTGGACCCGGCGTTCTCGCTGACGGCGCACGCCGGCGCCTCCGGCCGGCGCGGCCTGCTGGTGGCGCTGGTATGGTGGCCGGTCGCGGCCGCGCTGGCGCTGGGATACTTCGTGTGGGTGAGCCGGCGCTATGCGGGCCGGGTGCGGCTGGAGCCCGGCGGGGGGCCCTGACCGGCCTCAGCGCAGGACCTTCTCCAGCATCCGGGTCTGGGTCATGCCCGGCCGGCCGGCCCGCCGGGACAGGGCCAGCGTGGCCCGGCCGGCCGCGGCGTACAGCGCGCGCTGGGCGGCCGGCAGGGCGTCGAGATGCCGGCGCACCGTCGCCACGTCGCCGCGCGCGATCGGCCCGGTGAGCGCCTCGATGGGTCCCGAGCGGGCCACGTTCATGAATGCCGCGCCGGTGAGCGGCACCAGCGCCCGGCGGGCCGCGGGCCGCGGGAAGCCGGCGCGCACCAGCAGATCCTCGGCCGCGGCCATCATGGTCACCACGTAGTTCGCCGCGAACACCGCGCCGGCGTGGTAGATGGTCCTGGCCCGGGCCGGCACGTCCACCGCCGCCGCGTCGAGCGCGGCCACCAGCCGCCGCGCGGCGCGCACCGCGGCCTCGTCGCCTTCCACCGCGAACGTGGCGGCGCTCAGGTTGGCGGCGTCGAGCGCCGGTACTCCCATGGTGGTCATGAGCGGGTGCATGCCGCCCACGACGGCGCCGCGCCGACGCAGGCGTGCCAGGCTCGCCGCGCTCCGCGCGCCCGAGAGATGCAGGATCACCTGGCCCTTCGGTCGCGGGCCGAGCGCGGCGAGCGCGCCCACGAGGGCGCCGAGCGCGTCGTCCGGCACCGCCAGCAGGATCACCCGCGCCTCGTCCAGCCACGGGGGCGCCGCGCCGACCGACAGCCGCACGCCGGCCGGCAGGCGCTTGCGGCGTCGGCCATGGACGCCGAGCACCGGCACGCCGGCATCGCGCAGCGCCAGCGCCAGCGCGACCCCGGCCCGGCCGGGGCCGATGATGCCGACCGACGGCGGTGACGGTCTGCGCGGTGCGCGTGCGGCCCGCGCGCCCGGGCCGCGCGTCACAGGGTCCTCGCCAGCAGGCTCAGCGCGATGCCCGCCAGCAGCAGGCCGAACAGGCGCCGCAGGACCGCGACCGGGGCGCGGCGGTTGACCCAGACACCCAGCGGCGCGGTCGCCACCGCGCCCGCGGCCAGCGGCAGGCCGTGCCCGAGGTCCACGTGCCCGACCACCCATCCGAACGGCAGGGCGCCGGCCGGCACCAGCAGATAGCTGGCGCTGCCGGCGGCCGCGGTGAACAGGATGACGGCCAGCGAGGTCGCGGGGATCACGCGCAGGGGCAGGCGCAGGACGTAATGCATGCCCATGGTGGCCGGTATGCCGCCGCCGACGCCCAGGGCGGCCGACAGGGCTCCG
>CAZJZC010000165.1:0-5445 GCA_964550365.1 uncultured Gemmatimonadales bacterium | reverse complement strand
GAGCGCCTGCCTTACACGCAGGATGTCGGGGGTTCGAATCCCTCTTCGCCCATGGCTGGCGAGAGGTATCACGCTTGGAGGATGGTGCATGATGAGGCGTTCGGTACTTACGTCCCTGTCGGTGCGGACCGCCGCGCTCGTCCTGGCCACCGTGTGCACGGTGCCCGGATCCGCCGCGGCGCAGCTCGCGCGCCCGCGGGTTGCGGCCCCCGACGCCCCCAAGCTGCTCGCGGTGCCGTTCCAGCGCGATGCGCAGGACTCGGCCCTGTCGCTCGTCGTGGCCGACGGCCTGCGCGACCGGCTGCGCGCGAACCACCTCGACAAGTTCAATACCATCCCGCGCAACATCATGAACGAGAACCTGGTCCAGTCCGGGTTCCCGCCCGACGTCCCGCTGGATGCGTCCACCGTGCGCAACCTGGTCCGGTTCCTGAACGCGCGGTACCTCGTCGAAGGCAGCATGCAGCGGCGGCGCGCCGACTCCGTGGTGGTCGTGGCGCGGCTCTCCGAGGGCAGCGGGACCAATCCGCAGACCGTCAACGCCTCCGTCACGGTGGCCGCGGCGCGACTCGGCTCGAGCACCGGCGCCGACCTGGCGAACCGGCTGGTGGAGGGCTACCGCTCGTTCAGTGACGTGCAGGAATGCCGCCGCGCCCTGGAGCAGAACAACCATGCCCGCGCCCTCCAGAAGGCCGCCGACGCGCTGCGCGACTATCCCAACAGTTCGTCCGCGTACCTGTGCATCGCCAGCGTGCAGGAGGCCCAGAACGCTCCGGCCGACACGGTGCTGGGCACGCTGCGCCGCGCCTTCACCGCCGACACGCTGAACAGCGTCGTGATGCGACGGCTCGCCTCGCGCTACCAGGCGAGCGGCGACACGACCAACCTGGTCGTGATGCTGCGCCGCATCCTGTCCGTGGATTTCCGTGACACCGATCTGCGCATCAGCACGGCGCGGCTCCTGGTCCAGCTCGGCCAGCTCCCCGCGGCGATCGAAGTGATCGATGAGGGCCTGCAGCAGAATCCGGCCTCGCTCGACCTGCTGGGCGTCAAGATGATCGCCATGGGTGCGGCGAGCCGGTGGGATTCGGCGGCCGCCGTCGGCGAGCTCATCTACGGCATCGATACCTCGAAGGCCGATTCCGCGTTCATCTTCCGCGAGACCAACTACTATCGGGCCGTGCCCGACACCACCAACTGGATGAAGTGGATCCGGCTGGCGACCCAGAAGTACCCCGACCAGGCCCCGTACTGGTACACGCTGGGCGAGCTGGCCTTCGAACGCGGCGACACGGTCGGCGCCATCGAGGCGGCCCGCCGGTATTCCGCCCTGATGCCGCAGGACGGCCGGGGCTACCTGGCGTCCTCGCGCTACTTCACGGCCGCCGGCATGGTCGATTCCGCCCTGGCGAAAGTCGACCAGGTGAGCGACTCCGCGTTCTTCCGGTTCACGGCGCCGATCTACCTCCAGGCGGGTCTGGCCTCGTATCGCGACTCGCTCTGGACCCAGGCGATCGAGCGGCTCCAGAAGGCCAAGGACCGGGCCGAGGGGCGCGCCGTCGTGCCGGCGGCGTTCTTCCTCGGGCTCTCCCAGGTCCGGCTGGGCGTCACGGTGGACGCCGAGGCGGAGGCCACGCGTGTGTGCGAGACCGCGCGCCGCGCCGGCACCATCTGGGCCGAGGCCGAACAGAACATCATCGCCGGGGCAGCCCAGAACCGGGACGCGGCCAACCAGTTGCTGTCGCAGGTGATCCCCGCCTACAAGCAGCGGGCCGAGGCATTCACCCGGAACAACTGCCGCTAGGGGCCGGAGCGGAGAGACGGATTCGAGTGCGCGGTGCTTCGGGGTGCCGGATGCCCGCGCCGATACCTGAATCCCGTTTCCTGCGTATATTTCCGTGCTGCCCCGCGGGGGGCTGTAGCTCAGCTGGTTAGAGTGCCGGTCTGTCACACCGGAGGTCGCGGGTTCGAGCCCCGTCAGCCCCGCCATTCGCGCCCCGCCTGCCCACGCAGGTGGGGCGTTGTTCTTGAACGGCGCGCGGGCTCCCCGCGGGCCCGGCCGCACAACCTGGGGAGCGCGTTCTGGAGCCCTTCGCGCACGAACCGGTCCTGCTCGACGAGGTCGCCGCGCTGTTCCGCGGCTGCCGCCGGGTGCTCGACGGCACCGCCGGTGGCGGCGGGCACGCGCGGCGGCTGGCCGAGGGGGGCAGCGAGGTGCTGGCGCTCGACCGCGACCCGGCGGCGGTGGCCGCCGCCGGTGCCGCGGTGGCCGGCCTGGCGGTCCGCGTGCGCGAGGGCGACTTCGCCGACGCGGCGGGCGACCCCGAGGTCGCGGCATTCCGTCCCGACGGCGTCCTGCTCGACCTCGGCGTGTCGTCGCACCAGCTGGACGCCCAGGCCCGCGGCTTCTCCTTCCGGCCCGGCGCGCCGCTCGACATGCGGATGGACGACGCCGGCATGAGCGCCGAGGGCTGGCTCAACGGGGCGGACGAGGCCGAGCTGGCGGACGCGCTCCACGACTACGCCGACGAGCCCCGCGCGCGCCGGATCGCGCGGGAGATCGTCCGTCGCCGCGCCACGCGGCCCTTCACCGTCAGCGACGACCTGGTCAACGCGATCCGGGCCGCGCTCGGGCCGCGGTCGGGGCCCGGCGACTTCGCCCGGATCTTCCAGGCGGTGCGCATCGTGGTGAACGACGAACTGCGCAAGCTGGCCCGGGCCCTGCCGGCCCTGCGCGACCTGCTCGAGCCCGGAGGACTGATGGCGGTGATCGCCTACCATTCGGGCGAGGACCGCCTGGTCAAGCACGCGTTCCGGGAGTGGGCCCGGGCCTGCGTCTGCCCCGGGGCCCAGCCGGTCTGCACCTGCCGGGGCGTGCCGCTCGGCGCCCTGGTGACGCGGCGTCCGGCGGAGCCCGGGCCCGACGAGCTGGCCCGGAACCCGCGGGCCCGCAGCGCCCGCCTGCGGGCGTTCAGGAAGGCGCCATGAGCGCGCGCGGCGCGGCCCGTCCGGCGCTCAAGGGCCGGCACTGGCTGGCCCTGGCGCTGGCGGCGTTCCTCCTGGTGGCGCTGATCGTGGTGCGGCGGCAGGGCGCGGCGCTCGAGACGGCGCGCGAGCTGCAGGCGCTCCAGCGGACCCGGGCCGCCATGGAGGGGTCGCGCTCGAACCTGGTCGGCGAGGTCCAGCGGGCCCGCAGCCGGGCCGTGCTGGTCCCGCTCGCCGAGCGGCGGCTCGGTCTGCGCTTGCCTCAGGATAGCGAAATCACCATTCTGCAGGATCCCAACCCCCGCTAAGGTGCCCAGGCTCCCTTCGCGCATCTCCCTGATCGGTTCGGCGTTCGCGGTCGCGGCGCTGGCCGTCGCCGTCCGCGCCGCCCAGCTCCAGTTGGTGCAGGGCGCGTCGTGGCGCGCGCGGGCCGCCGGCCAGCAGACGGTGCAGGTGAGCCTGCCGGCGCGCCGGGGCGGCATCTACGACCGCAACGGCGTGGCACTCGCCGTCAGCCAGGAGACGTTCGGTGTCGGCGTGGCGCCCCGGGACCTCGACGATCCGCCGCGCGCGGCGCGGCTCATCGCCCAGGCGACCGGCGTGCCCCGCGCCGAGGTGGAGTCGGCGCTCCGCTCCGGCCGGGTGTGGATCGAGTGGCCCGGCCCATTCACCTGGGAACAGGTCGCGCCGGTGCGCGCGCTGACCGGCGTGCACCTCTCGCGCCGGCTGGAGCGGTTCTACCCGCGCACCGATCTCGCCGCGCGGATCATCGGCCGGGTGGATGCGCGTGGCCGCGGCGGCAGCGGCCTCGAGCGCGCCTTCGACACGCTGTTGGCCGGGCGCGCCGGCACGGCGGTGCACCTGCGCGACAACCGCGGGCGCACCTACCCCTCGCCGAGCCGGCCGGTGGCCGAACCGGTGGACGGGGCCGACGTGATGCTGACGCTCGATGCCGAGCTCCAGGAGATCGCCGAGCGGTCGCTGGCGCAGGCGGTCGCGTCGGCCCAGGCGTCCGGTGGCGACGTGATCATCCTCCAGCCGGCCACCGGGCAGATCCTGGCCCTGGCGAGCGTGCGGCGCACGGGCGCCGGCGGGGCGGTGGGCGTGATCGGCGATCCCTACGAGCCGGGTTCGACGGCCAAGATCTTCACGGCGGCCGCGCTCCTGCGTCTCGGCAAGGCGCGGCCCCACGACTCCGTGGACGCCGAACGCGGGACCTGGACGCTCGGAGCCCGGACCATCCACGACACGCATCCGCTCGGGGTGGTCACCCTCGACGACGTGATCCGCTACTCCAGCAACATCGGCATCGCCAAGTTCTCGCAGCGTCTCGAGCCCGCGGAGCTCTACGAGGCGCTCCGCGACTTCGGCTTCGGCACGCCGACCGGCATCGAGTTCCCGGGCGAGTCGCCGGGCGTGCTGCGCGCGCCGCGCGCCTGGTCCGACCGCAGCGCGGCCAGCCTTGCCATGGGGTACGAGCTGTCCGTGACGCCGCTGCAGCTTGCGGCGGCCTACGCCTCGTTCGCGAACGAGGGAGTCCTGCTGGAGCCGTCGCTGGTCCGCGAGGTCCGGCAGGGCGGTGAGGTGCGGTGGCGTCACGTGTCGCGGCCGGTCCGTCGCGTGGTCCCGGCGACCGTGGCCGACCAGCTGGCGCACATGCTCCAGGGCGTCGTGGAGGAGGGCACCGGGCGCCGGGCCGCCCTGGGCACCTATGCCCTGGCCGGCAAGACGGGCACGGCACGGCGCGCCATCGGCGGTCGCTATGAACTGGGCCGGTACACGGCCAGCTTCGTGGGACTGTTCCCGGCCGTGCAACCCCAGCTCGTCCTGCTCGTCAAGATCGACGACCCGGTCGGAGACTATTTTGGCGGGTCGACCGCCGCGCCTGCCACGCGCGCCATGCTCGAGGCGGCGCTGGCGACGCCGGCCGTGACGCTCGACCGTGCCCGCCTGTTCCGCCGCCGGGCGCCGGCAGCGCTGGCGGAGCCGGCCCGCGACAGCGGCGCCGTCGCCGTGGTGGATTGGCCGCTTCCGCCCGACGCGCCGGCACCGAGCGTTGACCGGCCGGTCCCCGACGTCGCTGGACAGAGCATCCGCGCCGCTGCGCGCGCGCTGCATCGCGCCGGATTCCGGGTCGAGGTGACCGGCTGGGGGAGGACGTCGGCCACGGTGCCGGCGGCCGGCGCCAGTCTTCCCGCCGGCAGTACGGTGCGAGTGCTGGCGGGTGACGGTGCGCGCTGACGCGCTGCGCCGGCGGCTCGAGCAGGCCGGGCTGCTGGTCCGGTGGCCGGAGGCGGTGCCGGAGGCGTTCACGGCGGTGACGAGCGACAGCCGCCGGATGGTGGCCGGCGCGCTGTTCGTCGCGTGGACCGGCACGGCGGCAGACGGCCACGCATTCGTGCCCGCGGCGGTCGAGGCGGGCGCGGCGGCCGTGGTGGCCGAGCGGCCGGCGAGCACGAC
>CAZJZC010000164.1:0-5523 GCA_964550365.1 uncultured Gemmatimonadales bacterium | reverse complement strand
CACATCCGCACCCTGCTGCTCACCTTCTTCTACAAGGAGATGAAGCAGCTCATCGACGCGGGGTACGTGTACATCGCCCAGCCGCCGCTGTACCGCGTGGCCAAGGGCAAGGAGGAGTACTACGCCTACGACGAGGCCGAGCGGGACGACCACGTCCGGCGGCTCGGCAACGGCGAGGGGCGCGGCAGTGTCGGCATCCAGCGCTACAAGGGCCTCGGCGAGATGAACCCGGTCCAGCTGTGGAAGACCACCATGGACCCGGCCACCCGCACCGTGCTCAAGGTCGAGATGGAGGACGCCTTCGAGGCCAACCAGCTGTTCGAGACGCTGATGGGCGACGAGGTGGAGCCGCGGCGCCGGTTCATCGAGACGCACGCGCACTTCGTGAAGAATCTCGATGTGTGATGGGGGTGGGGGTGGGTGAGAGGGGTAGGGGTGGGTGAGAGGTGAGAGGTGAGAGGTGAGAGGCGATCGCGCGACACCGCATGAGAGAGGTCCCGTGATGACGGTCAGGCTGCCGTCCCTCGGTGCCGTGATCGCCGCGGCGCTCGCGACGGCGCGCCGGTTCCCGCTGGTCCTGATCGCCGGGGCGGCCTCGTCGGTCGCGGCGATCCTGCTGAGCGACGACATCGGCCCCGAGGCGCTGCGGGAACGCCTCCTGGCCGCGGCCAGCCTGGGGCTGCCGCTGTTCACCGCCGCGGCGCTGTTCGGCGAGCGGCGCGGCCCTGCGGCCCGGGGCGTCGCCGCCGTGGCCGCCGCGCTCGCGCTGGCCGGGGTGTACGTCGCCTGGCCGGGCTGGACCGAGGAGATCCGGGCCCTGCGCTACGTCCAGCTCAGCGCCGCCTTCCACCTCGCCGCCGCATTCGCGCCGTTCATCGGCCGCGACCTGCCCCATGCCTTCTGGCAGTACAACCGCGCCCTCCTCGAACGCGGCGTCATCGCCGCCGCCTCCTCCGGGACGCTGTTCGCCGGTCTGGCCATCGCCCTGGCGGCCGTGGACCAGCTGTTCGGCGTCGACGTGCCCGACCAGGGTTACTTCCGGCTGTGGGCGGTGATCGCCTTCACCGTCACCACCTGGTTCTTCCTGGGCGGCGTGCCGGCCGATCCCGAGGCGCTCGAGGAGCGGCGTGACTACCCGACCGGCCTGCGGATCTTCGCCCAGTTCACCCTGGTGCCGCTGGTGTCGGTCTACCTGATCATCCTCACCGTCTACCTCGGCAAGGTCGTGGTGACCTGGGACTGGCCGAGCGGCTGGATCGGCTGGCTGGTCTCGGGCGTGGCCGCGGCGGGGATCCTGGCCCTGCTGCTGGTGCATCCGGTGGCCGAGCGCGAGGACCAGAAATGGGTGCGGGTCTTCGCGCGCAACTTCTGGCTGGCGGTGCTGCCGGCGGTGGTGATGCTGTGGCTGGCCCTGTGGCAGCGCATCGCGCAGTACGGCGTCACCGAGCCCCGCTACTTCCTGGTGGCGCTCTCGCTGTGGCTGTTCGCGGTGGCCGTCTACTACGCCGTGACGCGGAGTGACCGCATCCGCGTCATCCCGGTATCGCTGTGCGCCGTGGCGCTGGCGTCGTACGCGGGCCCCTGGAGCGCGTATGCCGTCGCCGAACGCAGTCAGACGGGACGGCTCACCGCGCTGCTCGAGCGCCACGGCCTGCTGCGGGACGGCCGGGCGGCGCGGCCGGCCGCGCCGGTCAGCCCCGCCGACGCCCGCGAGATGGCGGCGGTGGTGCGCTAC
This sequence comes from uncultured Gemmatimonadales bacterium, assembly GCA_964550365.1. Taxonomy (GTDB): domain Bacteria; phylum Gemmatimonadota; class Gemmatimonadetes; order Gemmatimonadales; family JACORV01; genus DASXPG01. The sequence continues at coordinate 3,788 of CAZJZC010000164.1, read as the reverse complement.
CTGCTCGAGACGGGCCGGGGCGGGCGGCTGGCGCCGCTGGTCGGCGACTCGCTGGTGCCGGAGCGCGCCCGGCCGCGCGAGGCGACGGTGCGCCGCATCGTTGTGGCGCTCGGCGCCCCCTGGTCCGGCGGCAGCCGGTCAGAGGGCTTCGCGTTCCAGGCGTCCGAGGGCGCGCTGCCGCTGGCCGGCTACGACTACCTGCTCGGTATCCGCCAGCCGCAGGACACGCTCGCCGCGACCGACGACTGGTGGGCGGCGGCGGACTCGTCGCGGACCAGCATCCGCGTGGCGCGCGGCCGCGAGACGCTGATCGTGGTGGCGCTGGATTCCCTGCTGTCCCAGGCGGCCCGGAGCGGACGCTTCTCGCGCGGACGGGGCGGCGCGGCGCTCACCCGCGAGGCGGCCAACGACCGGGTGCGGCTGCTGGTGCGGCTCGACCGGGTCTCCGGCACGCGGACCGGCGACACGGTCGAACCGCGCCACCTGGCGGGCCAGGTCCTGGTCGCCGCGGCCCGCCGGCCGCCGGGCTCCCGCTAGAAGAACTCGATACTCCCGATCGGCACCGCGATGGTGATGCGGCTCTGCAGATCGCCGCCGCGCCGCAGCGGGAAGAGGATCCCGGCCCGCACGTTCAGCGTCTCGAAGAACGCCACGCTCGAGCTCCGCAGGAAGAAGTCGGCGGACAGGCTCCAGCGCTGGGACACGATGGTGTCGGCGCCGATCACGTTCATCGTGTCGCCCACGCTGCGCAGCACGCCGAAGGTGAAGTACGACCCCTGGAAGGCCGACCGGGCGTGCTCGACCGAGCCGACGTGCACGCCGTAGTAGGGCAGCGTGTTGAACACCCGCATCTGCAGGCCGACGAAGATCGACCGCTCGAGCAGCTGGGTCGGCGCGTCCCGGGTCCGGAGCACGGCGTGGTTCAGCGACGCGGACGCCTCGGTCAGGAACGCCTGGTCCGACTTGACCGTGTCGGACTGGCGGTTGGCCAGGGCCACGTCCATGCTCGCCAGCGAGAAGACCCGGTCGGTGTAGCGGAACCGGAAGCGCAGGTCGAAGAACTCGTTCCGGGGCACCTGGCCCGCCACCGACTTGATGGCCGACACGACGACGTGACTGCGGTTGGACTCCCGTTCGGGATCGTAGCGCATCGCGATCGACTGCCGGTTGTCGGCGGACTCGGTATCGTTCGCCAGGATGCCGAAATCCAGCCGGTACGTGCCGCCGGGGCCGATGACCGCCAGGTCCGTGAACGTCGCCGCGCCGCTCTCGTCGGTCCGGGCGACGACCGTACCCTTGAGTTCGGCCGACGGTTCGGCGCAGCGCTCGCCGTCCCGCGCCGTCGCCGGGGTATCGGCGCACAGGCGGGCCAGGACCTCGACCGCCGAGACGGCGTTGCCGGCGCCGTCCACCGCGCGGACGACCGGCTGGACCTGGAGCGGCACGTCGGCGACGATGCGCGAGGACGGCTGGCGCAGGATCACCACCCGCCGGGGCGGGCCAAGGACCAGGTCCAGCGTGGCCGTCTCGGTCGCCGCGGGACCGCTGAACACCAGGCGCATCGGCCCCGGGCGCCCGAGTATCCTGACGGTGTCGAACACGGCGACGCCGTCCGCGCCGGTGAGCGCGGCGCGCGAGTCCATGGCGCCGCCCGCCGTGCCGATGCTCAGGGTCACCGGGCTCCCCGCCACCGGCGCGCCGTTCCGCAGCAGGCGGACCCGCGGCGCGTCGCCGATGCGCTCGCCGGCCCGCGCCACCTTGGGCGCGTAGACGACGACCAGCTGTTCCGCCGGCTGCTGCGGCTCGGCGGCGGCGAGCGCGGACGACGCGCCGACGAGCGCGAGGAACGACACCACGACCGAAGCGTGACCACGCCGTTGCATGGCACCTCCACAGCACGGGACTGATGGACCCGGCCGACCGCAACGCGCGCTAGGCGCCCCGGGCATGCGGTCCGAGCGGGCCCGTGCTCGCCTCGCTCTGACCCACCAGGCCCCAGGCGCCGTCGAACACCGCCCAGGGCTGTTCCGCGCAGTGCCGCAGTTCGCGCTTCCAGGTCGGCACGCCGAGCGCGTAGTGGCCGCCCCGGCCCATCTCCATCTCCTCCGGATGCCGGCAGGCCCGGTGGCTCCCCTGCTCCACGTAGACGACCGGGTGCTGGCCGTCGGCCACCTCGATCACGTCGAAGCCCACGGTCGTCGCCTCGCGGCCGCGGCCGAAGCGGACCCGGGGCAGCGACCCGGCCTCCAGCAGGACGCTGACCCGCTCCCAGTCGCCCTCGTGCGCGACCACGTCGAGGTCGAGCGCGAAGAAGAACCAGTAGCTCAGCTCGTGGCGCTCACCGCCCGGTCCGCCCACGACCCGGTGCTCGTACAGCACGAACGGCAGCTCCGTCGCGCCGCCCCGCATCTCGCGCGCGAGCGGTTCGAGCAGTTCGAACGCGTAGCCGGCACGGGCGCCGCCCCACAGGTTGTCCGAATCCAGCGGCCGGCGGTTCGCGCGGCTCCCGGCCGGCACCGGCGCCTCGGCATCCATGGCGCGCACCGCCTCGGCCACCTCCGGGCCGACCAGCTCGTCGGCCGGCAGACGGCCGAGCGGCGCCGTCTCCCACCGGCGGTGCCGCGCGTTCCAGCAGGCGTCCGGCAGGTCGTCGCGCCATCCGTAGCGCCGCAGCACGGCGCGCGAGACGAACAGGCCGGGATCGATCGGGAAGTGGGTCTCGTCGGTGGAGAACCGCAGCAGCGGCGCGTACCGCTCGATCAGCGCGTCGGGACCGGGACGCGGCCGATGCGTCTCGCCGCTGCGCCTGCGCGAAGTGCCCTGTACGCTCATGCCCGCCCGCGCTCGATGCCCAGGGGCGCCGGCAGGCGCCATCGATGCCGTCGAAGAAGAGAGATCACCGAAGACGCTCGTTGCCACCCAACGGTGGCTCCGGACGGCACATTTGGGAACTCGGGCTAGCCCTAGGGTCTCCGGGACACCGGCGCGCGGAGCGGCGAACGGCGCCCGCGTGCGTGCCATCAGCGTGCCCAGGCGCAGCCGACGCCGACCGACGCCGTCAGGGCGCCCCAGCGATGCCACTGCCGGCGCGCCGCGAACTCGGGCGACCGCGTCACCAGGCGGTAGCCCAACTCGAGACACTTGACGCGCATCATCAGGCCGCCCTCGAGATCGACGACCTCGGCCAGCTTGTCGGGGAACGGGCCGCTGCGCGGACCGTCCAGGAAGTAGTCGTGGATCTTGTAGCGTGCGGCCCCGGCGAGGTAGGCGTGCACGCCGACGCGGGGCACCGGCCGCGCGGGGGCCTCGGGCCACGGCGCCCCCAGCGACGAGCCGACGCGGATCGTGCCGCCCACCTCCACGCCCGTACGGATCGACCCCAGGGCCAGGCCGCCGCGTATCGAGACATCGGCGTGCCGCCCGGCGGCGACCAGCTTCTGCGCGTCGTACGACAGGTTGACGCCCAGGCGCCCGCCCAGCTGGTTGTCCCACCCGCGCGGCCGGCGCCAGTGGCCAAGCCGGTGCACGAACCGCTGGATGGTGCCGGCCAGCGACGCCTCGCCCGTCACCCCCACCTGCAACTCGGCCGCGTGCAGGGCCACGCTGTCGCCGCGCCGCGCGACCAGGGCGCCATAGAGGTAGCCGGCGTACGGCCGGTCCGTGTGGATCGGACGGGTGGCCGAGATGTTCGCCGGCGTGTAGATGAGCTGGCCGACGGCCAGGCCGACCGTGGTGGGACAGGCGGCGCGCTCGTCACAGCCGGGACGGAACGGCAGGCCGCGCCTGAG
>CAZJZC010000163.1:0-5539 GCA_964550365.1 uncultured Gemmatimonadales bacterium | reverse complement strand
AGAGCACGCTGCTGAGGATCATGGCCGGGATCGACACCGACATCATCGGCGAGGCGCGGCTGGCCGACGGCACCACCGTGGGCTTCCTGCCGCAGGAGCCGGTGCTCGATCCGGCCAAGGACGTGCGCGGCAACGCCGAAGAGGGGCTCGGCCACATCCGCACGATGCTCGACGAGTTCAACGCCATCAGTGCGAAGTTCGCCGAGCCGATGGACGAGGACGCGATGGCCAGGCTCCTCGAGAAGCAGGGCGCGCTCCAGGAGCGCATCGACCACGCCGGCGCCTGGGAGCTCGACCACCGCATCGACATCGCCATGGACGCCCTGCGCCTGCCGCCCGGCGACGCCGACGTGACGAAGCTCTCCGGTGGTGAGAAGCGGCGGGTGGCCCTGTGCCGCCTCCTGCTCAGCCAGCCCGACCTGCTGCTGCTCGACGAGCCGACCAACCACCTCGACGCCGAATCGGTGGCCTGGCTGGAGCGGCACCTGGCCGAGTTCCCCGGCTGCGTCATCGCCGTCACGCACGACCGCTATTTCCTCGACAACGTGGCCGGGTGGATCCTGGAGCTGGACCGGGGCGAGGGCATCCCCTGGAAGGGCAACTACTCCTCGTGGCTGGAGCAGAAGCAGGCCCGGCTGGCGGGCGAGGAGAAGGCCGCCAGCACGCGCCGCAAGACGCTCGAGCGCGAACTGGAGTGGATCCGCATGGCGCCGCGGGCCCGCCAGGCCAAGGGCAAGGCGCGCATCAGCGCCTACGAGCAGCTGCTGGCCGAGGAGGAGAAGGCCCGCGACGCCACGGCCGAGATCCTGATCCCGGTCCCGCCGCGGCTCGGTGAGGACGTCGTCATCGCCGACAGCCTGCGCAAGGGCTTCGGCGACCGCCTGCTGTTCGACGACCTCTCCTTCCGCCTGCCGCGTGGCGGCATCGTCGGCATCATCGGCGCCAACGGCGCCGGCAAGACCACGCTGTTCCGCATGATCGTGGGCGAGGAGCAGCCCGACGGCGGTACGCTCACGGTCGGCAAGACCGTCCAGCTGTCCTACGTGGACCAGTCACGCGAGAAGCTCGACGGGACGCGCATCGTCTACGACGAGATCTCGGGCGGGCAGGACACCTTCATGTTCGGCAAGCGCGAGGTGAACGCGCGGGCCTACTGCGCCAGCTTCGGCTTCCGCGGCGCCGACCAGCAGAAGAAGGTGGCCAACCTCTCGGGCGGCGAGCGCAACCGGCTCCACCTGGCCAAGCTGCTCAAGACCGGCGGCAACGTGCTGCTGCTCGACGAACCGACCAACGACCTCGACGTGGACACCCTGCGGGCCCTCGAGGACGCCCTGCTCCGCTTCCCCGGCTGTGCCGTGGTCATCAGCCACGACCGCTGGTTCCTCGACCGCATCGCGACGCACATCCTGGCCTTCGAGGACGACGGCACGGTGACCTGGTTCGAGGGCAACTTCCAGGACTACCACGCCGACCTCCGGAAGCGGAAGGGCGCCGACGCCGACCAGCCGCACCGGCTCAAGTACCGCAAGCTGGTGCGCTGAGGCCCCGGAGCCGCTGATGCGCGCCGCCGCCCTGCTGTTGGCGGGCTGCCTGCCGGCCGTACCGCTCGCGGCCCAGGGGGCCGACAGCGCCCGCGCCCCGGTCCGTGCGCCGCGCATCGGCGTGGCGCTGAGCGGCGGCTCGGCCAAGGGGTTCGCCCACATCGGCGTCCTGCGGGTGCTGGAGCAGGTCGGCCTGCCGGTGCACGTGGTGACCGGCACCAGCATGGGCGCCGTGGTGGGCGGGCTCTATGCCATCGGGTACACGCCCGACATGGTCGAGCAGGTCGCCCTGGAACAGGACTGGGCCGGACTGTTCCGCAACCAGGTGAGCCGCCGCCAGCTGACGCCGGCGCGCAAGGCCGCCGACGCGCGCTACCTGGCCGAGTTCCCGCTCCGGGGCGGCCGCATCGGCCTGCCGGCCGGGCTGGTGAGCGGCCAGGCGGTGGCGGACCTGCTGACGCGGCTGACGCGCTCGGCCGCCGCCGACAGCGATTTCACCCGACTGCCCATCGCGTTCGCCGCGGTCGCGACCGACCTGGCCACCGGCGAGGCCGCCGTGCTGACCCGCGGGTCGCTGGCCGAGGCCATGCGCGCCAGCATGGCCCTGCCGTCCATCTTCGCGCCGGTGTCGTACGGCGGGAGGCGGCTCATCGACGGCGGCGGGGTCCGCAACCTGCCGGCGCAGGATGCCCGCGACCTCGGCGCCGATCTCGTCATCTGCGTGGACGTCTCCGACCCGCTGGCGCCGGTCGACAGCCTGCAGTCGGCGCTCGACGTGATCCTGCAGACGGTCAGCTTCCAGGTCCTGCGGTCCAACGCGACCCAGCGCCTGCTGTGCAACCTGGTCATCACGCCGGACCTGACGGGCCTCTCGTCCACGGCGTTCGACCAGGCCGGCGCCTGGGTCGCCCGCGGCCAGGCGGCCGCCGACGCGGTCCGGCCGCGGCTGGCCGCCCTGGCCGACTCGGTGCGCGCGCTGGGCGCGCGGCGAGCGCCACCGGGCCCCGCCACCGCCGAGCGGGCGCCCAGGAGCCCCGACTCGGTCTACGTGCGCACCGTGCGGGTCACCGGCGGGCGCGCCAGCGCGAACCTGATCGAGACCGCGCGGGCGAACATCGGCGTGCCCCGCTGGTTCCGCGGCGAGCAGCTCGACGAGACCGTCGAGCGGCTGTACGCCACCGGCCACTTCGAGCGCGTCACCTACACGCTGGTGCCGGGCGAGGCGGGGGCCACGCTGGTCCTCACGGTCGAGCCGCGCAACATGGACGCCTTCGGGGTCGGCGTGCGGTACGAGTCGCAGCACGGCCCCGCCCTGCTGGTCGGCGCGACCCTGCACGACCAGGTCCAGTACGGGTCGGTGCTCCAGGTGGACCTCAGGCTGGGCGACCCGAGCCTGTTCGACATCCAGTTCCTGCTCGACGCCGACGGCCCCTCGCGCTGGCCCAAGCGCCTGCGCGCCACGTACGTCTCGATGCCGCTCGACCTGTTCCTCGGCGGGCGCGCCAGCGCCAGCGAGCGGATCACCACCCGGTCGCTGTCGGCCATGCTGGGCCATCAGCTGACGCGCAACCTGGTGGCCGCCGCGGAACTGCGCGGCGAGGTGGCCCGCAACGAGCCGGTGGTGGCGCCACCGGAGTCGCTCACCACGACCCGGACCTACTGGACGCTCGGCGGGCTCGTGTGGCTCGACACCTACGACCGCACCGTGGTCCCGACGCGCGGCGTGTCGGCCTTCGCGCTGGCCGAGGCGTCGGACGGGGCGGTGCTCTCGGGGGCGACGTTCGCGCGGTGGGTCGTGGATCTCAACGGCCTGCTGCCGCTCGGGCGGCGGCTCTCGCTGATCGGCCGCGTCACCGCCGGAGCGGCCAACGGCGCCGACCTGCCTCGCCACATGCGCTTCTACCTGGGCGGCGCGACGCCGATGCCGGTCCTGCCCCCGCAATTCGTCACGCTGGCGGGGCTCAAGCCGCAGGCCCAGGCCGGCGAGCGTCTGTCGGCCGTGGCGATCGGCGCCCAGCGGCAGTTCGGACGCGACGTCTACGTCACCCTGCGGTGGAACGCCGGCGCCACGTTCCCGCGGTGGCCCGACGCCGTGCGCATCCGCGACTACGTCCGGGGCATGGGCCTCACGGTCACGGCGCTCTCACCCGCCGGGCCGCTCTCGCTCACGGCCGCCTGGCGGTCGCTGGCACGGACGCCCGACCTCACCGTGGACCTCGGCTTCCGCTTCTAGGCGCCCCGGCGCCCCCGAAGAACCCCGCCAGCAGTGCGTTGAACCGTGACGCGGCCGCCACGTTGACCAGGTGGCCGGCCCCGGCGATGCGTTCCTGGCGCGCGAGCGGCGCCGCCGCCGCCACGGCGTCGGCCACGCGCAGGATGTCGGCGCCGTCATCGGCCCCCGTGACCACCAGGACCGGCATGGTCAGCTCGGCGAGTCGGCCCCAGGCCGGCGCCGCCGCGGGTCGCTCCCGGCCGGTCTGCCGGAACAGCCGGGCGTTCTCGCGCACCATGCGCCGGACGGCGCCCGAATCGGCGGGGCCCACGGCCATGAGCGGCGAGCGCGCCAGCAGGTCGGCCGCCCGCTCGGCGTCGCCCGCGCGAACGGCGTCCATCATGGGTGCCCACCAGTCGGGCCGCTCGGAGCCGGCGAAGCCGCTGACGGTGGGCGAGACCAGCACCAGGGCGCTCACCCGCGCCGGGTCGGCGAGCGCGAAGTCGACGGCGACGCGGGCACCGTACGACAGCCCCACCAGCCGCACCGGGCCCGGATCGACGGCGTCCAGCACGCCGCGCAGGTCGTCCGGCCCCGAGAACGGCCCGGCGGCGTCGGCCGAGCGGCCGTGGCCGCGCAGGTCGTACCGGACGACGGTATAGTGCCGCGCGAGCGGCGCCATCTGGGCGTCCCAGACGCGCCGATCGAGGTTGGAGCCGGGGATCAGCACCACGGCCGGCCCGCGGCCGGCGACCTCCCAGGCGATGCCGCCGCCGGTGACGCCCGCGCGGACCGGGGCCACGGTCGGCGCCGGACCCGTGCAGGCCGCGGCCGTCACGGCGACGAGCGCCGCGCGCAGGGCGCGCCGCACGCGACCGGTCGCGGCGCCCTCGGCGCTCACCGGGCCGCCGGCGGCCGCACTTCGCACATGAGCGCCAGGGTATTGCCCTCGCCGTCCAGGTAGAAGGACATCCAGAGGTCGTGATCCGGCATCCGGGCGAGCAGGTGCGGCGGGCGGACCACCGCCGCGCCGCGCGCCGCCAGCGCCTCGTGGGCCGGGGCGATGGCGGCGACCCGGTAGTACAGGATGCTGGCCGGATGCCGGTGGGCCGGGTCCTCGGGCACCTCGAGCATCAGCCGGACCCCGCCGCAGTCGAAGAACGCCAGTCCCGGCGGCGCGGTGAACAGGTGCCGCAGGCCGAGGGCCTGACCGTAGAACGCCGTGGCCCGCGCCAGGTCCTGCACGCCGATCGCCACCTGCCCGAGGCCCGTGATCGCGCTCATGGCTTGCTCCCGCCCGTGGTAATTAGTTAGCTTCAGCTAACAAATACACTATGCCCCGCCGCCCGATCCGTCAATCCGCCCCCCGCGCCCCCCGCGCGCCCCGCTCCGGAGCGCCGGCCTCGCCGGCGGCCGGCGGGGGCGGGAGCGTCCGGGTCACGGCCGACCTCCTCCACTCGGCCGCCATCCGGCTGCTGCGGCGCCTGCGCACCGAGGACGAGGCGACCGGGCTCAGCGCCCCACGCGCCTCGGCGCTGTCGGTGCTGGTGTTCGGCGGTCCCTGCACCTTCGGCGCGCTGGCGCGCGCCGAGCAGGTGCGGCCGCCCACCATCTCGCGCCTGGTGGCCGACCTGGTGCGCCTGGGGATGGTGCGCGTCGTGCCCGACCCCGCGGACCGCCGGGTGAAGCGCATCCACGCAACGGCGCGCGGCCGGCGGGTGCTGGTCGCGGGCCGCGCCCGGCGCGTCGGCCGGCTGGCGCGGGCGCTGGCCGGCGCGCGGCGCGA
>CAZJZC010000162.1:0-5544 GCA_964550365.1 uncultured Gemmatimonadales bacterium | reverse complement strand
TCCTGCCGCTGGACCACTCGTCGCTGTGGTTCCGGGCCTCGGCCGGGACGGCGCTGGCGGGGAACCGGAGCGAGCCCTTCGCCAGGTTCTTCTTCGGCGGGTTCGGCAACAACTGGGTGGATCACCGCGGCATCCAGCAGTTCCGCGACACCGAGAGCTTCCCCGGGATCCCGATCAACGACGTCGGCGGCGCCAATTACGGACGGGCCCAGGTGGAGTGGACGTCGCCGCCCCTCCGGTTCCGCCGCGTCGGGATCCCGAGCTTCTACGCCCGGTGGGCCGCCCTGTCGCTCTTCGCCACGGGGCTCGTGACCGACGTCGACGACGCGGCGGCCCGGCGCACGCTGGCGAGCGTGGGCGCGCAGGTCGACCTCCGGCTGGTCACGCTCTCCCATCTCAACTCCACCCTCTCGGTCGGGTTCGCCGCGGCCGCGGAACGGGGCGCCGCGCGCAGATCCGCCTGGATGTTCTCGTTCAAGATCATGTGACGGCCGTCCTCGCGGTCGCCGTCAGCGTCCTGCCCGTCTTCCTGTTCCTCGGGGCGCTGGTGCTCATCGACAGCTACAAGCTCGTCGCGCTGCGGGCGATCCTGCTGTCGGTCGCGGCCGGCGTGGCCGCCGGCCTCGCCAGCTGGGCCGTGAACGTCAGCCTCCGGCCCGCGCTCGGCCTGGACATGGCCCGCTACTCCATGTACGCGGCGCCCGTCGTGGAGGAGGCGTTCAAGGCCGCCTTCGTCATCTGGCTGCTGTACCGGAGCAAGCTGGGGTTCGTCGTGGACGCCGCCATCCACGGCTTCGGCATCGGCACCGGCTTCGCCTTCCTCGAGAACCTCTACTACCTGCGGGTGCACGCGGACGCGACGATCTGGACCTGGATCGTGCGCGGGTTCGGCACCGCGATCATGCACGGCGGCGCCACGGCCATCCTCGCGATGGTCTCCCGGACGCTCCACAACCGCGTCGACGGTTTCCGGCTCCACCTGCTCCTGCCCGGGCTCGGCGTGGCCGTGGTCCTGCACTCGCTGTACAACCACTTCCTGCTCCAGCCGCTCCTGGCCACGGCCCTGATCGTCCTGGTCTTCCCCTGGCTCAGCGTCGCCGTGTTCCAGCAGAGCGAGCGCGACACGAGCGCCTGGCTGGGCGCGGGGTTCGACACCGACCAGGAACTGCTGCGGGCCGTGCACGCGGGACAGGTCGCGGGGACGCCGGTCGGGACGTACCTCATGACCGTGCGCAGCCGCTTCTCGCCGGAGGTGATCGTCGACATGATGTGCCTCCTGCGCCTGCGCGCCGAGCTCGCCATCCGCGCCAAGGGCGTCCTGATGATGCGCGAGGCCGGGTTCGAGGCCGACCCGGACCCCGCGCTCAAGGGCCAGTTCGAGGAACTGCGGTACCTGGAGAAGAGCATCGGGAAGACGGGACTGCGGGCCCTGCATCCCTTCCTGCACACCAGCACCCGGGACCTCTGGCAGCTCAACATGCTCAACGAGACCTAGCCGCCCCGCCACCGCGCCGCGATCGCCCGGCCGGCCGCCGTCGCCCTAGCCCCCTCCCCCGGGGGTCCCTATCTTCTCCCGGCCGCCGCGGCCGTTCCCGATCGGGCGGCCTGATCGGCCGACGCGGCCGCATCGGAACCTCGCCACACTCATCGGACCCGCCGGCCACGCGCGCCGGAGCGGGCTGACCCTGCGGAGCACGACATGGACACCTCGGTGGAACGACGCGGTGACGTGAGCACCATCCACGTGGCGGGCAGCGTGGACGGCCTCACCGCGGACGCGCTCCAGAAGGTCCTGTCGGCCGAGGTGGAGGCGGGACACCACCGGCTGGTCGCCGATTTCGGCGCGGTCGACTACACCAGCAGCGCCGGTCTGCGCGTGATGCTGGCCACGCTGAAGCAGTGCCGATCGCACGGCGGCGACCTGCGCCTCGCCGCCCTCAACCCGGACGTCCTCAAGGTGCTCGAGCTGAGCGGCTTCACGAACATCCTGAAGGTCTTCGGCACGGTCGACGACGCCGTCACCAGCTTCGGCGGCGCCGGATGAACGCCCCGACGCCGATGGCCACCCAGACGCTCCGCGCGCCGGCGCGGGTGCTGATCGTCGGCCACGCCGCCGCCGATCGCGACGCCTTCGTCCGTCACGTGCGGCTGGAAGGGTTCTTCGTGGAGGCGGCCGGGCAGGGTGACGAGGCCCTGGCGAAGCTCCGGGCCGTGCCCTTCGACCTGGTGCTGCTGGACGTGCACCTGCCCGGGATGGACGGCGCCACGTTCGTCGAGACGCTCCGGAAGGACGACGCCCGCGCGCACGTCCCGGTCATCGCGGTGTCGGCGACGGGCGACATGGACGCCATCGACCGGTGCCTCGAGAAGGGCGCCGACGACTACCTCACCGGATCGTTCCGGCCGGCCGTCCTGCGGGCCCGCATGAGCGCCGCCCTGGACCGCCGGCGCCTGCGTGACGCCCAGAGCCTCAAGCAGGAGATGGCCGTCGCCCGGAACATCCAGCGCGACTTCCTTCCCGAGTCGCTCCCCATCGCGCGGGGCGTCCAGCTCGAGGCCTCCCTGCAGCCGGCCCGCCAGGTCTCCGGCGACTTCTACGACGCCTTCATGCTGGCGCCGTCCGGCAACATCGTCATGGTCGTGGGCGACGTGTGCGACAAGGGGGTCGGCGCGGCGCTGTTCATGGCCCTGTTCCGCAGCCTCATCCGCGCCTCGGCCGATCCCGTCGGGGGCGGCGCCATCCAGATGATCGGCGGCCGGCGCACGCTGGTGCGCCAGTCACTGGAATCCGCCACGCCGGCCGACCTGCTCACGCGGGTCGCGGGCTTCACCAACGACTACATCGCCCGCCTGCACGGACGCACCAACATGTTCGCCACGGTCTTCATGGCGGCGCTCAATCCGTTCAGCGGCGCGCTCGACTACGTCAACGCGGGCCACGAGCCCGCCATCGTGATCGCCCCCGACGGCACCACCCGGGAGCTGCGGCCCACGGGCCCGGCACTCGGCCTCATGCCCGATGCGTCGTTCGGCGCGGGAGAGGAGACGCTCGAGGCCGGTCACAGCCTCTTCGCGTTCACCGACGGGCTGGTGGAGGCCCGGAGCCCGACGGGCGAGGTCTTCGGCAGCGAGCGCCTGCAGGACGCCCTGCGGGCCCACAGCAGTTCCGCGTCCAGCCTGGTCCGGGGCGTCATCGAGACGCTCAATGCGTTCACGCGGCAGGCCGAACCGCACGACGACCTGACCCTGCTCGCCGCGACCCGCACGATGGGCTGACGGGGGCGCGGCCGCCCGCCATCCGCCCGCGGCATCGCGGGCGTCCGTCGCCGATGAGAAGCCTGCTCGTCATCGCCCGCCCGGGCGATCGCGATGCGCGTCGCCCCCGCGGGATCCGGTGCGGGCGGCGCTCCTGCCTAGGCCGTGGCCCCGCCCGGGCCCGCTTCGACCCTCCGGCCGACGACACCCTCGACCTCCCGCCGGGCGTCGGCCAGCCGGCCCACGTCCTCGCCAAGGAGTCGCGCCGCGTCCAGCAGCGTGGTGAGCGGCGCGAGATCGCCGGCGCCCGCGTGCAGGCGGAGGAGGTCGAGGCGGATGCTCTCGAGCGCCGCGACGCTCTCGGCCAGCTGTGCCGCCGCCGCGTGGCGCCGCGCCGCGAGGACCTCGGCGTCCGCCGACCCGGTGGGAGCGAGGGCGGCGACCACGTCGGCATCGGCGCGCGCTCCCGCCGCCCGGGCCTCCAGGGCCGCGACGACCGCCGGCAGTTCGGCGAACTGCTCGCGGACGGCCTCCGGCAGCGCCGCGAACAGTTCCCCCGCCGCCACGCCGAGCGCGGCCTCGGTCGCCCGGAACGCCGAGCCGCCGGCGAGGTTCGTCCGCCCGGGAGCGCCCAGCCGGCGCGCCAGCCACTCCCCCGCGCGGCTGGTCCACAGGCGCTCGGCCAGCCCGGCCTGCCACCAGCGGCGCAGGCCGCCGGGGATGAACTGCACCTCGAGCGCGTTGCTCACCGCTCCGAGCAGCATGGTGCTGAGCACCGGCCCGAAGATCCAGGCCGCACCGGTGACGTTCTCGTGGATCGTGCCGCTGAGCAGCAACCCGATGGTGACGGCGAGCCAGGTCGCCGAGGCGACCGTGCCGGCGCGCAGGACCCGGTGGGTGCGGGCCTCCTCGTCCTCGCGCGCGAGCGCGTCGGTCTCGGCCCGCTCCCGCCGGCGCACCTGGAGCGCCGCCCGCAGGTCGGCGAGGGTATGCCCTGCCCGGAACTGGCGGCGCGCCTGGTTGAGGTGGAAGCCGACGACGGGCAGCAGTGGGAGCGACGTGATCGCGGCCAGGAGCACGATGTCCGCCGGTCCATCCGGCCGGTTGCCCGTCACCCACGCGATGAGGTTCGCCAGCGTGAGGAGCCCGAACCCGCCGGACCACCCCAGGTAGGGCACCAGGAGCGGATTCCGCGCGGCGATCCAGGCGCGCAGGGTGGGCGGCAGCGGGGGCCGCGCCGCCACGGTCGGGGCGAGCGCCGCCGCCAGCGCCTCGCCGTCGGCGAACCGGCCGGCGGGGTCGCGGACGATGCAGCGGTCGATCGCCGCGCCGAGCGCGGCGGGCAGCCCGGGCGCGGCGCGCATCACGCTCGGCGGCGCCTCGGTCGCCTGGCGCACCAGCAGCGCGCGCAGATCCGGCGCGTCGAAGGGCAGACGCCCGCTCACCGCGACGTACCCGACGACGCCGAGCGAGTAGATGTCGCTGCGCCCGTCGACGGGCCCGCGCGCGGCCTGCTCCGGACTCATGTAGTTCGCGGTGCCCATGATGGTGCCCGGCTCCCCGTCGGCGCCCGCGTCCCCGCCGCCCCGGGCGATGCCGAAGTCGGTCACCAGCGCGCGGCCGGTGCCGGCTTCGAGCAGGATGTTGTCCGGCTTCACGTCGCGGTGCACGACGCCGCGCCCATGCGCGTAGGCCAGCGCCCAGGCCACCTCGCGCAGCATGCGCGTCGCGTCGGCCGGCGGAAGCGGACCGCGGGTGCGGAGCCGCTCGCCGAGCGTCTCGCCCTCCACGTAGGTCATGACGAAGAAGACGAAGTCGCCCGCCTCGCCCACCCGATGGATGGGGACGATGTGCGGATGCGAGAGGCCGGCCGCCGTCCGGGCCTCGCGCACGAACCGCTGGCGCGCCGCCGGGTCGTGGGCAACGGGGCCCGGCAGGACCTTGATGGCGACGTCGCGGTCGAGCTGGACGTCGCGCGCCAGGTAGACGACGCCCATGCCGCCGCGGCCGAGCACGCGCTGGAGGGAGTAGTCGCCGGCCAGGGCGGCCTGGAGGTCGAGGAACTCGGCGGAGGCGTGGGCCACTGTACTTTATGATACAAAGTGAGGTCCCGGTCCGGCAAGGCGCCCTCGGCGCGCCGTCCGGCGCCCGCCTGACCAGGCGGGGCCGTTCCGCGATGAACGGACGCCGGCGGCGGCGCGCGGGCCTTCTGGCCGCGCGTATCGACCGGCGGTAGGTTGGACGAACGAACCGCCGACGGGGACATGCCCGCCCCCCGGAACGGACTCG
>CAZJZC010000161.1:0-5566 GCA_964550365.1 uncultured Gemmatimonadales bacterium | reverse complement strand
CCTGAGCGGCGCCGGTGAACGCGCCCCGTTCGTGGCCGACCAGTTCCGACTCGAGCAGTTGCTCGGGCAGGGCGCCGCAGTTGTCCGTGACGACGGGCCCACGCCCCGAGCGCTGGTGCAGGGCGCGCGCCACCAGCTCCTTGCCGGTGCCGCTCTCGCCGGTGATGAGCACGGGGTGATCGGTCGCGGCCGCGCGGACCACGACCTGGTAGACCTCCTGCATCGGCCGGCTGGCCCCGACGAACCCCGGCAGGGGGCCGGTCGCCGCGCTGCGCGCCAGCCGCGCCGCCTCGCGTCGGTGCCGGCTGTCGTCCAGGCCGCGGACCAGCGCCTCGAGCAGGGTCGCTGTGGCGAGCGGCTTGGTGAGGTAGTCGAAGGCGCCCGCCTTGACCAGCGCCTTGGCCGACTCGATTGTACCGAAGGCCGTCATGACGATCACGTTCAGCTCGGGCCGGGCCGCGCGGACGCCCGCCAGCAGGTCCTCGCCGCGCAGGCCCGGCATGATCAGGTCGGTCAGCACCAGGTCCGCCTCGAGACCACCCTCCAGCGCGCGGAGCGCGGCGTCGGCCGTCGAGTACGACGCCGTCCCGTAGCCCGCGTCGGCGACGGCCTCGACGAGGAACTCGCGCAGCTCGCGGTCGTCCTCGACGACAAGGATGCGTTCAGCCATCCCCGCTCTCCGCAGCCGCCAGGGTGACGCGGAGCCGCGCGCCGGCGCCGCCCGGCGCTTCGGCCACCTCGAGCCGTCCGCCCTGCTCTTCCACCATGCTCCGGGCCAGCGCCAGGCCGAGCCCCGTGCCGGCGTGCCGCGTGGTGAAGAACGGCTGGAACACCTGCTCGCGCAGGTCGGGCGCCACGCCCGGTCCGGTGTCCGAGACCTCGACCACCACACGCCCGCCGCCGTTGGCGCCCGCGCGCGTCTCGGCCCGGATGCGGCGGTCGCCCGGCAGGCCCTCCATGGCCTGCACGGCGTTGAGGAACAGGTTGACGAACACCTGGTGCAGGAGGTCCGGGTCGCCGCGCACCCAGGATGGCCCGGAGCCGGGCCGCTCGTACCGGACGCCGGCGCGTGCCAGTTCCTGCTCGAGGAACTCGGCCACGCCGTCGAGCACGGCGCCTACGTCGAGCCGCTGCATGCGCGTCTCGCGGCGCCGGGCGGTGTGCAGGAGGTTGTCCACGATCGCGGTGATCCGGCCGATCTGCACCACGATGCTCCGCAGGTGCCGCTCGCGGACCTCGGGCGGCGCTTCGCGCCCGAGCAGCATCTCCGCGCGGCCGGAGATCACGTTGAGCGGGGCCGCGATCTCGTGGGCGAGGCCCGTGGCCAGCGTGCCGGCGGTCGCGAGCTTCTCGCTCTCGTGAAGCCGCCGTTCGAGCGCCACGCGCTCTTCGGACTGCCGCAGGAGGTCGCCGCGGGCCGCCTCCAGCCGCGTCGCCATGCCGTCGAACTCGCGCGCCAGGTCACCGAGCTCGCCACCACCCACGGTCGGCCCCAGTCGATAGCCGAGCTCGCCGCGCCCTACGGCGCGAGCGGCGTCGGCCAGCCGCTGGAGCGGCGCCCCAACCGTGCGGCGTACGAGGAACAGCGTCACCAGGGTCAGCGCGGCAAGCAGGGTCAGCGTGTTCAGCAGGAACCGGCGGCGCACGCGGGCCTTCTCGGCCTCGATCCGCGCCAGCGGCTGGGCCACTTCGACCGCGCCGTTCACCTCGCCCCGCGCGTCGCGCAGGGGCCGCAGGACCGAGAACACGGGCTGGTCGTCCAGTTCGCGCTCCAGCGTCACCGTCCGGCCGGCGGTGAGGACCGGCCGCAGGTCCTCGGCGCCGGCCGGGCCCGGCGTGCTCAGCGTGTCGGACGCGAAGGTCCGGCGGCCGGCGGCGTCGTACACCAGGATGCCGTACACCGTGGGTTCCCGGGTCACCTGGTTGATGATCTCCTGCACGTTCTCCCGGCCCGCGTCCCGCAGGCCGTACTCGAAGGCCAGCGCCAGCGCCGTGGCGTATGCGACGGTCTCGCGCCGGGCCTCGCGCACCATGGTGGCCTCGCGCTCCCGCAGGGCCCAGACGGCATATACCGACATCACCCCGGCAACCACCGGGAGCAGCGACAAGAGCAGCCGCGAGCTGACGCGCATGGTCCTCCTGGTCCCCACGCCGGGGCCGGGCGCCCCAGGCTGGGGCGGTACGCCCCAGCCCGGGGCGACCATCGCCCCGTCCTCGTGCTCGCCGGGCGCGCGGCCCGGCTCGGTCGGAAGTCCCATCACGGAAGAATCGGGCCGCGGCGGCGGCAGGGGAAGACGACGGGGTGCGCCGCGTGGCGGCTCGGTCGCCAGGCCTCAGGCCCGGCACTTCATTCCCACTCGATGGTCGCGGGCGGCTTGCTGCTCACGTCGTACACCACGCGGTTGACACCCTGGACCTCGTTGGTGATGCGGGTGGCGATCCGGCCCAGCACCTCGTGGGGGAAGTGGTACCAGTCGGCCGTCATGCCGTCGTGGCTGGTCACCGCCCGGAGCGCCACCACGTTGGCATAGGTGCGGAAGTCGCCCATCACGCCCACCGAGCGGACCGGGAGCAGCACGGCGAACGCCTGCCATATCTGGTCGTACAGCCCCGCCTGACGGATCTCCTCGAGATAGATGGCATCGGCCTGCTGGAGCACCGCCACCCGCTCGGCGTCCACCGGCCCCAGGATCCGCACCGCCAGCCCGGGCCCCGGGAACGGATGGCGCCGCACGATCTCCTCCGGCAGGCCCAGTTCCCGGCCGACCTGGCGCACCTCGTCCTTGAACAGCTCCCGCAGCGGCTCGATCAGGGCGAACGGCAGATCGGGACGCAGACCGCCCACGTTGTGGTGCGTCTTGATGGTGGCCGACGGTCCGCCCTTCGGCGAGACCGACTCGATGACATCGGGGTACAGCGTGCCCTGCACCAGGAAGCCGACGTCGCTGCCCACGCCGGCGGCCGCCTCCTCGAACACGTCGATGAACGTGTGCCCGATGATGGTGCGCTTCTTCTCGGGGTCCTCGACGCCCGCCAGCTTCCCCAGGAACCGCGCCGAGGCGTCCACCACGCGGAGGTCGGCGCCCAGCTCGTTCTGGAAGGTCCGCTCGACCTGCGCCCGCTCGCCGGCGCGCAGCAGGCCGTGGTCCACGAAGATGCAGGTCAACTGCCCGCCGATGGCCCGGTACACCAGCGCGGCGGCCACCGCCGAGTCCACGCCGCCGGACAGCCCGCAGATGACGCGACGGGCGCCGACCCGCTCCCGCACCTCGGCCACGGCCTGGCTGACGAAGTGCCCCGGGGTCCAGGTCGGCCGGGTCCGGCAGATGGCGAACAGGAAGTTGGCGATCAGCTCGGCGCCGCGCGGCGTGTGGGCCACCTCCGGGTGGAACTGCACGCCCCAGACCGGCCGGCGCCGGTGCGCGAAGGCGGCGACCGGCGTGTTGCCGCTCGAGGCCAGCACGGTCCAGTCCGCCGGCGGTACCTCCACCCTGTCGCCGTGCGACATCCACACCGTGGTCCGCTCGCCCACCGCGAACCCCGTCAGCAGGGGGTCGGCGCCCAGCACCTCGATCTCGGCCCGGCCGTACTCGCGGGCCGTGCCGGGCACGACGGTCCCGCCCATCAGGCGTGCCGCGAGCTGCATGCCGTAGCAGATGGCCAGCACCGGCACGTCCAGTTCCAGCACCCCGGCCTCCACCGTCGGCACCCCGTCGTCGTAGACCGAGCTGGGTCCCCCGGAGAGGATGATGCCCTGCGGGGCGAACGCGCGGATCCAGGCCAGCGGCCGCGGCGGGTGGATCTCGCAGTACACGTGCGCCTCGCGCACGCGCCGCGCGATGAGCTGGGTGAACTGCGAGCCGAAGTCGATGATGAGGATGCGCTGGGACTCGTGCATCAGACGGTCTGCCACGACGGCTCGGCCGTCTCGCCGCGCATCAGGTCCTCGGCCGCCTCCCGGCGCCGGACTACCGCGAACCGGCCCGCGTCGGTCAGCACCTCCGGCGGGCGCGGCCGGGCGTTGTAGGCCGAGGTCATGACGAACCCGTAGGCGCCGGCGCCGTGCACCACCAGCAGGTCGCCGCGCCGCACCTCGGGCAGGACCCGGTCGAGGGCGAAGAAGTCGCCGCTCTCGCAGATCGGGCCGACCACGTCGTAGGCGACCGGCGGCCGTCCGTCGGCGCCGTCCACGGAGATCGCGTGGTACGCCTGGTAGTGGCTCGGCCGGATGAGGTCGGTCATGCCCGCGTCCACCACGGCGATCATCTTCCCGCCCGACCGCTTGCGGTACAGCACCCGGGTGAGCAGGACGCCGGCGTCGCCCACCAGGAAGCGTCCCGGCTCGACGACGAGTTCCAGGCGGGAGGCGGCGACGTGGGGCAGGACGGCGTCGGCATAGGCCGTGACGTCCAGGGGCGTGTCCTCGTCGCGATAGCGGATGCCGAGACCGCCGCCCAGGTCGAGGCGCCGCAGCGAGTCGATGCCGCGCCGGCGCAGGGCGGCCACGACCTCCAGCACCTTCACCACGGCCTCGACGAACGGCGCCGCGGCCGTGATGCCCGAGCCGATGTGCATGGCCACGCCGATGAGCGCCAGGCCGGGTGTCGCGGCGGCGCGCGCCGCCAGCGCCTCGGCCTCGTCGAAGGGAACGCCGAACTTCTTGCCCTTCATGCCCGTCGCCGTGTAGGGGTGCACGTCGACCAGCACCTCGGGGTTCACCCGGATCGCGACCGGCGCCGTGACGCCGGCGCGCCCGGCCACCTCCGCGAGCACGTCGAGCTCCTCCTCGCTCTCGACGTTCAGCATGCCGACGCCCGCCGCCAGGGCGGCCCGCATCTCCTCGGCCGTCTTGCCGACGCCGCTGAAGACCACGTCGGGCCCGGTGAATCCGGCCGCCAGCGCCCGGCTCAGCTCGCCCGACGAGACGATGTCGACGCCCGCCCCCAGCGAGCGCAGCAGCGACAGGACCGCCAGGTTGCCGTTGGCCTTGACCGAGTAGCAGATGCGGTGGGGCACCGGCGCCAGCGCCGCGTCCAGGGCCCGGTACTGCTCCCGGATCCGGCCGGCGCCGTACACGTAGACCGGCGTGCCCACGGCCTCGGCGATCCGGCCGAGGGCTACGCCGTCGAACGTCAGTACGCCCGCGCCCATACCGCCTCGGTGGTGCTGGCCGAGGCGCACCAGACGCAGGCCGTGGGCGCGTCGTGGCTGCGGAACTCCGGGTCGGGGAGGACGCGGATGGTCGCCTTGGTCGCGTCCTTGATGGCCGCTTCGCAGTCGGCCGAGCCGCAGAAGCCGGCGTAGGCGAAGCCGCCCGGGCCGTTCATCATCTCGATCAGCTCCGCCTTGCTCACGCCGCGCCGCGAGTTCTGGTCGCGGCGCATCCGGGCGCTCTGGAGCAGGTCGCCCTGGATGCTGTCGAGCACCTGGCGGACCTCCTGCGCCAGGTTGCCCAGCGGCAGGGGCATCTTGCCGCCGGTGCGCCGGGCGGCCGTCACCACGCCCTGGCCCACGTCGCGCGGCCCGATCTCGAGGCGCAGCGGCACGCCGCGCCCCTCGTGCTCGT
>CAZJZC010000160.1:0-5605 GCA_964550365.1 uncultured Gemmatimonadales bacterium | reverse complement strand
GCCACGGCGAAGCTGCTGCCGTAGACCGCCGGCGTGGCCGGCGCGGCGAACGTGATCGACTGGCCGACGGCGGTGACGATGACGGTGGCTGTCTGCGTGATCGGCGTGCCGTTGATGATCGCCGAGACGCTCTGGGTCTGCGCGACGGTGGAGCTGAGGGTCGCCGTCGTGACGCCACCGGCATCCGTCGGCGCGGGACTCGAGAGCGCGTTGCCGGTCCCGGAGGCGGTCAGTCCGACGGCGGCGTTCGCGATCGGATTGCCCGCGGCGTCCAGCGCGGTCACCGTGATGGTCGCCGCGGTGCCGTCGGCCGGGATGCTGCCGGGAACGGCGCTCACCGTGGACCGCGACGCGCTCACGGCTCCGGGCGTGACCGTCACGCTCGGCGCCGGCGTGGTCACCAGGTTCCCGTTGATGGTGGCCCGCACCTGGCTCGCCGAGCCGGCCAGGACGCCCGTCAGGATGGCGCTGTACGTGCCATCGTTGTTGTCGACCGTGGCGGAGAACGAAGCGGTGCTGGCCCCGCCGCTCAGGGAGAAGACCACGGTCTCGCCGCCGGCCGTGCGGTCGTTGCCGGCCGCGTCCTTCGCCTGGAGACCGACGGTGAGCGTCGCGCCCGACACGACGCTGGTACCGCCGGCCGACACGACCGACGTGGCCGCCGAGGCGAGGCCCGGGGACACCGTGATCGTCGGCAGGGTGGAGGTGACGGCGAGGCCGCCGATCGTCGCGCCGATGGCACGGGGCGTTCCCACGGTGACACCGGTGAAGATCCCGCTGTAGGTGCCGTTGCCGTGGTCCGTGGCGTTCACCGTGGCCGGTGTCACGGTGCTGGTCCCGCTGGCCGTGGGCGCGAACACGACGGTCAGGCCGCCGGCGGCCAGGTTGTTGCCGGCCGCGTCCTTCGCCTGCAGCGTCACGGTCGACGTGGCGCCCGATACGACGCCGGTCGGCACGGCCGTGAGCACCGAGACCGCCGTCGAGACCGGACCGGGGATCACGGTCACGGTCGGCAGGGGGGTCCCGATGGGCGTGCCGCCGAGCGTCGCGCCGATCGACGTCGCACTGCCGGCGATCACCCCGGTGAAGCTGGTCGAGTAGGTGCCGTCCCCGTGGTCCGTCACGGTCCCGAACGTCCCGGTGCTCGCGCCGCCGCTGCGGGTGAACACGACGCTGGTCAGCCCGCCGCTCGTCAGGTCGTTGCCCGAGGCATCCCGGGCGCGGAACGTGACGGTCACGGCGCTGCCGGAGGCGACGGTGCCGGCGCTGACGCTCACGGTCGAGGTGGCGGCCGCGGCCGGGCCGACGCCGATGTCGAAGGGGGTCGATGTCGCGCCGGCCAGCGTGCCCGACGCGGCCGTGAGGGTGTACCCGGCCGCGGCGCGGTTCACGGCGAGGTTCGCGAACGTCGCCACGCCGGCACTGGCGTTCATGCTCAGCGTGCCGCCGAGCGTGCCGGCGCCGGGATTGGCGCCGAGCGCGACGGTGACCTGGTCGGTCGCGCCGGTCACCCGGTTGGCGAAGGCGTCCCGGATCTCGACCTTGACGGCCGGCGTGATCGCGGCGCCGGCGATGGCACTGGTCGGTTCGACGGAGAAGGCCAGTGCGCTCGCCGCCGCGGCCGTCACCGTCACCGGCGCCATCTGGGTGATGCCGACGCCTCCAGCGGTGGCCGAGATGTCGTGGATGCCGGCCATCGTGCTGGCGAAGGTCCCGGTCGCCACGCCGCTGGCGTTGGTGAGCGCCGCGGGCTGTCCGAGGGCGTTCCCCCCGCCGGTGGCCGCCAGGACGACGTTCCTGCCGGGGATGACGTTGCTGAAGCGGTCACGCGCGGTGACCGTCACGGTCGCGGCGCTGGCGCCGGTGGACGCGGTGATGCTGCCGGGCGCCGCGGTGACCGACGACTGCGCCGGGCTGACATTCCCGGGCGCGGCGGTCGCGACGAAGTTGATCGGCGCCGCCACGCCCGTGGCGCGCGCGATGGCCGGCCCCGCGGCGGTGCCCATGGTCCAGGTCGTCGTCGCGATGCCCGTGGCGCCGGTCTGTGACGACGTCGGCTGGAGGGATCCGCCGCCCGCGACGACGCTCCAGGTGATCGTGATGCCCGGGACCGGGTTGCCGAGAGCGTCGGTGACCAGCACGGCAAGCGGCGTCCCGAGGGTCGCGGCGACCGTGTCGGTCTGGTTGTCGCCGGCCTGGAGGGTCATCTGTGACGCGCCGCCCACCGCGGCCGTGATGGTGAACGTCACGGTGACGGGCGAGCCGGCGATGGTGACGCTGGCGGTGGTGGTCTGGGTGCCCGCCCCGGGGCCGAGGGTGCGCACGGCCGAGGCGCGGCCATCGGTGTTCGTGGCGCCGAGCGTCGGGCTGACCGAGCCGGCGCCCGCGGCCGCCGCCCACGTCACGGCGACGCCGCTGACCGGGTTGCCGTTGGCGTCGGTGACGCGGACCTCGTGCGGCGTGGCCAGCGTCGTCCCCACGGGGCCGGTGAGGTTGTCGCCGCCGGTCTTGACCAGGCTGGCCACGGCGCCGGCGGTGCCGGTGGCGGTGAAGGTGACGGGGCTGCCCGCGAGCCCGGCGGCCGCGGCGCGCAGGGTGTTGGTGCCGGCGGTCGTGCCCAGGGTCCAGGCGACGGCCGCGATCCCGTCGGTCCCGGTCGCGACCGGTGTCGCCGGCGCGGTGCTCCCGCCGCCCGCCAGCACGGTGAACGTGACCGGCACGCCGGCGACGGGGTTGCCGCTGGCGTCGAGTGCCAGCACGCCGGGCGGAATGGCGACGGCGGCGCCGGCGACGGCGGATTGGAAGTTCCCCGCGCTGAGCGAGAGCTGTGTGGCGGCGCCGGCGGTGATCGTCACGCCGGCGGCGGGAGCGGCCTGCAGGCCGGCCGCGCTGAAGCTCAGCGTGCGCGGGCCGACGGTGCCGGTGATCGCGAGACCGGAGAACGTCGCGAGGCCGGCGGCGTCGCTGGTGACCGTCGTGACGCCGGTGAGCGTGCCGCCGCCCGAGGCGATGGCCACGGTGACGGCGACGCCCTGCTGGGCCAGCGGATTGCCGGCCGCGTCCTCGACGCGCACCACCGGCTGCTGCGTGAAGACCGCGCCGCTGGCGGCCGAGGCCGATGGCGCTGTGACGATGCCCAGGCGCGCAGCCGTGCCGGCCGTCAGCTGGACCGTCGTCGAGGTGGCGCCCGCCAGGCCGGAGGCCGTGAAGCCGAGCGTGTAGGCGCCGGGCGCGCCGGTGAGCGTCAGGCCGGTGAACGCGGCCCGCCCGGACGCGTCGGTGGCGGCGGTCGCGCCGACCAGCGTCGCGCCGGCCGGTCCCGTGGCGACGGCGGCCGTGACGGTGACGCCGGCCACCGCCACCGCGTTGCCGAACGCGTCCTCCAGCTGCACGGCGGGCTGGCGCGCCAGCACCGCGCCGCTGGCGGCGCCGGCGGACGGCTGGACGGCCATGGCGAGCGCGGCGGCGCCGGCACCCGCGACGCTGAACGGTGCGCTGGTGGCGCCCGAGAGTCCGGTGGCGGCCGCGGTGAGCGTGTAGCCGGCGCCGGCCTTGTCGAGCGAGAGCCCGGGGAGGTCGGCCGTGCCGGCCATGGCGGCGACGGCCGCCGTGCCGCTCAGGGTCGCACCCCCGGGATTGGCGCCGAGGGCGACGGTGACGGTCCCCGCGAAGCCGGTCGCGAGGTTGCCGAAGGCGTCCCGCGCGGTCACCTGCACCGCGGGCGAGAACGCCGCGCCGGCGGTGGCGGCCGCCGGCTGGCGGGCGAACGCCAGGACGGTGGCCGAGGCGGGCGTCACGGCGAAGGCGGCCGTCGTGGTGCTGATGGTCCCGGTCCCGAGCAGCAGGGTGTATCCGCCGCCGGCCCGGTCGAGGCGAAGGTCCCCGAACGTGGCGACCCCCGCCACGGCCGCCGCGGTGAGAGTGCCGGTCAGCGTGCCGCCCACGGCGTTGGCGCCCAGGGCCGCCGTCACGGTGCCGGTGAAGCTGGCGAGGGTGTTGCCGGCGGCGTCCTGCGCCGCGACGACCACGGCCGGACCGATGGGCGCGCCGGCGACGGCCGTGACCGGCTGGGTCGTGACGGACAGCCGCGCGGGAGCGATCGCGACGCGGAAGTCGGCGGCCGACTCCGCGTTGCCGCCGAACGCGGTCCAGGCGCCGGCGCGGCCGGTATTGTCCACGGCACGCGCCTGCCAGTGGTACGCCACGTTGTCGCTCAGCCCCGCGATGGTCGCCGTCGCGGCGGAGCCGGCGGCCACCGCGGGTCCCGAGCCGGTCGGCTGGTCGGTGAACGCCGTGCCGACCGGCTTGACCTCCACCTCGAGCCGGACCTGGTCGGCGGGATCGGGGTCGCTGAGCGTGGCGCGGAACAGCACCGTGGCCTCGTCGGTGGTCCCCCCGAGGGCGATGCCCGTCGCGCCGTCGCTCCGCAGCTGTGCCAGGGCGGTCGGCACGCCGGGCACCTGCGGCACGGCCACGCGGAAGTCGGCCGCCGATTCGGCATTGGCGCCGTACGGGGCCCAGGCGCTGGCCCGGCCGGTGGCGTCCACCGTGCGCGCCTGCCAGTGGTAGTCGGTGTCGTCCAGCAGGCCAGTGACCAGCACCGCGGTCGCGGTCGCGGCCGCCATCGGGCTCTGCGCCGTCGGCACGCCGGTGAACGCGGTCCCCACCGGCCGGACCTCCACCTCGAGGCGCACCGCATCGCCGTCCGGGTCGTCCACGACGCCGCGCAGGGCGATGGTGCTGTCGGCGACGACCGCGCCGGTCGCGATGAAGCCCGTCTGGTCGGCCGTCAGCTGGCGCAGCGAGTCGGGTGACGGCGGCGGGCGGGGGCGGGTGATGGTCAGCAGGAATTCGCCGACGGCGCCGGGCGGGCCCGTGGTCGCCTCGACCACGTAGGTGCCGCTGCGCGGCAGGCGCAGGTACCGCAGGCAGGCATCGCCGGAGGCCGGACCGCCCGGGCAGGCGTCGCTCTCCGCCAGCGCCGGCGCGGCGATGCCGGGCGCGCTGTCGACGATGACGAACGCGTCGCCGCCCGTGACGCTCGCCTGGATGCTCACCGAGTCGTTCGCGGCCGCGCTGAAGCGGAACAGTCTCGCGAAGCGGGCGGCGCGGTGCGGCGCGGCACAGTCGGCCGTGGTGAGCGTGTCGCGCCGGGCGACGGGCGGCGTGACGTCGCGCACGGTGCAGCCGGTGACCCGGAACTCGACCGGCACCCGCAGGGGCTCGGCCGTGGGGGACTCGACGCTGAAGATGAGCGTGTCGCGGTAGATCCCGACGGCCAGGCCCGCCGGATCGAGCGCCAGCGCGAGGGTGCCCGGGGTCGCGCCCGCGAGCGCGCCGGGCTTGAGCCACGCGCTCGCGCCGGCGACCCGCAGGGTCCACGCCAGCCGCTCGATGCTGCCGGAGACGCTGACGGTCGTCACCCGGGGGGCGGTGCTCCCGGCGGCGGCGGAGTCGATGAGCTGGAGCGGGAGGATGCCGAGCTGGCCCGGGGGGGCCGGGTCCACCAGGTCGCCGAGCTTGCAGGTCGTCGCGGTGAGCGAGAGCCCAAGAACCAGCGCGCCCGCTGCCAGTCGTGCGGCAACGGGCGTCGTGGGAGCCCGGA
>CAZJZC010000159.1:0-5641 GCA_964550365.1 uncultured Gemmatimonadales bacterium | reverse complement strand
GGTCGCAAGTTCCACCGGCGGGGCGGCCTCGACGGCACCGGCGCGCGGGCCGCTGGGCCGCTCGGTGCTGAGCGAGGCGATGGCCGCGGCCGCGGCGCTCAGCCGGTCGGCCAGCTGCTGCTCGTCGCCCGACTGCGCCGCCGCGAGCGCGTCGGCCGCCTCGCGGATGCCCGACACGAAACGGTTCGGGGCCGCCGACGCGGCACCCCGGCTGATGGCCTCGCGGGCCGCTTCGGCGAACCGGCCGAGGGCCGTGGCCAGCGCCGCGCCCTGGGCGCCGATCATGGGGCGCAGGCCGGCGGCGATGACGTAGAGCCGCAGGTCGCGTTGCGTCCCGCCCTCGGCCCGTCCCAGGCCGGCGGCCGCGGCGTTGAGGTACTCGCCCTGGCTCACCATCTCGACGCGGGCCATGGCCGGTGCCGCCGCGCCCGGGCTGGCGCCCTTCTGGACCACGTGCGGGCCGTCGTCGTCGTGATACAGCGACTCGACCGGCACCACGCCGGGACCGCCGAGGGTGGCGAACAGCCTGGCGGCGATCCCCCGGGCCTCGGGGCTCTCGGGGTCGGGCTTGCCGGCGTCCACCACCTCGCGCGCCGCCCTCGCCAGCGCCTTGGCCGCGGCCTCGAAGACGTCGGGCGTGTCGGGCCCGCTGCCGCCGGCCAGGGTGTCCTTGGTCACGGCCTCGACGGCGGCCAGCACGTCGCCCAGCGGCGGCAGGTCGTTGATCACGGCGACGCCGCGCAGGGCGCTCATCGCCGGGACGACGCCGGCCAGGGCGTCGCGGCCGCCGGGGTTGGCCCGCAGGGCACGGGCGGCGTTCTGCAGGACGCTCGCCACGCTCGATGCTTCCCGCGCGACGAACGCGCGGGCGCCGGCGTCCAGGCCCGGGCCGGCGGCCGCGCGCATGGCGGCCGAGGCGCGGCCCGAGAGCCGATCGAGTCGGATGCCGATCGCCTCGGCCCGCTCGGTGTCCCCCTGGTCGGGGCTGCGCAGCCGCCGCAACAGGATCTTGCAGTCGTCCACCGCGCGGATGAACTCGCCCCGGGTGTTCTCGTTCCACGCCAGCCGCGCGTCGCGGATCGCCCGGGCGCACGATTCGAGCCCCTGGGCGGCGCGGGCGAGCCCGTGCTGGCTCGCCATGATGGCGCTGCCCCGCAGGGCCCTCGTCAGCCGGACCAGCTCCTCCACGCCGGCGAAGGTGCCGGCGGGCGCCTGGGACAGCGCGTCCAGGCGCTCGAGGTACTCTCCGGCCTCGAGCAGGAAGAAGTCCAGCGTGCCCATCGACTGGTTCATGCGGTCCCGTGGTACGGGTGATCCGGCCGCGGGCGCCAGCCCCGCGATGACGCCAAGCTAGGGACGGCCCAACGCGCGGTCAATTCGGGCCCGCATCTCCCGCACGGCGGCGTCCATGCCGACCATGACGGCCCTGCCGACGATGCTGTGGCCGATGTTGAGCTCCTCGATCCCGGCGATGGCGGCGACCGGGCCCACGTTGGCGCGCGTCAGGCCGTGGCCCGCGTGGACGGCGACCCCGGCGGCGAGGGCCAGCCGCGTGGCCGCGGTCAGCTCGGCCAGCGCGGCCTCGCCGGCCGGATGCTCCCGGGCCCAGCGGCCGGTGTGCAGTTCGACGGCGTGGGGCGCCAGCGCCAGCGCGGCCTCCATCGAGCCGGGGTCGGGCGTGACGAACAGGCTGGTCCGGATGCCCGCCGCGCGCAGCCGCCCGAGCACCTCGGCGAGCCGCGCCCGGCCCGCGACGCAGTCGAGCCCGCCCTCGGTCGTGATCTCCTCGCGGCGCTCCGGCACCAGTGTGGCCTGGTGGGGCCGCCACGCCACGGCCCGGGCCACGACGTCCTCGGCCACGGCCAGTTCGAGGTTGAGCACGGTGGTCACCGCGGCGCGCAGGCGCTCGACGTCGTGGTCCTGGATGTGGCGCCGGTCCTCGCGCAGATGCACGGTGATGCCGTCGGCCCCGGCCGCCTCGCAGAGGCGGGCGGCCTCGACCGGATCGGGCTCGGTCCCACGCCGGGCCTGACGCACGGTGGCCACATGGTCGATATTGATGTACAGGCGCATCCTTGTACGTCCCCTCAGCCACGGTTAAGCTATGGCCGGAATGATCTTATCGTACCGCCACCTCGTCATCGCCGGCCTGGCCGCCACGCTCGCGTGCGGGGGCGGCCAGGGCCCCGGTGCCGTGGAGCCCGCGCCGGCCGCGCCCGAAACGACCGTGGAGGCGTTCCTGACCGCGGTGAACGACAACGACCTCGACCGCATGGCCCTGCTCTGGGGCGACGAGACCGGGCCGTCGACCAGGTCGCGCCGCATCAGCCGGGACGAGCGCCGCCAGCGGCTCATCATCATGCAGCGCCTGCTCCGCAGCGAGTCCCGTCGGCTGAGCGTGACCGACGCCTCGCAGCCCGGGCGGCGGGTGATCGCCGCCGAGCTGACGCTGGGAACGCGGCGGTTCACCGTGTCGTTCGTCTGCGTCGAGACGCGGGCCGGCGGCTGGCTGGTGCGGGAGATCCCGAACCTCGAGGCGGCGGTTCCGAGCGCCGGCCCGCGCACGCGCCCGCGGCCCTAGCCGGTCAGTTCCAGCAGGATGCCGGCGGTCGCCTTCGGATGGACGAACGCCACGCGCCGTCCGTCGGCGCCCGGACGCGGGACCTCGTCGATCAGCCGGTAGCCGGCCTCGCGACAGCGCGCCAATGCGGCGTCGAGGTCCGGCACGCGGAAGCAGAGATGGTGGATGCCCGGCCCGCGCCGCGCCAGGAACCTGCCGATCGGGCTCTCGGCGTCATCGGCGCTGAGGAGTTCGACCTCGCTCCCGCCGAGCGTGAGCGCGACGATGGTGGCGCCGTCGGCGGTCTCGGGCGGATGCGGCGTGACGCCGAGGACGTCGCGATAGAACCGGACGGCCTCCTCGAGGTCGCGGACGGCGACGCCGACGTGCGCCAGGCGGGCGGAGGACAGGACCTCGGGCGGCAGCATAGACCGACATTCTACATTGGAGCGAATCACGATGGCAGGGGCGAACACGGTGGCGGTGACGGACGGTACCTTCCAGGCCGAGGTCGAACAGCACCGGGGTCTCGCGGTGGTGGACTTCTGGGCCGAGTGGTGCGGACCGTGCCGGATCATCGCGCCGGTGCTCGATCAGCTCGCCGGCGAGTACGGCCCCAGGGGTCTCAAGGTGGCCAAGGTCGACGTCGACGCCAACCAGCAGACCGCGATGCGGTTCAACGTGCGGTCGATCCCGACGCTGATGTTCTTCAAGGACGGCCGTCACGTGGACACGGTCGTCGGCGCCGTCCCCAAGCAGCAGCTCGCCGGGAAGATCGCGCAGCACCTGTCATGATCTGATGCGGGCCTCCAGCGCCGTCCTCACCGACACGTCGGTCCGGCTCTGGGACCTGGTCTTCCCCGGGGGGCGGCCGCTGCTCCATCGCACCCGCGCGGCCTACATCCACCTCGACAACCTCATCGCGCACAGCAAGCGCGACCGCGACGGCCGGGTCGACGCCTTCCTCGCCTGCTACCGGCCGGACGAGACCATGCTGCTGTACTTCCTGGGCGGCGACCTGGTCAACGCCGCCGTGTACGCGCCGGTCGGCCGGTTCGCCGTCGCCATCAGCGAGGCCCTGCGGCACCTGCGGGCCGAGACGGAGCGCGCCGAGGTGGCGTTCATCCCGGCGCCCCCGGCCCAGCTCGCGGCGATGTTCGCCACCTGCAGCCAGAAGCCGGTCGACCTGGGCATCGATCCCTCCACGCCGCAGTCGGTCTTCGGCAACATCCTCGAACGGAAGTGGACCGGGGTGCTGGAGCTGATCAGCAAGGGCTACGTCAACTACGTGACGGTCAAGGACGGCCGCTACGCCAGCGGGCTGTTCGCCAACCCGGCGCCGGCGGCCACCGACCAGGAGCGGGTGGCGCGCATCTTCACCGCGCCCGCGCCCGAGCCGCGGCCCAAGGTCGCGGTCAAGGCCTTCCCCGGGCTGGCGGAGCTTCCCCGCCAGGCGCCGCCGGCGCTGGTGACCGTGTTCCGGGAGTTCATCTGGGACCTGGTGGACCGGGCCGAGAAGGACGCGCCGGGCGACGCCGCCAAGCGGGCCGAGCGCCTGCGGGTGAAACTGCTCCCGGCCCACGAAGCGCTGAGCGGCCTGGGCGGCGCCCGCGGCAGTCAGGCGTCCGATCCGATCGTCGAGTCGGCGGTGCTGGCCGACGCGGTGGCGGCCTGGGCCCGGGAGTTCCTCGGCGAGCTGGAGGTCATCCAGCCGCAGATCGCCCCGCGGCTGGTCAAGGAGGCCGCCCGCGAGCACCGCTACGCCATGGCGGCGGTGAAGTTCTTCGAACGGCTTCCCTGGAAGATCGACTGGTGAGCGGACGGCTGTTCATGGTGAGCACCCCCATCGGTCACTTGGGGGATTTTTCGTTTCGGGGGGTGGCGACGCTCAAGGAGGCGGCGGTCGTGGCCTGCGAGGACACGCGCCACACCCGCCGCCTCCTGACGCACTACGGCATCGAGACGCCCGTGGTGAGCCTGCACGCCCACACCAGTGACGCCGTGATCGGGCGGCTGCTCGACCGCGTGGCGGCGGGCGAGGACGTGGCGTACGTCACCGATGCGGGCACGCCGGGCATCTCCGACCCCGGCGGCGTGCTGGCCGAGCGGGCGCATGCGCGCGGGATCCCGGTGGTGCCGATCCCGGGCGCCGGCGCGGTGCTCGCCGCCCTGGCCGCCGCGGGCTTCCCGGCCGACCGGTTCCAGTTCCTCGGGTTCCTCCCCCGGAAGGGCACCGCCCGCGCCGACCTGCTCGGGCGCATCGCCGACGCGGAGTGGACCTCGGTGTGCTACGAGGCGCCCGGCCGGACCGCGGCCCTGCTGCGGGACCTGGCCGCACGCTGCGGCGGTGATCGGCCGGCGGCCGTCGCGCGGGAGCTGACCAAGCTGCACGAGGACGTCCGGCGCGGAACGCTGGAGGGGCTGGCCGCGTACTATGGGGAGCACGCCCCGCGCGGCGAGGTCACCGTGGTGGTCGGCGGGCGGCCGGCCGGCGCCCCGGCGCCGCCGCCGGGCCCGCCGCCCGACGCGGACGCGCTGGTCGCCGAACTCAAGGGCACCGCCGCGCCCGCGGCCGTCGCCAAGGAGCTGGCCCAACGTCTCGGCATCACCCGGCAGGACGCCTACCGCCTGCTCACCCGGTGAGCGGCGCACTGCTCACCATCGGTCGCCTGCACTACGAGGGCGGCGGGGACTGGTACGCCAATCCATCCAGCCTGCCGAACCTGCTGCGGGCCATCCGGGAGCGCACCAGCCTGCGGACGACCGAGCGTGAACGGGTGGTGCGGCCGTCCGACCCCAACCTGTTCGCCGTGCCCTACCTCTATATGACCGGGCACGGCAACGTGCTGTTCTCGCCCGACGACGTGCGGGCCCTGCGACGGCACCTCGAGGGCGGGGGGTTCCTGCACGCCGACGACAACTATGGAATGGACGAGTCGTTCCGGCGCGAGATCGCCAAGGTGTTCCCCGAGCGCGCCCTGGCCGACGTGCCCTACGATCACCCCATCTACCGCCTGGTGTACCCGTTCCCGGCCGGCCCGCCGAAGATCCACGAGCACGACAACCTGCCGGCCCAGGGCC
>CAZJZC010000158.1:3470-5662 GCA_964550365.1 uncultured Gemmatimonadales bacterium | reverse complement strand
ACACCTGTTCCGGGCCTACGAGTCGAGCGTCTACTCGCTCGCCCGCCGGCTGACGCGCACGGCGGAGGACGCCGAGGACGTGCTCCAGGAGACGTTCCTCGAGGTGTGCCGCTCGCTGGGCTCGTGGCGCGGCGAGGGGTCGCTGTGGGGCTGGATCCGGGCCATCGCCGCCAGCAAGGCGCTGATGCGCTACCGGCGCGAGAAGGTGCGGGAGACCGACGTGCTCGACGAGGCGGCCGAGCCGGCCGGGACGGCGCCCGAGGACGTGCCGCTGCAGCTCGACCTGGAGGCGGCGCTGGCGCGCCTGCCGGACCGGAGCCGCGCGGTGGTGTGGCTGCACGACGTCGAGGGATTCACCCACGAGGAGATCGCCGAGCGGATGGGCATGACGGTGAGCTTCTCGAAGTCCCAGCTGGCGCGGGCGCACCGCAGGCTGCGCACCTGGCTGGGAGAGGAGGCGCGGACGTGAACGACGCACGGCACGCGACGATGGAGGAGGTGCTGGCCCTGCGCGACGGCGAGGGCGCGGCCTGGACCATCGCGCACGTCGCGGCCTGCGCCGCCTGCGCCGCGGAGCTCCGCCGGCTCGAGCAGCTGCGGGCGCGCCTGCGGGCCCTGCCGGCCTATGCGCCGCCGCGCGACCGCTGGCCCGTGGTGGCGTCGCGCGCGCGGCGTGAGCGGCGCCAGGCCTGGATGCGCGCGGCGGCCGGCCTGACGACGGCGGCGGCGCTCACGGCGCTCACCTTCCTCGCCCTGCGCCCGCCCCGGAGCGACGCGGCGGCGTCGGAGCGCGCGGCGCTGGACCGCGCCATGACCCGATCGCAGGCGCTCGAACAGGCGCTCAGGGCGCTCGGCCCGGAGCACCGCGCGCTGAACGGCGAGGCGGCGTACGTCGCCGCCGAACTGCAGGACCGCCTGCGCCAGCTCGACGTCGAGATCGCGGCGCCGGGTCTCACCCGGCGCGACCAGGCGCTGGAACTGTGGCGCGAACGGGCCGGCGTGCTCTCGGCGCTGGTGGACGTGCACGCCACCCGGGCGGCGGCCGCCGGTCTCTGAGCCGGCGGGGCTCGGCGCGCCGCGTACCGACACCGAACCACATGACTCGAACAGGGATGGACATCATGGGACGGCATCATGCAGGCATCATCACCCTTGCGGCGCTGAGCGCGGTGGCCGTCGCCGCTCCGGCGCAGGACGCGCCGCGGCGCGAGCGTGAGCGCGAGGCGCGGGGATTCTCGTTCGTCATCACCGGCGACAGCGGCGACGTCCGGCTGTTCGATTCGCGCCGCGGCCGCATCGGCATCAGCGTGAGCCTGGCGCCGGACGCGCGACGCGACTCGATCGGCGCGCTGGTCGAGGACGTCGTCGCCCGGGGCCCGGCGGCGCGCGCGGGCGTCAGGACCGGCGACCTCATCGCCCGCTGGAACGGCGTGCGGCTGTCGGAGGGCGAGGGCGACGGCCTGCGCTCGCGGCCGGGCCAGCGCCTCATCAACCTGGCCCAGCGGCTGGAGCCGGGCGACACCGTGCGGCTCGAGATCCGCCGGGAGGGGCGCACGCAGAACGTCGCCGTGGTGGCCGATTCGGCCGACATGGACCGCATCGTCGAGCGCATCCGGATCCCGCTGCCGGGCATGGGCGAGATGCGCATGCCGTTCCAGGACCCGGGCGCCTCGCGCCTGAGGGTCTTCGCGTTCGACGGGTCCGGCCTGGCCGACGTCGAACTCGTCAACGTCGGCCCGGCGCTGGCCCAGGGCCTCGGCATCGCCGAAGGCGTCCTGGTGGTCGAGGCCGGGCGTGATACCGCCCTTGGCCTGCGGGCCGGCGACGTCATCGTCGCCATCGGCGGGCGCCGCCCCACCAGCCCCTCGCATGCCATGCGCATCCTCTCGACCTACGAACCGGGCGAGGCGGTCCAGTTCGACCTGATGCGCCAGCGGCGCCGGCAGTCGGTGAGCGGCCGCATGCCCGAGCCCCGGCCCGGCGAGTGGCGCATCCGGCGGAACAGCCTCGAACGGACCCTTCCGCGCGAGTTCGAGCACCTGTTCCGGGAACTCCAGGACGAACTGCCGCGCCGGCTCCTGGACGACCATGCTCCGCGGCATCGCGTGCTCGAGATCCAGGGCACCGGGAGCTGGAAGACCTGAGACGCTGAGGCCGGCGCCGGCTCCGGCGCGCAGGACGGCGCCGGGCAT
>CAZJZC010000158.1:0-3370 GCA_964550365.1 uncultured Gemmatimonadales bacterium | reverse complement strand
CGACCATGGAAGAGGTCAACGCGCGCCGCGGCAAGGTGCGGAAGATGCCCTCGCTGCGTCAGCTCGAGGACTGGATCGGGCAGGCCAAGCTGATGCCGGTGAAGATCACCTACTGACGAGCGGCCGTCTCCGCCGGCCCGGCAGGATCGGCCCCGGTGCCCCCCAGGCGCCGGGACCGCGGCATCGTGCCCTCAGCGCGCGACGTACAGCGCCAGGGCCGCCAGGGCGGTGAGGGCGATCGCGCCGAGCGCCGAGGCGACCACCACGCGAACGGCCTGGCGCCGGACGACGACGAGGAACTCCCGCGCCACCCGGTGGATCGACAGGTCATCGTCCTCGCGCAGACCGCGCGCCGCGAGCACGATTCAGGTCTTCTCCTTCGCCTGGAACCACCCCACGCACGCCAGCGCGTAGAACACGAAGACCGGCGCGAGCACGCTCGGCTCGGCCCGCGTGGCCGCCGCCCAGGCCGCCACGGCGGTCCCCATGACGAACCACATGATGCCGTTGCGGCGCCGGCGCCGCCGCCCGCGTTCACCGATGTTCGGCACGCAGGCCTCGCCCGCCTCCACCGCCCTGATGGGTCGATTCATCAGCGGGAATCTCCTCCGCGAGCGCCTCTTGCGCCACCAGAATGGACGATATATCGTGTGGTAGGTCGTACGATATATCGTCGCAGAAGCTGACAACCGCGGAGGATATCAGCATGTCCGGCTCTCGATGGGATTTCGGTTTCGGCGCCGCGTTCGACCCCGGCGCGTGGTGGTTCGGCGGCCCCAAGGGCCGTCATCGCGGCCGCGGGCGGCGGCAGATGTTCGAGGCCGGCGAGATGAAGTACGTGATCCTGCGCCTGCTCAAGGAGAAGCCGAGGCACGGCTACGAGATCATCAAGGCGCTGGAGGAGAAGACGGCGGGCTGTTACACGCCCTCGGCCGGCAGCGTGTACCCGACGCTCCAGCTGCTCGAGGACCAGGGCCTGGTGCGCATCGTCGAGACCGAGGGCCGCAAGGTCTACCACGTGACGGCCGAGGGCGAGGCGTTCCTCGCCGAGCACAAGGACCGGGTGGAGGACATCGGCGAGCGGATCCGGGACGCCGTGCACAACGTGGCCGGCGGCGCGATGGCCGACGTGAACCAGGCGTTCGCCCGGCTGACGCGGCGGACCTACCGGACCGCGTGGCGCCACGGGCCCGACAGCGACGTGACCCGGGGGATCGTGACCATCCTGGAACGCGCGGCCGGGGAGATCGACGCGCTGGCGACCGGAGAGCGGGCGGACGACAAGCCGTCCGCTTAGATTCAGGGATCCCCGTCGACCCACGCCACGGAGACCCGCATGACCGACCTCAGGCGTTCGACCTTCGCGACGGCCCTGGCCGCCACGCTGGCGCTGGCCGCCTGCTCCGACAGCACGTCGCCGGACAGCGTCGATCCCCTGGTGCTCTCGACCGACGTCACCAGCGCCGCCGGGGTCTTCGGCAACAACGCGGCGTTCCAGAGCATGAAAGTCCTGGCGGCGAAGTTCCCCCGCTACGGCGCGGTCGGCGTCTTCCGCGCCACCATGCCGGCCGGCCTGGGTGGCACGGGACCCACGGCCGCCGTGACGGCCTCGCTGGCCGCCGGCCTGCGGGGCCCGCGCGACATCCAGGCGCTGTTCCCGGCCAACGTGCTCGGCAAGACGCTGGTCTGGGACGCCGCGACCGCGCAGTACGTCATCGGCACCCAGACGGGCGCGCCGTCCAACGGCATCCGGGTGCTCATCTACGTGGTCAACCCGGTGACCGACGAGCCGGTGATCCCGCTCCAGCAGCTGGGCTATCTCGACCTCACCGACCGGAGCACCGCCCAGTTCGACCGCCTCGGCGTGCTGCTGCGGCTGCTCGGCAACACCATCGCCAGCTACGACGTCACCCTCACGGCGGGCACCACCTCCCTCGAACTGCGCGCGGCCGGCCGGCTCTATGCCGTGGACCTGGCGCGGTTCCTGGATTTCGACCTGGTGACCGCGGTGGACCTGGCGCTGAACGTCGCCATCACCCAGGACGTCACCGGCAGTGACGGCACCGTGCTCCATCTCGAGATCGTCGGTACCGACTCGACCGGCGCGCTCCTGTTCCGCGTCGGCAAGGGGCGGAACAGCATCCAGTTCGAGGGCACCGCGACGGCGACCGCCGTGGACGCCCAGATCCGGTTCAACGGCACCGTGGTCGCCACCATCACCGGCGATCCGGCCGCGCCGGTCATCACCGGCGCCAACGGCCGGCAGATCTCGCCCCAGCAGATCCAGGCGCTGGTGCGCATCTTCGAGACCGCCTTCGAGTTCCTGGGCGACCTGACCGACGGCGTCTACGGGCCGGCCGCCATCGTCTTCTGACCCTTCGGGGCCGCTGGGTCCGGGGCGGCCGCGCGCCGCCCCGCCCGCGGCCACCGGCGCCCGATCGGGCGCTTTCCTTCCCCTCGGACCCCCGTTACCGTCAGCCATGCGCTCGATCCTGCTCGCCGTCGCCGCCGCGGCGCTCGCCGCGCCACTCGCCGCCCAGGCGCCCGACTCGTCGCTGATCCGCCGGGCCCTCCGCCTGCACCGCGAGGTGCCCATGGTGGACGCCCACAACGACCTGCCCTGGGAGATCCGCAGCCGGTTCGGCAGTTCGCTCGCCCGGGCCGACCTGGGACGCGGCCAGGACAGCATCCACACCGACATCGCGCGCCTCAGGGCCGGCGGCGTGGGCGCCCAGTTCTGGTCGCTGTGGGCGCCGACCGACTCGGCGCAGGCGCTCGGCCCGACGCTGATCCTCGAGCAGGCCGACCTGGTGCGGCGGATGGAGGCGCGCTGGCCGGACGTCTTCACGCCGGCCCGCACGGCCGACGACATCGTGCGGGCCCACCGGCAGGGCCGCATCGCCTCGCTCATGGGCGTCGAGGGCGGCGACTACATGGTCAGCTCGCTCGGCGTCCTGCGCACCTTCTTCGACCTCGGCGCCCGCTACATGACGCTGACCTGGAACGCCACCCTGCCGTGGGCGGACGCGGCGGCCGGGCCGCTCACCCATGGCGGCCTCACGCCCTTCGGCCGCGAGGTGGTGCGCGAGATGAACCGCCTCGGCATGCTGGTGGACATCTCGCACGTGAGCGACTCGGTGATGGCGCAGGTCCTGCGCTGGTCCGAGGCGCCGGTGATCTTCTCGCACTCCTCGGCCCGGGCGCTGGCCGCGCACCGCCGCAACGTGCCCGATGAGATCCTGCGCCTGGTGCCGCGCAACGGCGGCGTGGTGTTCGTCAACTTCTACTGCAGCTTCGTGGACAGCGCGACGGTGCGCTGGAACACCGAGCGCGCCGCGGCCGGCGCGGCGGCGCGCGCGGCCGCGCGCGG
>CAZJZC010000157.1:0-5708 GCA_964550365.1 uncultured Gemmatimonadales bacterium | reverse complement strand
TGTCGGCGTTCTTCCTGGCCGGCCTGCCCGGTCCCGACCCCGGCGCCCGCTAGCGCGCCGGCACCATAAGCGCCCTCGCGTAGACCTCGTCGCCCAGGTTCGAGTTGTCGTCGTTGCCCGCCACCGCCGCCGCGTGGAACACCACGCCCTGGCGTTCAGCCGGCGCGGTCCAGCGGACCCACCAGCGCAGTTCGCCCGGCCGGAGCGGGTGGGTACCCGGCTCCAGGTGATGGGCGTACTCGACCCGCGTGGTGCTGTCGCGGGTGATGGCGGTCCGCGACGGATCGGCCGGCGACAGCGTGCCGGCCTGCAGCGCCGCCAGCGGCTCGTGCGGCGCGAAGCGCGCCGCCAGCTCGAACCCGCCCCGGACCATGGCCGGTCGGGACAGCGTGACGGTGATCTGGTAGGTGCGTCCCGGCTCGAACCGGTCCGGGATCCCGCCGATGACCAGCTCGCCGTCGCCGGCCCCCAGCGGCTGGCCGTCATAGTGACAGCGCTGGCAGGTGGGCTCGCCGAAGCCGCCGGTGTGAGCCGGCGGCGGTCCTTCCGGCCGAGGGCCGAGCGGCGCCGCGGCCAGGGCCGCGGCGCCGCACACCGCCAGCAGGGCGAGCCGGGCCCGCCCCCGGCCGCACGTCACGGGACGGTGCTCTGCCCCGGTACCGGCGCGCGTCCGATGGTGCCCACGTCGGCGCCGAACCAGATGGCTCGCGTGGTGGGGTCGAAGAACACGTGGCGGATCGTGCCGCCGCCGCTGGGGATCGGGCGCGGAGGGAGGAACCGGCGGGTCCTGGGATCGAAGCCGACCAGCGTGTTGGGCTGGGCGCCGGTCTCGAACACCCAGACCCGGTCGAGATCGTCCTGCATGATGGCGTAGGGCCGGCTCGACGGACCGCCGGGCAGGGGCCACTCATCCACCTTCCCGGTGCGCGGATCGAGCCGGCCGAGCATGCCGGCGGCGTAATCGCCGTACCACACTCCGCCGTCGGAGGTGATGGCGATCCGCCTCGGACGCGTCTCGGGCCGCGGCAGGGGGAACTCGCGCAGTTCGAACGTGGCCGGGTCCACCGTGGCGATGCGGTTGGTGCCGAACAGCACCACCCACGGCCGGTCCTGCGGGTCCATCATGATGCCGTAGGGACGCGACCCGCGCTGGCTGACCCGCACCAGCCGAACGGCGCCGGTGGCCACGGTGAGTCGGCCGATGGCGTTGCCGGACTGCACGGTGAACCAGATGTCGCCGCGGCGGTCGAACACCAGCGTGTGCGGGTCCCGGATGGTGCTGTCGGGCATCGGGAAGCGGGTGATGGCCCCGCTCGCCGGGTCGAGACGGCCGATGTAGCCGGTGAGGTTGCCGGAGTACCAGACCATGCCGTCGGGCGCCACGACGACGTTGTGCGGCCCGGCCCCGGGTTCCAGGTCGAACCGGGTGAACTCGCCGGTCTCGGGATCGAGGCGGGCCACGTAGTGGCCGACCTGGCCCACGAACCAGACCTTGCCCTGCCGGTCCACGAACGGATCGCGGGGCCGGGTCCGCTCCCACGGCACGGTCCATTCCCGGATGGTGAGCGCGGACTGCTGGGCGGCGATCTGCGTCGAGCAGACGGCGAGGACGCCGGCCGCGAACGCGAGACGTCGGATCATGAGGCCTCCGGCAACGGGTATCGGTCTCTCATCATACGCCCCGACCGGCGGCCCCGCTGAGCCTACCCGGCGTCGGCCTCCATGGCGCCGCCGCCCACCCGCCGCCACAGGAAGAAGACCGGGATGCCGGCCGCCATGATGATCAGGCCCGGCCAGGTGAACAGCGGCTTCTGGATCAGCAGGTTCCACAGGAAGGCGCCGGTGAGCACGCAGTACACCGCCGGCATCCAGGGGTAGCCGAAGGCGCGGATCGGCCGTTCGGCGTCGGGGCGGGTCACGCGCAGGCGGAACAGCGCCACGGCCGTCAGCAGGTAGAACAGCACCGCCGCGAAGATCACGTAATCCAGCAGCTGGGCATAGGTGCCCGACAGCGCCAGCACGCTGGTCCAGGCGCACTGGACCCACAGGGCCACCTTCGGCGTGCGCCGGCGCTCGTCCACCCGGCCCACGGCGCGGAAGAACAGGCCGTCGCGGGCCATGGCGTAGGAGACGCGCGCGCCGGCGAGGATCAGGCCGTTGTTGCAGCCGAAGGTCGAGATCATGATGAACACGGCCATCATGGCGCGGCCGGCGTCGCCGAAGATGACCTGCGCGGCGGCCGTCCCGACGCGGTCCTGCGCCGCGTGCTGGATCTCGCCGAGGGTGAGGGTGCTGAGGTACGCGAGGTTGGTGCTCACGTAGATCAGCGCCACCAGCGTGGTGCCCGCCACCATGGCGATCGGCAGGTTGCGCCGCGGGTTCTCCACCTCGGACGCGGCGAAGGTCACGTTGTTCCAGGCGTCGGAACTGAACATGGCCCCGACCATGGCCGCGCCGAAGACCGGCAGCAGCGCCAGCGACCAGTCCACGCCGGCGAAGAAGCCGCCGAAGTTGGCCGCCGCCGCGGCCGGGTTGCGGCCGATGGTGAGGCCCAGCAGCAGCAGGCCGCCCACCGCGACCACCTTCACCGCCGTGAGCACCGTCTGGATCCAGGCCGCTTCCCTGACGCCC
This sequence comes from uncultured Gemmatimonadales bacterium, assembly GCA_964550365.1. Taxonomy (GTDB): domain Bacteria; phylum Gemmatimonadota; class Gemmatimonadetes; order Gemmatimonadales; family JACORV01; genus DASXPG01. The sequence continues at coordinate 3,077 of CAZJZC010000157.1, read as the reverse complement.
CGCACGTTGATCCACGTCAGCAGGACCACGGTCCCGATGCCGACCAGGCGCTGCCACGAGAGCCCCAGCTCGATGGTGGCCGGCGTGGCCGGCGGCCGGCCGATGAGCGTGAAGAGCAGGTCGCCGGGCGCCGGGATGGTGCCGAGCGACAGGAAGACCTCGGGCGATACCGACGGCGCGACCACGCCGAGGAACCGGGCGAAGGCGACCGCGACGGCGGCGATGGTGCCGGTCTGGATGACGAGCAGGAGGGTCCAGCCGTAGAGGAACCCCCACAGCGCGCCGAGCCCCTCGCGCAGGTAGACGTACTGGCCGCCGGCCCGGGGGTACATGGCCGCCAGTTCGCACTGGAGCAGCGCGCCCATCACCGTGAGCAGGCCGGTGGCCACCCACACCAGCACGAGCAGGCCGGGCGCCCCCACCTGCCGGGCGATGTCGGCGGAGACGATGAAGATGCCGGAGCCGATCATCGAGCCCACGCACAGGCTGATGGCGGCCTTGAGGTCGATGCCCTGGACCAGCGTGCGCTGTTCCGTCACCTGCGTCCTCGCGTCGTTCGGGGGAACGGCCCGGAAGCTACTGGCTGGGTCGACTGGCCGCGAGCACGTCGCGCATGGCGCGGGCCAGTGCCTCGATCTCGCGGAGCGAGGCCACGGTATCGGGGTCGATGGCGGATTCGCGCAGCAGCAGCAGCTGGACTTCCGTCAGCAGGGCGGCAAGGGGATTGGCGATGTCGTGCCGGAGCTTCCGGACATCGTCACCGTTCGTCATGGGGCCGCGTTACGAGGCGAGGGAGCGGTACAGGTCGCGCAGGTGATGGTCGCGCAGGTCGCGGACGGCGAGCCACAGATCCTGCTCCGAGGTGGCGCAGAAGATCTCGGCCGTGAGGCGCTCGCTGTCGGCGCCCTCGTCGATGAAGTGCAGCCGGGCCCGCCAGATGCCGTCCTCGGTGCGGCGCACCGCGATCCGCACGGCGACCAGCGCGCCCTCGAACCGGACGGGCGTGAGGTCGTGGAGCTGCGGCTCGCTCGATTCGCCCGGGAGGTGTCGGACCTGGGGGTGCGGCATCGGTGACCTCCGGGCGCGGCCCGGCAGGGGTGCCTGGCGCGCGGTGACTGGGGGTGGCCGAACCCGGAACGGTCGTTCGAAAACGTCCGAGTTTGAAGCAATATAAGGAGTTACGTGGCCTCCGCAATACCCCTCTTGACCACCGAGGTCCGGCGGAGGTAGCATTCACCGTCTCCACAACTCCCTGAACATCCGTCGGATTCACCGCCCGGCCGAGCGCCGGAACCAATCCGTCATCACCAATCGCAGCAACGGCCGAAGGCACCCGCCTCGCGCCGCCGCACCACATCCGGAGTCCCTTCCCGTGGACATCGCAGAACTGAAGAAGAAGTCACCGGCCGAACTGCACGCCATGGCGGAGCAGCTCAACATCCAGAACTACTCGGGCATGCGGAAGCAGGACCTGATCTTCCGCATCGAGCAGAGCCTGCTCGACACCGAGACGGTGCTGCGCGGCGAAGGGGTCCTGGAGATCCTGCCGGAGGGCTACGGCTTCCTGCGCAGCCCCGACTGGAACTACCTGTACGGCCCCGACGACATCTACGTCTCGCCCAGCCAGATCAAGCGCTTCGACCTGCGCACCGGCGACACGGTGCTCGGGCAGGTGCGGCCGCCGAAGGAAGGCGAGCGCTACCTGGCCCTGCTGAAGGTCGAGAACGTCAACTTCGAGGAGCCGGACAAGGCGAAGCACCGCATCGCCTTCGACAACCTGCGGCCGCGCTACCCGGACCGGCGGATCCGGCTCGAGCGCAAGGACGGCGACGTCTCGATGCGGCTGCTCGACATCCTGGCGCCGCTCGGCCTGGGCCAGCGCGCCCTGATCAGTTCGCCGCCCAAGGCCGGCAAGACCATCCTGCTCCAGAAGCTCGCCAACTCCATCACCGAGAACCATCCCGATGTCGTGCTCATCGTGCTGCTCATCGACGAGCGGCCCGAGGAGGTCACCGACATGGAGGAGAACGTCAAGGCGGAGGTGATCTCCTCGACCTTCGACGAGCCGGCCGACCGCCACGTGCAGGTGGCCGACATGGTGATCGAGAAGGCCAAGCGGCTGGTCGAGCACGGCAAGGACGTGGTCATCCTGCTCGACTCGATCACCCGGCTGGCGCGGGCCCACAACGTGGTGGTGCCGCATTCGGGCAAGATCCTCTCGGGCGGCGTGGACGCCAACGCCCTGCACAAGCCGAAGCGGTTCTTCGGCGCCGCGCGCAACATCGAGGGCGGCGGGTCGCTGACCATCATCGGCACGGCGCTGATCGAGACCGGCAGCCGGATGGACGAAGTGATCTTCGAGGAGTTCAAGGGCACCGGCAACTCGGAGATCGTGCTGGACCGGCGCATCGCCGAGCGGCGCACCTGGCCGGCGGTGGACGTCAACCGCAGCGCCACGCGCAAGGAAGAGCTGCTGCTGCCGCCCGACGAGCTCAACCGCGTGTACCTGCTCCGGAAGTTCCTCGCCGACATGCCGCCGATGGACGCGATCGAGTTCCTCATGGAGCGCCTCAAGCGGACGAAGAACAACAAGGAGTTCTACGCCACGATGGCGCAGGGCTAGGACCGCATGGCTCCGGGCGGCGCGGGACGCGTGCTCGCCTTCGACTGGGGCCAGAAGCGCTTCGGCGTGGCCCTGTCGGACCCGCTGGGGATGATCGCCCGGCCCCTCACCACCCTGGTGCGCCGCCCCGGGAAGCGCCCGCCCCTCGCGGCGGCGGCGGCCCTGGCCGCCGAGCACGGCGTCACGTCGCTGGTCGTCGGCCTGCCGCTGAGCCCGGAGGGCGACGAGGGCGAGGCGGCGCAGGCGGCCCGGTCCTTCGGCGACGCCCTGGCCCTCCGCACCGGGCTCCCGGTGCACTACCTCGACGAGCGCATGACCACGGCCCACGCCCTCAAGAGCGCGCGGCGCGCCGGCGTGCGCGACCGCGACTCCCGCGCCCGCATCGACCAGATGGCCGCGGTCGGGATCCTCCAGGCGTTCCTCGACCGGGCGCACGGCTGATGCGCGCCGCCCG
>CAZJZC010000156.1:0-5757 GCA_964550365.1 uncultured Gemmatimonadales bacterium | reverse complement strand
TCGAGTATGACCGCTACCTGGCTCGCCTGGAGGGCCGCGCCGGCCCCGACACCCGCGGCCGCCTCGCCCACACCCGAGCCCCTCCGGACCGAGGCGCCGCGCCCGCTGTACGCGGCACCAGGCGGCCTGGGCGCTGCCGCAGGCTCCGCGACCCCTGCGACCGCGCCCGCGCCGGCCCCGGCGGTCCCGGCGGCCCCGAAGGCCGAGGCAGGCTCGATGGCCGCCCTGAGGGCCGAGCTCGAAGCGGAACGACAGCTCGTCGAACGGCTGCGGGAGGCGAAGCTGCAGCTGGAGCACCGCGCCGCCGGGGCCGAAGCGGAACTCGAGGAGCGCGGCCGGCGATCCAGCGTCATCCGCCGCCTGCTCGGTACGGAGCACGAGTGAGCCGCCGCCGGCGCAGGCATCGCGCTTCCGGCGCGGGCGAGGTGCCGCCCGGCGGCGTGGGTGCCGGCGCACACGGGGCCCTGCCACCCGGCCGCCTGCCGTCGATCGGCATCCGCGAGATCGTCGCGGCGATCCATCGCCGGCGGGCCGGGCGGCGCGAGACGGCGGCTGAGCTTTCCCGGGCACTGCAGCGCCTGACGGGGGCCGTCGAGGAGCACCTCGCGCGCGTCGCCGAGGTGCGTGCGGCGGTCGAGGCGCAGGGCGGCGACCTGGCCCAGCTCCAGGTCTACGACAACGTGATGGCGCGCCTGCGCGCCCAGCTCCGGTCGGCCGAGCGCTCGCTGGCCGACGCCTTCAGCCAGGCGGCGCGCGAGGCGGCACCCTCGGCCGGCCCGGCGCGCTGAGCGGGGTGGAACACCGGTGGCCCGGACAGGTATGCTTACCCTGGTGACCTCATGAACTCTCGCGGCGGCACCTGGTTCCGGCGCCTGGCACGGGCGCTCGCGACGGCGCAGATCGCGGTCTATGCCGCGCTGCCGTTCGCCGAGGCGCGACTCGAGCGGGCGCCGGGCCCCGTCACCGTCGAGGCGCGGCATTCCACCGACTGCGTGCCGGCGCACGACCCGCTGGCGTGCCTGTTCTGCCAGGTCGGCGTGGTGCGCGCCGAGGCCGGCGGCACGTCCGGTCCGCCCGCCCCGGTCGAGGCGCATGCCCCGCTCGACCCGGCCGCCACGATCACCGTGGTCGGCCGCGCGCCCCGCCTGGAACCCCCCAGCCGAGCACCGCCCACCACCCTCGCCTGACGGCCCGGCGCACCCGCGCCGCACCACCCGTTCCTGCGAGGTTCCTCGACATGATGACGATGAGCAGTTCCCGGATCGCGGCCCTGGCCGCGGCCCTGCTGACATGCGGCGCCGGCCTGCCGGCCCAGACGCCGGCCGACTCCGCCGCGCGCCGTCAACAGCGGACGCTGGACTCGCTGACCGCGGTCCTGCGGTCGGTGCAGGCCCGGGTCGATTCGCTGACCCGGCGGAGCAGCGTCGGCGACTCGGCCGCCGGCAACGAGCTCGCGGCCCTGCGGGCCGCCGCCCAGGCCGCCGCCGGCGATTCGACGCCCGCACCCCAGCGTCCGGCCCGGCTGGGGCAGAACGCGCTGAACCCGGAGCTCACGGTCACCGGCAATCTGCGTGCGGCCGCCTACCGTCCCGGCCCGCAGACCGACAACTTCACCACCCGCGAGTTCGAGGTCGGCTTCCAGTCGGCCCTCGACCCCTTCGCCACCGCCAAGGTGTTCCTGGCGCTCGAGGACGGCGAGGTCAGCCTGGAAGAGGGCTATCTCTACTGGTCCGGCCTGCCGGGCCACACCCGGCTCGACGCGGGGCGGTTCCGGCAGACGTTCGGCGAGCTGAACCGCTGGCACCTGCACGGCCTCTCGACCGACGAGTACCCGCTCGTGATCCGGCGCTTCGCCGGCGACGAGGGGCTCGCCGGCGCCGGCGTCTCGCTCTACGCGCCCCTGCCGTTCTCGGGACGGGCGGGCACCTGGGAGCTCACGGTCCAGGGCACCGTCGGGAGCAACGAGGTCCTCTTCGGCGGCGGCGAGCGCCCGGCGGTCCTCGGCCAGTTGAGCGGCTTCTGGCAGCTGAGCCGCGCGAGCTTCGCCCAGGTGAGTGTGTCGGGCCTGCGCGGGACCAACCCCGACACCGCGCTGACGACGACGGCCGGCGCGCTGGCCGTCCGTTTCACCTGGCGCCCGCCGGACCGCGCCACGTCGCGCGAACTCACCGTGCGAGGCGAACTGTGGGCGCTGCGGCGGGCGTTCGGCGCCTCGGCGAGCGGGCCCTTCGACCGCACCCGCCTCGGCGCCTATGGCGACGCCACCTGGCGGCTGGGCCGCCGCTGGATCGTCGGCGCCCGCGGCGACTGGGTCCAGTCCCCGGAGCCCGGACCGCTGGCCGTGGAGTGGGCCGTCACGCCGTCGCTGACGTTCTGGCAGAGCGAATTCGTCTACCTCCGCGGCCTCGTGGAGCGCGCGCGATCCGCCACGGGCGTCACGACCGACCGGCTCGCCGTCCAGGTGGTCTTCGCGATGGGCCCCCACAAACACGAGCTCTTCTGATGCACGCCATCCTGATCGGCACATGGACACTCGCCACGGCCCTCGCGGCGGCACCGCCGCCCGTGCGGATCGTCACGTCGCTCACCACCTATGCGGCCATCGCGCGGGAGATCGCCGGCGACCGCGCCGCGGTCACCGCCATCGCCCAGGGCGACGAGGATCCGCATTTCGTCCAGCCGCGGCCCAGCTTCATCCCGCTGCTGCGTGATGCCGACCTCTTCGTCAGTACCGGCATGGACCTGGAGCTCTGGGTCCCCGCCCTGCTCGACCGCGCCGGCAATCAGCGGATCCGCGAGGGCGGGCCCGGCAGTGTCGCCGCGTTCCGGGGCATCCGCCTGCTCGAGGTGCCCGCGTCGCTGTCGCGGTCCCAGGGCGACATCCACGTGGACGGCAACCCGCACATCCACACCGACCCGATCAACGGCATCATCATCGCCCGCAACATCCTGGCGGGGCTGCTGCGGGTGGATCCGGCCAACGCGGCGTACTACCAGCAGCGCGCCCAGGACTTCGAGCTGCGGGTCCTGCGGGCGACGTACGGCGAGGAGCTGGTCGCCATCCTGACGCCGGCCACGCTGCTGGACCTCGCCCGGAACGACCGCGAGATGGACTTCCTCCGGGCCACGGCCTACCAGGGTCGGCCGCTCATCACCCGGCTGGGCGGCTGGATGCAGCAGGCCGCGGTCTTCCGGGGCCGCGAGATGGTCTGCTACCACAAGGAATGGGCGTACTTCAGCCGCCGGTTCGGCGTGGACTGCGTCGAGTACATCGAGGTGAAGCCGGGCATCCCCGCGACGCCGCGCCACGTGCAGGAGGTCATCGGGCTCATGCGCCGCAGGCGCATCCCGGTGCTGTTCGCCTCCAACTACTTCGACCGCAACCAGATCCGCGAGGTGGCCCAGCGCACCGACGCCCGGGCGGTCGTGGTGCCCGAGAACACCAGCGGCGCCCCCGGTGTCGACAGCTACTTCGACCTGCTGAACACGTGGATCGGCCAGCTGTCGCAGGCGTTCGCCGCGGCCCCGGCGGGTGGCCGATGAGCGCGTTCGAGCTGATGCTGCCGCCGCTGGTGGCGTGCATGATCCTGGTGGCGATCCATGCCTACCTCGGCCTGCATGTCATCGCCCGCGAGGTCATCTTCGTCGACCTGTCGCTGGCGCAGATGGCCGCGCTCGGCACCACGACCGGCCTGCTGGTCGGGGTGGCGCCCGGCTCGGGCCGTGCCCAGCTCCTGGCGCTGGCGTTCACGGTCGTCGGCGCCGCCCTGTTCGCCGCGACGCGGACGCACGACAAGGGGCGGGTGCCGCAGGAGGCGATCATCGGCATCGTGTACGTGGTCGCCTCGGCCGCCGCACTCCTGGTCGCCGACAAGGCGCCGCGCGGGGCCGACGCCATCAAGGATGTGCTGGTGGGCACGGTCCTGTGGGTCACCTGGCCCACGATCGCCCGCCTCGCGGTGGCCTACGCCGTCCTGGGGCTGGCCCTGTTCCTGCTGCGGCACCGGTTCGAGACCGTCTCGTTCGACCCGGCGAAGGCCGTCGCGCAGGGCTGGAGCCTGCGCTGGTGGGATTTCTGGTTCTACCTCATCTTCGGTGTCGTGATCACGTTCTCGGTACCGGTGGGCGGCGTCCTGCTGGTCTTCAGCTTCCTGGTCGTGCCGGCGGTGACGGCGTTCCTGTTCACCCGGCGGCCGGGGCCGCTGACCGTCATCTCGTGGTCCACGGGCATCGCCGCCTCGGCCGGCGGCCTGGCCCTGTCGTACACCTTCGACCTGCCGACCGGTCCCCTCATCGTCTGCACCTTCGGCGCCGTCCTGCTGGCGGCCTGGGTCGTCTACCGCCTCAGCGGCCGGCGCGCGGCCGCGAGCCTGGCGGGCTGATGCGCCGCGCGGCGCTGGCCTGGCTGGCCGCGCTGGCCCTGGCGGCGGCCTGCCGCAACGACGGCGGGCTGAGCGCCTGCTTCGAGCCGGATGTCGAGGCCTACCCCGCCGCGCTGCCCGGCGACTCGTCGGCCTTCTTCCACTGGCCGGCCTCGCACCAGCCGGTCCGCGTCTACGCCGAGCCGCCGGCGAGCTTCCAGGCGCACGTGGACAGCGGCCTGCGCCTGTGGGCCGGGGCGTTCCGCTGCGGTGAGCTGGCCATCGGGCTGGTCGCCGACTCGGCCACGGCCGACATCGTGGCCCGCAACCCGTCGTCGCTGCCGCCCATCACGCCGCTCAGCCTCGGTGCCGACTCCACCGACGCCTGCCGGGGCCGGACCGACCTCTACGTCGACAGCACCGGCACCGTGCTGCGTCCCATCCGCATCTACCTGGCGCCGGCGAGCGTGGACTCGGCGCTGCTCCGTTCGTGCTACCGGTTCGTCACCGCGCACGAGATCGGGCACGCGCTGGGCCTGTTCCGCCACAGCACCAACCCGGACGACCTGATGCACTCGGTCCCGCGGCGGCGGGTGCTCAGTCCTGCCGACCGCTACACCATCCAGCTGCTGTACCACGCCACGGCCACCCTGCGGCCCTCCCCGCGGTGAGCGGCCGGCGCGCCGTGACCGAGGCCGACGTGCGGGCCGCCGCGCGGGCCGGCCGCGTTCTGGCGCTGCCGGCCGGCGCCGTCGTCACGCCGGCCGCGCGCGACCTCGCGGCCCGGCTCGGGATCGCGCTCGAGGCCACGGCGGCGCCGGCGCCGGCGCCGCGGACCGTCGCGCTGGGTGCCGATCACGGCGGCTGGGCCATGAAGGAGGCCCTCAAGCCGCTGCTGGGCGACCTGGGCGTCGCCGTGCTCGACCTGGGCACCGGCGGGACCGAGGCCGTCGACTACCCCGACTTCGCGGCGGCGGTGGCGCGGGCGGTGGCGGACGGGCGCGCCTGGCGCGGCATCATGGTCGACGGCGCCGGCATCGGCAGCTGCATGGCCGCCAACAAGGTCGCCGGCGTCCGCGCGGCGATGTGCTACGACGTCACCACCGCGCAGAACGCCCGTGAGCACAACGATGCCAACGTCCTCACGCTGGGCGGCACGCTCATCGGCCAGCGGCTCGCCGGCGAGATCGTGCGTACATTCCTCACGACCGACTTCGGCGGCGGCCGCCACCAGCCGCGCGTGGACAAGATCGCCGCGCTCGACCGGTAGGCCCGCCGCTCAATCCCCCGCGGGAGCACGACAATGGCCATCCGTCGCCAGGACGCCCTCGATTACCACGAGCAGGGCCGCCCCGGCAAGATCCAGATCGCGATCACCAAGCCCTGCAAGACCCAG
>CAZJZC010000155.1:0-5765 GCA_964550365.1 uncultured Gemmatimonadales bacterium | reverse complement strand
CGCGGAAGAGCCTGCCGGCCGAGAAGGTGCGCCGCCTGCTGTACACCATCTGGCGCCGGTCCTACCGCATCGCCCGGCCGCTCAAGCGGCCCGGCTTCCGCCGCATGCTCAAGGCGCTCAAGGGCCGCCGCACCATCGGCGGCATCCCGCGCCCGCTCGGCCTCGGCTGAGCGGACGCAGGGCCATCCGTCAGGGCCGGGGCTCCGGCCCCGCCGGGCACGATCCGTCGGCCCGCCGCAGGGTGGGGTAGCGGATGCCCAGCTGCTCCAGGTAGGTCCCGGGCCGGTTGGCGTCGTAGTACCAGCGGCTCTGCTGGGGCCGGAACCGCTCGCTGGCGGCGTTCATGTCGATCGCCGGCGGGTCCGAGGGCCGGATCAGCGGCGTGTAGCGCGTGGCGGCGGTCTGCCGGCGGAAGTAGGCCCAGCTCGAGTCCACCAGCTCCGGCCGCAGGACGAAGTCGAGCATGGTCATGGCCATGGCCTTGGCGCCCGCCGTCGCGCCCCGGTGCGCGATGGGCGTGGCCATGGCGACGGCGTTGGCCCAGTTGTGCCCCGGCAGGTTGGGGATGTTCGATGGGAAGCGCAGGCTGACCGTCGGCACGCTCCACGACACGTCGCCGATGTCGTCCGAACCGCCGCCACGGCGCTGGTCGGGTCTGAGCGGGGCGCGGAGGGAGTCGAGCCGCAGGGCGAGCCCGCTGTCGGGCACGCCCAGCTCGCGCTGGAGCCCGCGGGCCAGTTCCTGGTCCTGGGCGCTCCAGGCCGGCAGGCCGACGCGCTGGATGTTGGCGTGCATGGCCTCGGCGATGACGCGGTTGAAGTGCTGGGGCCAGGCGGCGCCCAGCAGTCGCGTGCCGGCCAGCCGGGTGCTGGTCATCAGCGCCGCTCCCTGGGCGATGGTGTCGCCGATGGCCCACATCCGCCGGATGTTGGCTTCGTCGATCTCGCGGAAGTAGTACCAGACACTGGCGCGCCGCGGCACCACGTTGGGCTGGTCCCCGCCGTCGGTGACGACGTAGTGCGAGCGCTGCTGGAGGCGGAGGTGCTCGCGGCGGAAGTTCCAGCCGATGTTCATCAGCTCCACCGCGTCGAGCGCGCTGCGGCCCCGCCAGGGCGAACCGGCCGAGTGCGCGGTCTCGCCCTCGAAGGTGTACTCGACCGATACCAGGCCGGTGCCTTCCTGGTCGCCCCAGGCGACGCCGAATCGGCTGTCCACGTGGCTGAAGAGCGCCAGGTCCACGTCGCGGAACATGCCTTCCCGCACGAACCAGGCCTTGGCGCCCACCAGTTCCTCGGCCACGCCCGGCCAGAGGCGGATGGTGCCGGGGATGCGCTCCCGCTGCATCACGGCCCGTACCGCGAGCGCGGCCGTGATGTTGACGGCCAGCCCGGAGTTGTGGCCCTCGCCGTGGCCCGGCCCGCCATCGACCATGGGGCTGCGGCAGGCGATGCCGGGCCACTGGGACGCCTGCGGGATGCCGTCGATGTCACTGCCCAGCGAGATGACCGGCCGGCCGCTGCCCCAGGAGGCCACCCAGGCCGTGGGGATCCCCGCGTAGCCCTCCTGCACCGTGAAGCCGCTGTCGCGCAGGACCTGGACCAGGAACCGCGAACTCATGGTCTCCCGGAAACCGAGCTCGGCGTAGCTGAAGACCTGGTCCACCAGCTGCTGGGTGAAGCGCGCGCGGCTGTCGATCTCCCTCGCCACCTCCTGCTTGTGGCGCTCGAGGCGCGCGGCGGCGCGGGCATCGGGCTGTTGGGCCGCCAGCGGCACGGCGGCGGCCAGGGCGAGCGCGAGGGCGGACAGGGAACGGATCATCGGGGTCTCTCCAGGGTGATGAAACGAGGTTCGCGGACGGTCAGGACTCGGCTGGTCGTTCGTCGGTCGTGAAGACCCGCCAGAAGCCGGGCAGCTCGAGTGCGAGCACGCGCTCGACGGCCCGCACCTCCTCGAGCCCTGCGCCGAGGCGGGCGGCCATCGCGGCCGCGTCGTACTGCGCGTGCGTGGCCGGTCCGGTGCTGTCGTGCGCCCGGAGCAGCAGGGTGACCGCGGCGGCGCGGCGTGCGGCCGCGTCGGCAGTGCCGGACGTCAGCGCGGTGACGGCGCTCTGCACCTGCGCGTGGATCGCCGTGGATCGCTGCATGCCGCCCAGGACGTGCCGCATGAGCCCCGCGACGATCACCACGCTGGCCGCGACCAGCGCCGCGTTGCGGACGCCGGCGGGTACGGTGACGGGCAGGTTCCGCATCAGGACGGGGAACGCCACGAGGCCAGTTGCGCCGAGGATGGCGAGGACGCATCCGACCTGCCGGTGGTCGGCCGGCAGCGGCGCCGCGCTCTGCCGCCGCCACTCGTCCATGATCGCCCGGCGTTCGGCGTCGTCCCGTACGCTCACATCTGCCGCGCGGTCAGGGTGACGCCGGAGACGTCGAAGCGGAACGTCTGGCTCTGCCGCTCCAGCCGGGCCTGCGCCGTGGCCACGTCGCTCAGGTAGATCCGTCCGAACGAGCCGACGTCCTGCGCCAGCTTGGACGCCACGTTGACCGGGGCGCCGGCGATCTCCCTGCGGCCCCGGCCCATGTCGAAGACCAGCACCTCGCCCACGTCGATGCCGGCGCGGGTGGCCACGCCCTGCTCGGCGAACACCCGCCGGAACTCCTGGGCGAAGGCCGCCCCGCGCGCCGGGTCGGCGAACAGGTAGATGCCGATCAGCCCGCTGGTCTTGATCTCCTCGCCGCCGTGGGCCGGGAGCAGTTCGCCCGCCAGCCGCTTCATGGCGGCCGAGAGCGCCAGGTCGTTGAGCAGGGCGGCCTCGGGCACGTCGGGCACGTCCTGCTCGCGCTCGATCAGCACCACGGCGCTGCGCCGGGCCTCGGGCCGCGGCAGGGCCGCGGCGGCCTCGCCGGTGACGTAGTGCCGCAGTTCCTCGTGGAAGGCCTCGGTGAACGGGGCCGGGTACTCGTAGTCCCGCGGCGTCACGCCCTCGAGCGTCGGTCCGGCGGTCACCCGGGCGAACCCGCCGAAGCGCTGGGCCAGGTCCGCGCGCGGCGCCAGCGCGAAGCCATGGGCCGGAGGCAGGGCGGCCTCCACGGTATCGCTGACGACCAGTTCGCCGCCCTCGGTGTGCTCCTCGGCGACCACTTCGACGCGATCGGCGTCGGGCCCGAAGACGCCGTCGCCGAGCAGGTAGAACACGCCGCGGTGCGCGGCGAAGCCGATGCCGACGGTCCGCTCGCGCGCCAGGGCGTCCTGGGTACTGCGGAGCATGGCCACGACGCGCGCGGCGTCCACCGGTTCGGGGTAGAGCATCTGGGTGTTGTCGGCGGCCCAGGTGCCGAGGGCCTCGCCGCCGATGGTCGCGCCCCAGGCGTGGATGAGTTCCTTGGGGCGGTTGATGAGGGCGAGGATCTCCACCAGCGGACGTTCGCGCGAGAGCTTCGTCAGGCCGGCGGCGTCGGTCGAGACCAGGATGCCCCGCCGGGTATGCGGCCCGAGGATCGCGCGCGCCGCGTCGACGGTCTGGTCGCTCGAGGTCCACTGCTCGATGACGGTGACCGGCAGGGCCTCGCCCGCGTCGGCGGGGAGGTCGAAAAAGCCGGGCGGGAAGCGGTCGGGGGCGAACTTGGGCATGCCCGTGGGAAGATAGAGCGTGCCGTCGGTCGCGGCGAGCGCCGTCGGCGGCTCCGACGCCGCGCGGCCGCCGGGCGCGCGGCCCTAGCGGCGCGCGGGCGCCGAGCGCACCTTAGGCGCCGATGTCCGACGCCGTGCTCCCCCCCGTCCGTCCCGTGTTCCGTGCCGTCGCCCAGGCCTGCGTGAGCGAGGCCGCGGCGCTGGATGCGGCCGGCTGGGCCGAGCTCGAGGCGATCGTCGAGGCGGCACTGGCGCGCCGCCCGCCGAAAGTGCGGCGCCAGCTCGCCACGCTGATCCGCCTGATCGACCTGCTGCCCCTCCTGCGGTACGGCCGCCGGTTCCCGGCGCTCGATGGCGGCCGGCGCCTCGCGGTCCTGCGCGCGCTCCAGGACGCGCCGCTGCTGCTGCTGCGGCGGGGCGTGTGGGGCCTGCGGACGCTGGTCTTCATGGGCTACTACGCCCGCCCGGCCGGCGCGGCCGCCGTGGGCTACCGCGCCGACCCGCGGGGCTGGGAGGCGCGCGCGTGATCGAGAAGGCGTACGACGTCGTCATCGTCGGCTCGGGCGCCGGCGGCGGCACGGCGGCCCAGGCCCTGGCCCCGCTGTGCGCCCAGGGCGTGAAGGTGCTGGTGCTGGAGAAGGGCCCGAAGCTGGAGGAGCACGAATACACCGGCCGCGAGATCGAGATGGCCGGCGCGCTCTACGAGGAGGGCGGCGGCGTCCTCACGGCCGACGGGACCATGACGCTGGCCTTCGGCCGGGCCTACGGCGGCTCGACCGTCGTCTACACCGGCACCTCGCTGGTCGTCCCCGAGCGGGTCATCCGGGGCTGGGACGTGCCGGGACTCGACCACGCCGACCTCGCGCGGCGGGCCGAACGCTTCAAGCGCGACAACAACGTCCACCTGCTCGGCCCCGACCGGCTCAACGACAACAACCGGCTGTTCCAGGAGGGCTGTGCCGGGGCGGGCTATCACTGCGAGCAGTTCCCCCTCAACCTGCGCGGCTGCCGCGGCTCGTCGCTGTGCAACCTGGGCTGTCCCAACGCGGCCAAGCAGGGCACCAACCGGGTCCAGCTGCCCGACGCCGAGCGGCAGGGCGTCGAGGTGGTGACCCGGGCCGACGTGCGCCGGGTCGAGGATCGCGCCGTGGTGGTCCAGGTCGCCGAGAAGGAGCCGGGGGGCAAGGGCCTGCCGTCCGCGTGGGCGCCCGGCGCCTACCGGGTGCGGGCCCGGGTGGTCATCTGCGCCGGCAGCGCCGTCGGGTCGTCGGCCCTGCTGCTGCGCTCGGGCTTCGCCTCGCGGCTCCCGCGGCTGGGCCACGGCTTCACCTGCCACCCGGCCCACATCCTGGTGGGCGAACACCCGCGCCCCATCACCAACGACGTGGGACATCCCAAGAGCTTCTTCGTGGACCGCGCCGAGGCCGAAGGCTACGTGCTCGAGACCTGCATGTACTTCCCGTTCACCACGGCCAAGAACCTCACCGGCTTCGGTCCGGAGCACAGCGCGCTGATGCGGGCCTTCCCGCGCCTGCAGATGATCCTGGTGCTGGCCTGCGACAAGGCGGTGCCGGGCAACCGGGTGGCCGTGGACGGCGCCGGCGAACCGGTGGTGCACTACACCTTCACGCCGGAGACCGTCGCGGCCATGGTGCGGGCCACCCGCGCCTCGGCCAGGATCTTCTTCGCGGCCGGTGCCGTGCGGGTGCATGCGCCCTCGGCCGATCCGCCGGTGATCGAGGCCGCCGACGCGGCGCGCGTGGACGACCTGGTCGATGTCCGCCATTTCCTCCCGGGGCGGATCTCGGTCTCGGCGGCCCACCTCATGGGCGGCTGCGGCATGGGCCGCTCGGCCGCCGACTCGGTGACCGACGGCTGGGGCCGGGTGCACGGCGTGCCGTGGCTCAGGGTGGCCGACGCCTCGCTGTTCCCCGACTCGCTCGAGATCAACCCCTACCTGACCGTCATGGCCGTGGCCGACCGGGCCGCCGAGGCCGTCCGGAACGACGCGCGCGACCTGCTGGGAGCGGCCTGATGGCGATGACGGGCGGCCAGCTGGTGGTGCGGGCCCTCGAGGACGAGGGCATCCCCTTCTGTTTCGGCATTCCCGGGACCCACAACATCGAGCTGTACGA
>CAZJZC010000154.1:0-5810 GCA_964550365.1 uncultured Gemmatimonadales bacterium | reverse complement strand
GCGCCAGGTCCACCGCCGGCATGCGGTACTGCCGGGCCAGCATCTTGGTGATCTCCGTCTCCTGCACGAACCCCAGCTTCACGAGGCTGTAGCCCAGACGCGCGCCGCTCGCCCGCTGCTCGGCGAGAGCCTTGTCCAGCTGCTCCTTCGTGATCAGCCCTTCCTTGATCAGCAGATCGCCGAGCCGATCGCCGGAAGCCGCCGCGGGTGCCGACATGTCGTCAGAAGCCGGTGGTGAGGGGACGGATGGTCATGGACGCGGGCAACAGTCGAATACTACCGGGGGCCTACCCCCTGTCAAGGCACGGCGACACGGAGTGTGAGCTGTCGCACACGCGCCGGGCCGATGCCCGGAACCCGTTCCAGATCTTCGACTTGCTGATAGGGCCGCCCGGCGGCGATCCGGCCTGCCAGGGCCGGCCCGACACCCGGCAGGCACTGGAGTTCGGACGCGCTGGCGATGTTGATCCGGATGGGCCCGGAGGGGCACCCCCTCGCGCCTCCGGCCGTGCGGCCGGGATCGGCCGGGACGTCCGGCGGCCGGGCGCCGGGCTCGGCACGGCGGCCGGCCCCGCTCGAGAAACCGACCCACGGGCGGACCGCTTCGAGCATGGCCGGGCCCACACCCGGCACCCGGTCCAGCCCTTCGAGGGAACCGAATGGGCCGTGGGCCTCGCGGTACGCGGCGATGCGCCGTGCCAGCTCGGGGCCGATCCGCGGCAGGCGCTCGATCGCCTCCGCACCCGCCCGGTCGAGGTCGATGGTCTCGCCTGGCCGCAGGGGCCGGGCCAGTTCCTCGGCCCGGCGCGACAAGGCGGCCTGGCGCGCGAGGTCCTCGCCCCGCAGCTCGGGCGCGATCAGCGGTCCGCCGGGCGGGCCGCCGTCAGCGGCCCGCACCACCCGCATCAGGCCGCCCGCGGCCGCCACGGCGGCCAGGAACAGCAGGGCGCGTCGCTCATCGGCCGTGAACACGCGGGAATCCTGCCCGGCCGGCCGGCCGAACGGTACCCCGTGCGACGCGCCGCGGGGCCGATTCACGCGCCCCGGCGCGCTAGCGCACCAGCGCCAGCGCCACCCGTCCCACCACCGCCAGCGACCTCGGCGAGACGCGGTCGGCCGTGTCCTGGGTGGTGTGCCAGGGGAACTCGCAGCAGTCGATGACGTTGATGGCGCGCAGGCCGGCCTCGATCAGCGGCACGTGGTCGTCGGTGATGGCGCCGCCCTCGCGATCCTGGAAGACCCGCCGCAGGCCGAGGTCCCGCGCGGCCTGCCAGACGCGGTCCACCACCTCCGGCGCGCCCTGCATCGAGTAGCCTTCCTTGAGGAACCGCGGCTCGGCGTCGCCCACCATGTCCCAGACCACGGCGAACAGCGGGCGGTAGTCCGCGGGCATGGTGCGCACGAAATGACGGGAGCCGATGAGCACGTCGGGACCGCCGTCGAACTCGCCGTAGTCCTCGCCGTCGACGAACAGCAGGTCGACACCCATGGCCGGCGGCCGGCGCTTGAGCTCGTCGGCCACGCCCAGCAGCAGGGCCGTCGACGAGGCGCCGTCGTTGGCGCCGGGCGTGGGCTGACCCCGCCGCGTGGGGTCGGGATCCTGTTCCGACCGCGGCCGGCTGTCCCAGTGCGACAGGTACAGCACCCGGCCCGTCTCCGCGGGCCGGAACCGCGCCATGATGTTCCTGAGGTGCAGCGAGTCGCCGCTGCGGGTGACGTGGATCCAGTCGACGACCTCGACCGTGTCGGCCCGCGCGCGCAGTTCCGCGACCAGCCACTCGCCGATCGCGCGGTGGGCGGCCGTGTTCGGCACCCGCGGGCCGGCGGCCACCATGTGCTGGACCCAGCGGTGGGCCTGCTCGCCGTCGAAGCGCGGCGCCTGCGACAGACCGCTCTGGCAGGCCGCGGAGAGCGCGACGGCCGCGGTCAGGGCGACGATGGGCTTCATCGGACCTCGCCCGCGGCGAAATAGACGCGCATGCTCACCGTGAAGGTCAGCTGTGAGAACTGCCGGTTGATGTGCCGGTCGTCGCTCAGCACGTAGCTCAGCGACAGGCCCGCCGTGACGCTGGGCGGCATGTCGGTGTCCATGGTGAGATTGTACTCGCTCCGCCGCGAATCGGCGATGACGATGCAGCCCGGAACGCCGGCGCGCTCGATGCACGAGCGGTTCTCCGAGCTGGTCCAGCGCAGGCTGGTGCGCACGTCGGACCGCAGCGGCAGGAACTCCTGCGGCGGCCGGAACGCGAAGGTGGCGTCGGCCCCGGTATTGCGCCGGCTGCCGTAGGTGATGTTGCCCGCGCGGTCGGCCACCGACCGCTCGGTGTTGCGCGAGAAGCCCGTGGTGATGCCGGGCGCCCACGACAGCGTGAAGCTCAGCGGAGCGGCCCGCGTGCGCTGGCTCAGGTTCAGCCCGCCGGCGCCGCCGGCCGCGTCCAGCGACGGGAAGGCCGACACCGCTTCCCGCTCCTGGTAGCCGAGGGTGGCGCTGATCGAGGTGAGCACGCTGCGGATCCGGCCGGTGCGCGGGCTGAACAGCCAGCGCGCTGCCACGTTGGGCCACTCGGTCTCCACGGTGCTCTGTTCCTGCGGGGTACGGCCGCGCAGGTACCAGGTTCTCGCCGTCCGCTGGCCGTAGCTGCCGGTGGCGGTGACGCCGAACGGGGCGCGCAGGCCGATGCTCATCCGGTCCTGCACCAGGTCCGAGGCGGCGGTGGCGAAGCGGCCGTTCTGCCGCCGGAAGCCGCCCATGCCGTCGAGGCCCAGCTGGTAGCCGAGCCCCGGATCGAACCCCGGACGGTCGAACTGCGAACGCCGTTCGATCCGCCGGCCGAGGTCGAGCTGGGTGACCCGGTCGAGCGCCCGCCGGACGCCCGACGAGTCGCCGAACAGGCCGCGCAGCAGCCGCGGCAGGTCCACGGCGGTGTTGAGGTCGGCGCTGACGCCGCTGGCGAACACCATGGGCAGGCGGAAGGCGCCGGCGCTGTCGCCGTCGGCGCGTTCCGGCTGGGTGGCGTTCGGGTCGCGGTTGAGCGTGAAGTCGCTGGTCCAGGCCATCCGCGGTCGGAGCCAGGACGCCAGCGGCGGGCTCCAGGCCAGCCGCGTGCCCAGCTGGCGCTGGCGGAGGAAGCCGAGGTCCAGGCCGAGCAGGCCGCCGCGGCTCTGGCCGGCCAGCCGGCCGATGGTCGTGCTGTCGCCGTAGTCCTTGAGGTCGCGGTCCCAGGCGGCGCTCATCCCCAGCGACATGGACTGGAACGGCCGGAACTCCGCCCCGGTGGTCGTGCGGAACACGGCCGTGGTGCCGCGCACCGGCGCCGGCGCGTCGAACGGCGTGGCGATGGGGACCCGGAAGCTCGAACGCGTGGCGTCGGTGCGGCTGACGCCGGCGCTGAAGTTGAGCGACGTGGGCGTCAGGCGCAGGCGTCCGTTGTCCAGTCCGCGCGTCGCGTCGCCGCGCAGGAAACCGGGCAGGGCGCCGAGGGCGGCGCGCAGGAAACCCGGCAGGTAGCGGAACGAGACGTCGCCGGGGGCCGCCTGGTAGTCGAGGCGCAGATCGCTGAGCCGGCTCGATGCCGTCGACAGCTCGGTGCGCTGGGACCCGCTGCTCCAGAGCGCGTTGAAGCCGAGGTTGTCGATGACGTTCCGCTCCCACCACCGGGTTCCGCGCCGGGACCGGCGCACGCTGAGCGAGAACGACGTGCCGCTCGAGGTCGGCCGGCGCAGGTTCGGCAGCCCGGCCGCCAGCACGTCGGTGCTGGTGACCAGCGTGGGGTCCTGCGAGGCGCGGTCGCCGCGGATGGTCAGCGGCGCCACCAGGCCCAGCCGCTCCAGACCGAACCGCTCCAGGCGCACGGTGGACTGGAACGCCAGCTGGTCGGTCCCGATGTAGGTCGGGTTGTCCCCCAGCTGGCGGAAGTTGCCGTCGCGGCGGCTGACGCCGAGCGTGAAATCGGCCACGTCCGCGGCGCTGACCGACAGATTGACCGCGCCGGCGTAGCCGGGCGTGTTGACCACGCTGCTGAGGCGGATGTCGTCGACCCACAGCTCGGCGCTGTCCAGGGCACTGCCGCTGTCGCGCACGAAGCCGACCGCCAGCTCCTGCACCCGTGTCAGGTTCGGGGGCGAGATGGACGGATGGCGCACGTGGACCAGGTACGGCCCGGCGCAGGCCACGTAGGCCAGCGTGTCGCCCCCGCACTGGGCCGCGCCATCGGGCGGCAGGCCCTGGAGGAAGCGCTGCTCGATCTGGGCCCGCAGGGTGAACCACTGGTCGAAGTCCACGACCACCTCCGGCGTCCACACGGCCGTGCGCGCCGGCACCCGGTACAGGTAGAAGTTGTTCTCGTCCTGGCCGACCTTGATGTAGAACCGCAGGTGGGCCTGGTCCCAGCCGGGGCCGCGCCCGCGGGCCCAGACCCGCAGCTGCCGGTAGCCGAGGAAGTTCCGGTCGCCTTCGGGGAACCGGAAGTACGCCTCGGCGCGCTCGCCCGCGCGGACGTCGACCGCCACGAGGCGCAGCGACTTCTCGTTGATCTGCGAGGCGCCGATCTGCGCCCCGCCCCCGATGGTCTGCCCCTCGTCGGTCACGCCCGGCGGCGGCGTGTAGCCCAGGTCGTCGAAGTCCTCGGTGCTGACGACGCTGGCGATCACCTCGCCGTGCGGCTCGCCCCGGTTCCCGGCCAGCCCGGCGATCGGCGTGCCGGCGCGCTTGACCCAGGGCGCTCCCAGCAGGCGCATCCGCGCCACGGCGAAGAAGATGGTGCTCTCCGGGCGGGCCAGGGGCGGCGCGATCACCGTCATGCGCAACGCCCGCACCTGCCGGATGTCCGGCGTCCCGACCTGGAGCGTGTCGGCGCGGAACGGGATGCGGTAGAGCCGCCAGACGCCGACGCCGGGCACGGTGCCGCCCGAGCGCACCTCGTAGCGCGGGTCACCGAGCGGGAAGACGAAACGGAAGTGCGCTTCGCCGGTCGCGGCGATCAGCGTGTCGAGGTGCTGGTCGTTGTTCAGGTCCTCGGTGTCCAGCGCGCCGTTGCGCCGGGTACAGCGCTGCTTGAGGCTGCCCCAGTCGTAGACCTGGAGCGTGTCGGCCAGGGCCGAGCGGCACAGGGCGAGGTTGGTCACGACCACGTTGTTGTCGGCGTCCAGGATGCTGTCGGCCACGTCGCCCAGGATGCCGCGGTCGTCGGTCGCGGCGTTGAACGTGCCCGTCAGGGTGTCCCGCTCGGTGTCGAGCCGGCCCTCGCCGGCGCGACGCCGGCCGGCGTAGGTGGTATCACGGCCGCTGACCCGGAACCGCTGGGGCTGGAAGTCCACCGCGTCCTCGTACACGGTGCCGAAGTCGAACGCGATCGTGGTGCCGGCGTTGCGCGCCGTGCGGTTGGCATCCTCCAGCACCCAGAACTCCAGGTACTCCATGCGTGAGAGGTCCACGCCGGTGGCCGACAGCGGCTGGGTCAGCGAGCGCCAGCGCGGCCCGGCGGCGTGGGGGAGGATCCAGCGCGGCTGGAAGGTGGCCGGGTCGGGCAGGCCGCCCACCGTGTCGGGCTGGAGCGTGCCCCACAGCACCGTCTCGCCCTGCTGGCCGGTGCCCTGCACCCGGATCGACGGATCGATGTCCTGGGCCCGCAGCTGCAGCACCTGGCCGGTGCCCGTGGCGATCAGGTTCTGCCAGGTCAGCAGGACCGCGTCGGCGTCGCCGAAGCCCGCGGCCTGGTCGATGCCGGCCGCGCCGAGGCCCCGGGGCGAGGAGGGGCGGCTGCCGTACTCCCACTGGTTCTCGCCCAGCGGGATGAAGAAGCCGTTCTCGC
>CAZJZC010000153.1:0-5936 GCA_964550365.1 uncultured Gemmatimonadales bacterium | reverse complement strand
GTGTCCCCCGCATCGTGTACCCAGCCCACCAGCTCGGGCTTGTGACGATCGACCAGCCGGAGCAGGAAGTTGGCGATGCCCCAGGGGACCGAGGTGTTCTCACCGTGGCTGGTGGTGAGGGGCCGCGACAACATGGCGAAGAACGCGCGGTAGATGAGCGCGTAGCCATCAACGAGGAACAGCCGGCCGGCCGCGGGCGGCTGGGCCCGCGTCATCGGCCTTCGAGCATGTTGCGCACCCGCTGGAACTCGGCGCGGGAGCGCGGGTCGAGGCGGAAGCGGCCGAAGCCGGCGTCGTCCACGAAATACAGCTGGAGCCGGTGGTCGTAGTAGTTCCAGACGATGTACCGGCCGCGCCCCATGTCCGGACGCCGGTCAAGGATCTCGTTCGGCTCGCCCAGGGTGATGAACACTTCGCCGCGCTCGGTGAGCCAGCCGCCAACTCCCTCGTCGCGGAAGCGCTCGTTGGCGAGTCCCACGCGGGCCACGTAGTCGTCAATGGCCTCGTTCTCCGGCGTGGTCGAGACCGGGTCCGAGAGCCGGAAGAACCGGCGCCAGGCCGCGGCGCGCTCTTCCGGCGGCAACCGGAGAGCGGCCCGCAGCGTGTCCACGTGCGGGAAGTAGCGCAGCAGTGACACCAGCTCCTCCAGGTTGCCCACCGCGTACTGGTCCGAGAACGAGACCAGGAACGGCGTGGCCGCCATGATGGTGCTGTCCTGCGAAAGCCGCAGCTCGTAGCGCCCGATGGCCAGCGCCTGGGGCGGGACGGTGATGATCCGCCACCGCAGCGTGCCGGGGCCCTCGAACCGCACCGTGTCGCGCCATACCGGACGACCTGTGGCATCCTCGGCGGTGGCGGTCCAGGTACGGGGGGCGGCACCGTACGCCTCGATGTAGAAGCGGATCGAGTCGGCGCCGTACTCCACCGACTGCCGCGGGTTCATGACCACAACCGGCGGCACCGTGTTCGAGGCGCGGCCGCTCGCCTCGTAAACGGCGAACGGCAGCGACACCGCCGCGCCTTCGGCCGACGGCACGTTGATGGCCTGCTCGGCCCGGCCGTAGTTGGGGCCGTTGCGGTCCCTGACGGTGACCTCGAGCGAATACTGGCCCGGGGCCAGCGGCACGAACTCCTGGAAGATCACGCTCTCGTCGGACCGCTGGGTCTCGCGGAAACTGGTCACCCGGATCCGTTCGTCGTGCATCAGCTGGCGCGCCACCGAGTTTCCGCGGCGCAGCATGATCTCCACCCGGTAGTCGGCAGCGAACCCTTCGGACTCGCGGCGGAACGTGAGCCCGCGGGTGCGCAGCGACAGGCCCAGCGCCAGCAGGACCGAATCGGCCCTGGGCCCGGCCACCACGCGGGCCACGCCGATGAAGCCCAGGGGGCCGGCGTCCGTCAGCAGCCCGATCTCGCGGTAGGGTCGCGTGGGATCGAGGATCTGCGGCAGCCGCTCGGCCGTGACGTTGACGGGCTCGGCCTCCTGGCCCACGCGCTGCCAGGGCCCGCACGCGACGGCCATCGGCACCAGCAGCATGACAGCTCGGATGGGTGGCGTGGGGACCTCGTGGAGGCGGGAGGGGCGCGCGCTTCTTCGGGCAAGCTACGGACCCGCGCTCGGCAGCGTCAAGGCGCGGTCCCACTTTGACTTGCCGCGCCCGGACACGTCGGCTAGCTTGACGGTCTCCATGCACTCCGAAGACCTCACCGGGCGCACCGTCGCCGGCTACGAGCTGCTCGAGCGCGTCGGCGAGGGCGGCACGGCGACCGTTTACCGCGCCCGGCACGCGACCCGCGGCGTTTGCGCCGTAAAGGTGCTGCGCCAGAAGCTCCGTGGTGACCGTACCGCGGTGCAGCGGTTCCTGCGCGAAGCCGCGTTCGGTGCACGGGTGGTGCATCCCACCGTGGTGCAGACCTACGACTACGGCGAGGCGGACGGGCTCCACTTCCTGGCGCTCGAGTGGGCCGACGGCGAACTGCTGGTCAAGTTCGTGCGGCGCTCGGGCGCGCTGTCGCTGCCGCTGGCTGCCGGCATCGTCCAGCAGCTCGCCGAAGGCCTGGCGGTGGCGCACGCGGCGGGCATCATCCACCGCGACCTGAAGCCAGAGAACATTATCTACGATCCGCGCACCCAGCGGGCGCGCCTGCTGGACTTCGGAATCGCGCGCGACGCCGAAGCCAAGCAGGAGGAACGGCTCACCCGCACCGGCTTCTTCGTGGGCACGCTCCAGTACGTGGCGCCCGAGGCGCTTTCCGGCGAGCTCGTGGGCGAGGCCGCGGACATCTATTCGCTGGCGACCATAGCCTACTTCCTGCTTACCACGCATCTGCCGTACCCGGCCAAGTCGCCGCGCGAGCTGTTCCACCAGTTGCTTACGCAGCCGCCGGTGCCGCTCTCTCAGGCGCGGCGCGACATCCAGTTCCCGCGCCCGGTCGAGGACGCCGTAATGCGCGGCTTGGCGCGCGAACCAGCCAAGCGGCAGCCTTCCGTGGTGGCCTTCGCGCAGGACCTGGCCGACGCGGCCAGTCAGCCGGCTGCCGCCGGCAAGAGCGGCCTGCTGGGCTCCATCAAGGGGCTGTTCGGCGGACGTTGACGGCGCCGTGATCCCGCGCGAGCGCCTGGTCCAGTTGCTGCGCGAGCGCTCGCTCCGCACCGGGGACTTCCTGCTCGCTTCCGGGCGCCGGTCATCCTTCTATATCGACTGTCGCCTCACGACCATGTACGCCGAAGGGCTCGCACTCATCGGCGCGTTGGGCCTGGCGGCTGTCCGCAGCCATGGTTGGGCACCGCGCGCCGTCGGCGGCCTGACACTGGGCGCCGACCCGGTGGCTTACGCGATCGCCCTGGCGTCGAACGGCGCAGGGCCGCCGGTCCACGCCTTCACCGTGCGCAAGGCGCCCAAGACGCACGGTACCGGGCGACGCATCGAGGGCTGCTTCGCGGCCGGCGATGCCGTGGTGGTGGTCGAGGACGTGATCACCAGCGGCGCCTCGGCACGTGACGCGGCCGCGGCCGTGGCCGCCGAGGGCGGCTCGGTGCTGGGCATCCTGGCCGTGGTGGACCGAGAAGAGGGTGGCCGCGCGACTCTCGAAGCCGAAGGGTTCGCGGTGACCGCACTGGTCTCGGTGCGCGAGCTGCTGGCATGAGCGGCCCGGCGGCCGGGGGCGATACCGCGCCCGCGCTCGCCCGCTCGGTGCGCCGGCGCTGGGTCGCGGTGCCGCTGGTGGCCGCGGCGCTCCTGGCAGGGTCCTACACCAGCTACACCGACGCCCCGCATGGCACCGTGCTGGCCGCCGCCGCGGTAGCCCTGGGCCTCAATGTCGGCGTGGCGCTCGGCGCGCGCGCCTCGTGGCTGCGCCGGCCCCTGCTGCCCCTGGCCGCGCTCCTCGACCTGGCCCTGGTCACGGTCGTGGTGGCGTTCACCGGCAAGGGCGGGGCTTCGCTCCTCTACCTTCTTGCCATCGCTCCCTACGTTTTCGACTGGACCGGGCGCGTAGGCCGCTGGCTGGCTCCGGCGTCGGCTGCCCTCTCGGTGCTGGGTAGTTACCTGCATACCCGCTGGTACGAGCCGCCGCAGGGGGTCATTACCGTGTTCGACCTCCCCACCGTGGCATACCTCGACGCCGGGATCCTGTGGATCACGGCACTGGTGCTGTTCCGAGGCCCCGCCCGCCTGGTGGACCGGCTGCGCCAGATGCGGCGCGCCATGGAAGACGCCGCTCAGGGCGACCTGGCGGTCCGCGCCCCCGGCGTGGCCGCCGACGAACTCGGCGTGCTGGAACGGTCGTTCAACCGCATGCTGGAGGCTACCGCAGGCACCATCGCCCGGGTGCAGCGCGAGGCCGACGAGGTCGCGGCGCTCGGCGACGTCCTGGCCGGCAGCACTGACGAACTGCGCCGCAGCAGCGCTTCGGTCGGCGGCAGCGCCGCGCGCCTCGCGGCCCAGCTACGCGAGCAGCGAGCCATCGCCGCCGACAGCGGGGCCCGCACCCAGCAGCGCACCGCAGAGGCCACCGAGTTGCGGCAACGGGCCGAGATGATGGCAGCCAGTGCCCGCGCCCTGCTCGAGGCCGCCGAGGCCAGCCGCGAACGCGTCGGCCGTGCCGGGGCCACGCTGGTGGCAGTGGGCGATGACGTGGGCCGCGGCGCCGCCGCGGTGTCGGCGCTGGCACCGGTGTCAGAGCGCATCGGCGCCCTGGCAACGACGTTGTCCAAGCTGGCGCGCCAGACCAACCTGCTGGCGTTGAACGCTGCCATCGAGGCGGCGCGCGCCGGCGAGCACGGGGCCGGCTTCGCCGTAGTGGCGCTCGAAGTGCGCAAGCTGGCGCAGGCCTCTGCCCAGGCCGCGCGCGACGTAGCCCGGGCGGTAGAGGACGCGCGCACCGGCGTGGCGGCCGCGGGTGAGACAATGCGCGCCGGAGAGGGCCGCACCAAGGACGCCAGCGGCATCGCCGGAGAGGCCGACCGCGCTCTCCAGGACATGCTGGGCGGGATCGCCGCGCTGTCGTCGCTGATGGACGAGACCGCATCGCTGTCGGAACAACAGGCCGATGCCATGGCCACCCTGCTGGCGGCCATGGACCGCGTGGGCGACCTGGCCGCCGGTTCGGCGGCCGGCGCGGCGGAGGCGGCCGGCGCGGCGACCGAACAGCACGTCTCGCTCCAACGCATCGCAGACACGTCGAGCCGGCTGTCCGAGGTCGCCGAACGGCTGCGCGGGGCCATCGTGCGCTTCTCTGTCCTGGGCCGGCAGCACGATACCGCCGAATACAAGACGGCCGGGGGTTGACGAGGTTGGAGTAGTTCCGGAAAGCTGGAGAGGCTGGTGAATTTCAGCCCCCTCAACCACCCACAGCCGCTCCAACCTCTTCAACCTGCCTCCCCGACCGGGATCCTTCTCCGTCGCGCCGCGGGACGTCCGAGGTCGCCGGGCAGGGTTCCTAGTGGATGGAACGTGCGGAGCCGGTCCCGGTACGGGGCCAACAGCGTGGCGCGAAATCGCTCCAGCGCGACCGGATACGGGAAGCGTCGGCGATACTCGCCGGCGGTCATGCCGAGCGCGGACCGGACGTGGCGGCCGAAGCACTGGGGCGTTGAATAGCCCAGCCGGACCGACACGTCGGTGATGTTGACACCCCCGTTCTGGAACATCCACGCTGCCCGCAGGATGCGCAGCCGGGAGATATACGTCTTGGGCGACGGCAGCCCGGCGCGCAGGAACCGCGTCATCAGCGAGGTGGGTGCCACCCGCAGGTCGCGCGCCAGCTGCCACGCAGTGAGTCGTTCGTCCGAACGTCGGATCACCAGCTCGAAGAACAGCCGGCAGTCGTCCGGCGCCTCGCGCAGGTCGCGGTCGAGCACCGCCAGCGTGGCGGCAACGAACGGCGCGTTCGGTTCGCGCACCAGGTCCCGCAGCCGCTGCCAGCCGGCGGGCGCGGTGAGGTCCACCACTGATCGCACGCCGATCCGTCCCAGGCGCAGGACGCGTTCCGAAGCGTCGTCGTCGCGTCGCGAGACCAGCGCCACGGCAGGCACATCGGGGAACTCCCGCACGAAGCGCGCGACCCGCGGTACGTCGGCGTCGCCGCATCGGTGCACCGACAGGAACAACGCGTCAATTGCGCCGCGGCGCACCCGGAATGAAGCCTCGTCCAGGTTGTCGCTGTGGATCACGGCGAAGCAGCCCTCGCCGGCCGCCTCAACTCGCGGACGTTCGGCCGGGAAGATCACCGTCGCCACTGTCGCCTGGGACATGCCGCCTCCGTTCGCGTCCAGCATGCGCTCCGGAGCGCATCGCGGCATCACCCGGGCCGCATCGCCGTCGCGCGGCAGGTCACCGGCCACTATCTTCCGGGTGCGGAGTGCGACGGTCACGGGCCTTCGGGCCCGAGGAAAGTCCGAGCTCCACAGGGCAGACCGCCAGGTAACGCCTGGG
>CAZJZC010000152.1:0-5988 GCA_964550365.1 uncultured Gemmatimonadales bacterium | reverse complement strand
CCTTCGTGCTCGAGTGGCCCGACGCGCCGGTGCTCATCTTCCCGCTGCCGGTGCCGATCAAGGCCAAGTGGCTGGTGGCGT
Organism: uncultured Gemmatimonadales bacterium; assembly: GCA_964550365.1. Classification (GTDB taxonomy): domain Bacteria; phylum Gemmatimonadota; class Gemmatimonadetes; order Gemmatimonadales; family JACORV01; genus DASXPG01. The sequence continues at coordinate 5,907 of CAZJZC010000152.1, read as the reverse complement.
TCCTGGCGGTGGTCTCGGTGTTCCTCGCCAGCCTCGGGGTCCGCGATGGCGTGGCCCACGTGGCGCACCTCGGCGGGTTCATCGCGGCCTTCCTGTTCCTGCGCGCCCCGTCCTGGTTCGTCCGCCCCCTGCCCGCGCGTTCGGCCGAGCGGGCGCCGGCCGTGCTGGTCCGGCCTCCGGCCTCGGAGTCCCGCCGGTCCGAGTTCACGCCGCCGGCGCCGCCCGCGGCCCGCCCGCGGGGTCAGGACGACCAGGTGCGCGACGAGGTCGACCGCGTGCTCGACAAGATCTCCGAACGCGGCCTGCAGAGCCTGACACCGGACGAGCGCCGGTTCCTCGACGAGATGAGCCAGCGGTTCCGCGACCGCTGACCCCCCGCCGTGATGGTCGTCCCCCTGGTGGCCGCCGCGATGCTCTGGCAGGGAGCGGCGGCGGGCCCCACGACCGCGTTCGACTCGGGCATCACCCGCGCTGAATCCCTGCTGGCCGCCGGCGACCTCGCCGCCGCCCGCCGGCAGGCCGAGCGCCTGCTGGACGCGCGTCCCGAGGACGTGCGCCTCCTCGTGCTCCTCGGCCGTGTCCACCTCGCCCGGCCCGTCGTCGGCCGGTTCGCCGCCGAGTCGCTGCTGCGCCGCGCCGCCGCCCTGGCGCCCGACGACCCCGCGCCCCACTACTGGCTCGGCCACGTCGGCCTGGACCTCGGCGGCGACGACGGCGAGATGACGGCGCGGTGGGGCCTGGTACGCGTCCTGGCCATCGACCCCGACTACCGCGACGCCTGGGCCCTCTGGCTCCGGCTCTACCGGGCCGACCGCGAGCGCCGCGCCGCCCTCGCGGCGCTCGACCGGTTCGCCGGCCGCTATGCCGCCGACCTGCGGCGCGCCCAGCTCCTGGTGGAACTCCGCCGCTACGGCGAGGCGGAGCCGCTCCTCCGCTCGCTGATGCGGGAGCGCGGTGACGACCCCGCGCCCCGGGCCCTGCTCACGCGGGCGCTGTTCGAGCAGTCCCGCGATCTCGAAGGTGCGGCCGAGTGGGAGGAGGCCCTGCTGCTCGCCGACCGCGACTCGGCCGGCGTCCTGTGGCAGATGCTGCGCTCGATCGCGACTCCCGCCGAACGTGATGCGTACCTCGAGACGCCGCCCCGCGCCCGCGCGGCGTTCCTGCGGCTCTTCTGGTCGCGCCGCGAACCGGACATCGGTACGGCGCTCAACGAGCGCGTCGGCGAGCACTTTCGCCGGCTCGCCGAAGCCCGGCGCGGCTTCGGGCTCCTGCACCCCAACGCCCGCTGGCACCGGTCCGCGACCTTCCGCTCGCTGGCCGGCGCCTCGCTCTCGTTCGGCAATGCCGACCTGGCCGCCATCACGGCCCGGGCCCGCGCTGAACAGTGCTCCGCCCGGCTGCCCGAGAGCGCGGCCGACACGCGGTTCCTGGCCGGCCTGACGCCGCGGCTCGACACGGTGTCCGCCGAGGCCTCGCCCAACCTGGAGGACGGCCTCGATGACCGTGGTCGCGTCTGGGTCCGTCACGGTCGCCCCGATGTCCGGGCGACCTACGGGCTCGACGGCGAGACCTGGTGCTATCTCCGGCACGACGGCGTTCTGCGGGTGACGTTCGCCCGGCGCACCGGCTTCGGGGGTGTCTCGGGCGACGTCGTCTTCACACCCGTCCAGGCCGGGGAGGCCGAGTCTGCCGCCCTGCTCATGGCCACGGACGCGCCCGGCGACCGGCCGTCGCTCGCATTCGTCTTCTGGCCCGCGGCGTTCCGCGCCGACGACGGGCGCTTCACGGAATTGCTGTTGTTCCCCGATTCCGTCGGCGCGACCGGCGTGCTGATCGGCGCCGACGGACGCGAAGCCGCCCGCGACAGCGGCACCAACCGCTCCCTCCTCCTGCGCGCCGACCCGGGTCCGTATCTGCTCCTGGTCGACGCGGCGCGGGCCGGCGCCCGGGGCCGGTACCGCGGCGCGACCGTGCTGCCCGACTACGGCGACGGCGGGCTTGCCGTGTCCGGTGTGCTGCTGGCCTCCGGACGGGTCGCCGCCGAGCGCGACACCCTCGCCGCCGCCGCCCCGCCCGGCCTCGTCCTGCCGGCCAGCGAGCCGATGCGGGTCTACGCCGAGGTCTATGGGCTGGACACCCGCGACGGCTTCGTCAGGTACGAGGCGCGCTACCGCTTCGAGCGCAGCGACGGCGGCTTCCTCAACCGCTCACGCCGCGAACGCGTGAGCGTCGTCAGCTTCACGCGCGAGCGCGCCGTGACCCGGCGCGTCGTCGAGTCGCTCGTGGTCGATCCGGGTCGCCTGCCGCCCGGCCGCTACCGTCTGGTGCTCGAGATCGTCGACCGGCTGCGCGGCGCAGCGACCGCGAGCGCCACGATGGAGTTCCGTCTGCGCTGAATCACCCTTGTCACCGGCGCCGCGGGTCCGCAGATTGGTGGCGCCGACGTGATCATCAATCTCGTTCCCGAATTCCTCGCCGTCCGGGCGGCCGACGACCCCATCGTCGCCTATCACGCCTACCTCCAGCGTCACCGGCCGGTCCTCACCGCATACTGGCACAACTACGTCCTCGACCTCGACTCGCCGCCCGCCGCCGACGCCATCCGCGCGGCCGCGACCGCCGACCGGCGCGACCTGGAACGCCTCCTCGAGACGGTCGACCTGGACCGGGTGGCCGGCGAGGCGCTCGAGCGCGCAGGACAGATCCTGGAACTGGACCAGGAGCTGGACCTGTACCTCATGGTCGGGGTCGGCGCGGCGAACGCCGGCGAACTGGTCATCCAGGGCCGCGGTGTCGCGTTCGTGTGCGTGGAGCACTTCACCGGACACGCCAACCCCGAGACGTTCGGCCTCGGGCTCGATCCGCGCCTGCTGCCGATGTGGATCGCACACGAGGTGGCCCATGTGGTGCGGTACTGCTCGCCGGACAGCGGCGCCGACGTCCGCCGGCTGATCGCCGAAGCGGGCGGCAGCTATGACTGCTGGGACCTGGCCAGCCGCGCGAGTCTGCGGGAACTGCTGCTGAACGAGGGCGTCGCCGTCCACGCCGCCCGCGCGGCGGCGCCCGGCCTGCCGGCCGAGGCCTACCTGGGGTTCTCGCGCCAGCAGTACCGGCGCCTGCGCCAGCTGGAGTCCTTCCTGGTGCGCGCGGCGGCGCCGGACCTCGACGCCACGGGCCTGGGCCTGCGCCTTCGATGGCTGACCGGCGGCATGACGCCCGGCGCCCGCCTCGTCGCCAACCGGGTGCTCCCCGAGCGCGCCGGCTACTACCTCGGCGCGCGCATGGCCGAGGCCCTGGTGACGGAGCGCGGCGTGGCCCGGGCCGCACGGGCGCCCGCGGCCGAGTTCGCCGAGGCTGTCGAGCGCCGCGGGCACGGCCAGGCCGCCAGCGCATGAGGGCCAACGAGCGGCGCCAGAACCGCGAACTGCGCGAGGTGCTCGACGAACTCGTCGAGCATGTGCGCCACGTGGCGCGCAACGTGAAGGACCTGAATGCGCAGGAACTGCAGTACGCCGAAGAGCGTCTCGAGTGGCTCGCCGAGGAGGTCTGGCGGCTGGCCCTGGAGGGCGAGACCCCCCGCTAGGTCTTGGCGACCTTTCGCCGGTCCATCTCGGCCTGCCGGGACCGGTTGATCAGCCACTGCTGCGGCAGGCTCACGATGTTCGAAACCGCATAGTACAGGTTCAGCCCCGACGCGAAGTTCAGGAACAGCACCGTCATCATGATGGGCATGAAGATCGTCATCATCTTCGCCTGCGGGTTGGGCGGCATGCCCTGCTGGCTGAGCTTCGACAACGCGTACATCGACAGGCCCATCACCAGCGGCGTGATGAACAGCGGATCGCGCATCGACAGGTCCGGAAGCCACAGGAACGGGGTCCCCCGCAGCTCGATGGCGCGCATGAACACGAAGAACAGCGCCAGCAGCACCGGCATGGGCAGCAGCATCGGCAGGCAGCCGCCCAGCGGATTGACGTTGTGCTCCTTGTAGACCTTCATCATCTCCGACTGCAGTCGCTGCGGGTCGTTCTTGTGACGCGCCTGGAGGTCCTTCAGGATCGGCTGGACCGCCATCATCGCCACCTGGCTCTTCATCGCCTTGGTGTTGAGGGGCCACAGCACCAGCCGCACCAGCACGCCGAAGACCACCAGCACCATGCCGAAGGAGAGCGACAGATTCTCGTGCATCCAGAGGAACAGCTGCGTGATCCATCCGGCCACCGGCATGACGATGGGCCGGAAGATCCAGCCGTAGGGTGAGGCCTGGTCGAGTTCCCGGCCCAGCGGCTTCAGCGTGCGCTGGGTCTGGGGGCCGAGGTACAGCTGGTAGTGGATCCGGCCGTCGACGCCCACCGGCATGGTGAGCCTGGTGGCCATGCGGGTGGCGTTCTTGCCCTCGCGCGGCATGCCGGTCAGCACCGCACCGCCGATCTGCGGCCGGGTGCTGTCGGCCGAGAGCAGGGCGCCGATGAAATACTTGCTCTTGACCGCCACCCAGTCGAACGGGCCGGCCAGCTGCTCCACTTCACCCGGGTCCAGCGAGCGGAAATTGGTGTTGTCGGGCCGCCCGCGCCGGACGGCCACGGCATAGTTGCGGTAATTGTCCAGACTGTCGCCGTCGACGTTGGCGAATCCGTCGCCCAGGTCCACCAGCAGCAGCGCGCCGCGGCCGTCCAGGCCCGTCACGTCGGCCCGCAGGTCGAGCAGGTATGGGTGGCCCGCGACCGGCGTCACGGTCAGGGCCTGCTGTACGGCCCCGACCTGGGCCGTGAGCCGCAGGCCGTCCGGGAGCCGCTCGATGACGTGGGGCGCCGCGCCGAAGCGCAGCGTGTCGCTGTCGAGGATCAGCGTATGCGCCAGCATCCGGCCGTCGCGCCGGAACAGCCGGACGGCCCCGGAGTCACCCGGATGGTGGTTCGTGTACCTGGGCAGGGTCGCCTGGACCAGCACGCCCCCGGCGGCGCTGAAGCGGTAGCCGGCCACCGAGTCGCTCACCGACGCCGTGTCCGGCCCGGCCGGCGCCGACGGCGTCGCGGGAGCCACCGGGGGGGCGGACACGGGCGTACCGGCCGGCCGCGGGGCGGCCGACGACGCCGAGTCGCCGGCCGCTACCTGCACCTGCGCCGAGTCGGCCGGCGCCGCCGGCCGGGCCGGCCGCTTCATGAACAGCGACGGCAGGGCCAGGACGGCGATCATCAGGGTGACGGCCAGCAGGAACCGACGGTCCATCACGTCTCAGGGCACGGGGTCATAGCCACCCGTACGGAACGGGTGACAGCGCAGGATGCGCCGGGCGCCCAGCCACGAGCCTTTCAGGGCGCCGTACTTCTCGATCGCCTCGGCGGCATACCGCGAGCAGGTCGGCGTATAGCGGCAGGCCGACGGCAGCAGCGGCGACAGGGTCACCTGGTAGCCGCGGATCAGCAGCAGGCTCACCCGGGCGAGGGGCGACACAAGCTCCCTACGAATTCCCGGCGCAGAGTTTCGAAGCTCGCGCCGTAGGCCGACGGTCGGGCCCGGACCGCCACGTCGGTGGCCTGCTCGAGGGCCGGCAGGACCTGCCGCCGCCCGATCTCCCGCAGGCGACGCCGCAGGAGGTTGCGGCGCACCGCCGTGTGGGCGTGCCGCGGCACCACCACCGCCAGCCGTGAACAGCCGACAGGGGAAGGCCGGGTGAACAGATCCAGGTGATCCGTTCGACGGCGCTTCCCCTGTGTCATGACGGCGCGCAGGTCCGCGGCGCGCGTGATACGGGACGACCTCGACAGCCGTTCCGCGGTCAACCGCCGTGGTGCTTCGATCCGGTCCGCACGGTGAGCCGCTTGCGGCCCTTCTTGCGCCGACGCGAGAGCACCTCGCGGCCCCAGCGCGTCGCCATCCGCGCCCGGAACCCGTGCTTGTTGATCC